>CAYFQV010000212.1:2379-5193 GCA_964345195.1 uncultured Spirochaetaceae bacterium
GGCGACGGCCGAACATCGTAATCTTCAACCCGGACCAGTTCCGCGCCGACGGCGTGGGCCACCTGGGTAATGCCGCGGCCCGCACCCCGACCTTGGATGCACTGGTGGAGAATGAGGCGGTAAGCTTCAGCGGCGCGTTCTGCCAGAATCCCGTCTGCACGCCGAGTCGCTGTAGCTTCATGACCGGCTGGTACCCCCACGTGCGGGGTCACCGGACCATGACGCATATGCTTCATCCCGAGCGAGACGAGGAGAATCTTCTGCGCATTCTCAAGCAGAACGGATACCACGTCTGGTGGGGTGGTAAGAACGATCTGGTCCCTGGTCAGGACGGCTGGGAGGAGCACGCCGACGTGCACTTTCGCGCCACGAAGGATGATTATGCGCGCTGGGGCTACAGCGAGATGCCGGACCTTCACGTAGACCAGAGCTGGCGGGGAGACTCTGATGGGGATAACTACTACAGTTTTTACGCGGGTCGTTTGGATACCAAGGGACAGGATCGCCGCTTCAACCACGACTGGGCGGATATCTACGGCGCGGTGGACTTCATCCGAAACTACGACGGCGACGAACCCTTTGTCCTCTACCTGCCGCTGCAATCTCCCCATCCCCCCTATGGCGTCGAAGAACCCTATTTCTCCGCCATCGATCGGGGCGCCCTTCCCGGACGCATTCCGGCTCCCGAGGACTGGGACGCCGCGGGGAAGCCCTGCCTTTTGCGCGACCTCCAACAGCGCCAGCGGCTTGGTGCTTGGTCCGAGGAGCGCTTTGCGGAGTTACGGGCAACCTACTATGGCATGTGCAGCCGCATTGACGAGCAGTTGCGCGTGGTTATAGATGCATTGAAGGAGCGAGGCTTCTGGGACGACGCGGCGCTTTTCTTCTTTTCCGACCACGGGGACTTCACCGGGGACTACGGGCTCGTGGAGAAGACGCAGAACACCTTTGAAGAGGTGCTGACCCGTGTGCCCTTCATCTTCAAGCCGCCGAAATCCCACAAGGTCCATGACCACGGCCTCAAGCCTGGGGTGCGTGACGAGTTGGTGGAGTTGATCGACTTTCCGGCGACGGTGTTCGAGCTCACCGGCATTGATCCGGGATACCGCCACTTTGGCCGCAGCATTCTGCCCTACCTGCGGGGCGAGAGCGACGTGCACCGCGACGAGGTCCACTGCGAGGGTGGACGCCTCATGGGCGAGTCCGAGGCAAGCGAAAAGGAGAGCCTGCAAAAGGTGGCGGATGATCCGTCGCGAAACCTCTACTATCCGCGTAACTCATTACAAGTTTCGGAGGAACAGCCCTATCACGGCAAGGCGAGCATGCTGCGGACCCGCCGCTATAAGTATGTGCGCCGCCTCTACGAGAGCGATGAGCTCTACGAACTGCAGTCCGACCCCAGGGAGGAGCACAACCGCATTCAAGACCCGGCGCTTGCAGAGGTCCGGGCCGATCTTGCCGAGCGCATGCTGAGTTGGTATCAGGAGACCGCGGACGTGGTGCCCTTCACGCCGGACCGGCGCAGATTCTGACGTCGACCCGGTGGCCGGACGGGCCCGTTCGCTCGGCTATGAGCGCCACGCTCTGCGCTCCCAGTAGTACCCGCGAAAGGGGTGCCACGTCACGTTCATCCGCTCCAGGAGAACGTTGTGCAAGTGGTCACGGGTAGACGTGTAGGCATCGTCCTCAATGAGATTGCTTATCTCGTATGGATCTTCCTGCAGATCGTAAAGCTCGTCTTCGCTGAGCAAGTTCACCGCGAGCTTGTAGCGCCTGTCGAAGACGCCGCGGATGGGCCGCGCGGTGCTGTCAAGCACGCGCGAAGGCGTGGCGGATAGCCGTGCGGCGTCAGTCCGCCACCTGGAAGCCGGCGGCTTGATCGCTGAGCTTCTTTATCCCCGCAAAGTTTTCCTTGGACAGGGAGCCGATGTTTTCGGCGGTCGTAATTATGTGCTGCGTCTTTTCAGTGATGTCGTGAATGGACGAGCGGACCTCGCCGCTTATGTCGGTGAGACTGCTCACCGCCTCCACGATCTGGTCGGTGCCCTGGCGCATCTCCTGTGAACCCGATTGAACGGTCCCGGTGATCTCCCGCATGGTGTTAATTGCCGAGAGGATCTGGTTGCTCCCGGCGCTTTGTTCGTCCATGGCGGCGCGCACCGTGTCGAATACCTCCCGGACGTCGGCGACGGTGGCGAGCATTTCGTCGAAAGCACTTGCAGTTGCGGTCGAACGCTGCGACACGTCGTCAATCCGAGAGCGGATTTCGGTGATGTCTTCCGCAACGGAGCGGGACTGTTCGTTTGTCCCCTCGGCAAGCTTGCGGATCTCCTCGGCAACGACGGCAAAGCCTTTGCCGTGTTCTCCTGCATGGGCCGCCTCGATCGCCGCGTTCATGGCGAGGAGGTTAGTTTGTTCCGCAATGCTCGCAATGAGTTGGTTTGCCTCGAGAAGCTTGTTGGACCGCTGGTTCACGGCATCCACGTACTCTCGGACTTCGCCCAACTGACGACGACCGGACTCTCCGGCCTCCGCCATGTTCTGCACACGCGTAGCGGCTGTTCCGACGGTCTCTGTTACGCTCTTGATTTGACTGATCATCTCCTCAATGGAGGCGGAGGATTCCTCAACACTACTTGCTTGGTTGGTCACTGCTTCATTCAAGGACTCGATGCTTCGAGCCATCTCCTCGACGGACGCCGAGGTGTGACTTACGTTGTTTACCTGCTCTTCGATTCGACCGCGGATGTGACTCGTCTCAGAGTCGATCCGTCCCACTGCTGTGATCGTCTGTCCGACCCCGTGATCCAGTTC
>CAYFQV010000213.1:0-2339 GCA_964345195.1 uncultured Spirochaetaceae bacterium
ATGTAGCCGGCATCCGCGTCTAGAGCGACCGCCCATGGCTCCACAATGCCGGTAACGAAGGCCTGTTCGTCCGTGTCGTCGAGCTTCGTGCGCATGACTTCGTCGTTGTTGGTCGTTCTTTTGCTCCAGTAAACGTTCTCAGCCCCGGGATCAACCGCAAGCCCGGAGACGGCAAAGGCATCCGATACCACAGCCTCCAGCCCGGTTCCGTCGAGCGCGCTCCGCCGGATCTGATCGCCGAGACCGTCGTCGGCTGCGTAGTAGAGAAAGCCGCCGTCGGCTTCGAGAAAGAGATCGACTACTGTGCCGTCGAAATCGGCGTCGTCGATGAGAATCTCAGGGGCACTCCCGTCGAGTCCCGAGCGGTAGATATGCCGGGGCGAGTCGCCGTTTGCCCAGTAGAGGTAATCGTTCCCGGAGTCCACGACAATGGAGGTCGGCTCCGCGGCACCGTCGTCGGCGTCCACGACGATCTCCGCGCCCGAACCGTCGAGCGCGGCCCGTTTTACATGATCACCCCCGCCCTCGGTCCAGTAGATCATCTGCGCGGCGGCGTCGAAGGCGAGGTCTTCGGGGCCGCCTATGGGGTGCCCGGCAACGACGCTCGTGAGCTCGGCACCGTCGAGTTCGCTACGGGAGATTGCACCGGGTTTGTCGCCGATTCCCTCCGCGAGACCTTCTCCGAGGCCGTACAGGTAGACCGCGTTTGCGGTCACATCCAGTGCCTGGTAATCGAAGTCGCTCGCCACCGTTTCGCTGTCCGTCTCCGTGCTTTGGTCGGTGGCAATACGTTTGAGTTTGTTGAAAATCCCATCCAGCCAGTACACGAAGTCGCCCGCCGGGTCGACGGATAGGTCTGAGAGCTTGCCTAAATCTCCGGCATCATCAATCGTCTCCGGAGCTTCGGAACCGTCGAAGTTAGTGCGCTCGATCGTTTGGGGATCGTCATCAGTATTCTTCCCGTCGATCCAGTACAGCATCTTATTTGCAGTGTCGACGGATAGCGCCTGTGCACCCCGCACGCCGTCTGTGTCGGTAGCAACCTCGAGCTCAGCGGTGCCGTCGAGCTTGTAGCGAGTGAGCGCCGCCGAGCTTCCACTCCCGGAGCCCACGAAGACGTAGCCTGCTTCCGCGGCCACGGCGAGGTCGGTGGGATCCGCGGCTACGGAGACAAGCTCTTCAACGTTCGATCCGTCGAGGTCCGCCCGCATGAGATCAGGCCCCTCTGAATCAACGCGAATCCAATACATGGTGTCGTTCACGGTGTCGATTGCGAAGCCGGAAGCACTTTCGAGCTGATCCTCGCCGGTTACGAGGTCTTCGAGCTTGGTGCCGTCGGTGTCGGCGCGCTGCAGTTTCATGTGTTGCGAGTTGAGCCAATAGACCTTGTCGTTATCTTCGTCTAGCTCGATATCATCCGCCCGCAACTGAAACAGCACCGTTGACTGCGTGCCGTCACTCAGCAGGGCTTTGATGTCGTCTCGAGCGGCGTCCGCCCGGAACAGCAGCACCTGGTCCTGGGAGAGACCGCTTTGCGCGTCGTCACCATTCTCTCCATCCGTGCCGTCCGTGCCGTTACCGTCGTCCGTATCTCCGGTGTCCGTTGAGTCTCCGTTCCCATCCGCGTTTCCGCTGCCGTCGGAACCGGTCGGGTTTTGGCACCCCGCGTAGACCATCAACGCAAGCACCACGGCCATAACCATCATCAATACTCGAAAACGCCCCACGTTCATCTCTCCCTCCTCCCTACTCCGCATCCCGTGTGTGGTTTGTCGGCGGCATCGTCGAGCTCCCGCTGTTCCGACGAGCGCACAAGCTGCTAAAAGGTTTACTATTTTGCTCCTCAATCCTGCTGAGAGGAGGAAACTACGTCAATACCTATTTTGACGACACTATGCCCCATTCGGGGAAAGCAGCTTGTTGTACAGCCGGATCAGCTCGCGACGTGTGCGAAGACCCATCTTCGCAATGGCGCGAGAGAGCGTGTTGGACACCGATCCAAGGCTAATCCCGAGCTGGTAGGCGATCAACTTGTTGCTATCTCCCTGGGCCACGTACGCGACTACCTGCCGCTCCCGGGGTGACAGCGCGTGAAGGGCGCACACATGCGCGGCGTTTGGATACGCGGCTTGCAGGTGGGCGCCGATCTGCAACCACCGCCGACGCTGTGCCGGCACGACGGTGCGGGGATGATCCAGGGGTGCGTTGAGAGTGAGCCCTCGGGAAGCCGTGGTTTTTTGATACGCCTCTTTGTCGGCAATAGATGAACCCGCGGCCCGGAGCATTTCGCTTACCGTACCGGTAAGCACACCTGAGCGATAGAATAGCTGTATCTCGTG
>CAYFQV010000213.1:2439-5172 GCA_964345195.1 uncultured Spirochaetaceae bacterium
GCGCCCACATCAGTTGAACTCCCCGAAGGCCCGCTCGAGACTGTCGGCCATCTGCGAGAGGTAGCGGTTCAGCTCCGCGGGTCCGACATCCTGAGGGCTCGGCCCCGGGAAGTTGCGAACGGCTTCATCGATATTTTGTTCGGTAAAGAAGCCTTCTATCGGCGTAACCGGCGTGAGCTCAGCAACGGGACCGAAGTAGACATACCCGTCGCTAAGGTCTCCGAAGCTCAGGTTTTCGCGGTCATAGGCGTAGCTGCCGGAGTCAATGCTCACCTGCCCGAAGGGGGTGCCGGCAAGGTCGAAGCCGCCGCTCTTGTATTCAGCCGGGAGGCGCCGGATAACGGCGTCCACCAAGCCGTCGGCGGCGTAGCCGAGCTGCATGGGCCCCTCGGAATCGGGCCACGGACCGTGGAGGTAGACCGTCACGGCGCGCTCACCGATCCGATCGTAGACAATGTTTCCCATCCGCCTCGCCTCGTCGTAGCCGAGCTCGGCCATCCGGTCGCGGTACTGAGGGCTCGCGTATCCGGTGAAGGCATGCTCGATCTGGGAAAGGACCAGCGCCTTGTCCCCCTCCTCCACGAAGCTGCTGAGAACCCGCTCCGCCATGACCTGATCCGGGACACCATCACTGAGGATCCCGCGCAGGATGTCGATATCTTCGGCGTCCTCTTGGGTCTTAATGGCCGAGTAGTCTTGTTGGATGTTGAGGCCGACAATCCGGAACGCTTCCTCTCCGGGCGCGAGCTTCTGGTTGACCTCCCAGGCGGCGCGGAAGATGTCCGCGTACTCCTGAAAGCCCCAGATGACCAAGCGCTTGAAGAGTATCTCCTCCGCCGTTTCCGGGTCGTACTCCGGGGCCGTAAGCAGGGCATCTATACGCTCCTGATCGGCCTGTAGCGCATACTGTAAACCGAGGTGCCGGATGCCGGCATTGTGAAGCGCCGGAATGAGCTCGTGGACAAAGGTCACCTGCTCCCTCACGCGCCCGAACTCCCCCAGAAACACGATGTCGTGGGCATTGAACAGACCGACCACGTAGGGCACCGGATCCACGTGGTTTGCGCGGATATAGTCGACGCCTTCCTGAAGCTCTTCGCCTTCAACGCCGGAGGATCTGATCGACCCGCGGGAGGGGAAAAAGCCGAACGGGTCGACGAACAACAACAGAGCTCCAAAGATGAGGACGGTAATTACAAGGCTTCTGCGGGATCGTGCCATGGTGCCATAGTGTAGCGGTCATTCCGGTGGATTCCAACAGGTCGGACCGGAAGCCCCTTCGGCCTGGTCACCCCATTCCGTGGCCGGCCTACTGCTCGGCGCGGCCGACCCCTTTGCCGCGCGGCGGGGTGCTGGTCTCGAAGGAAAGGCTGTCTCCGTCGCGACGGGCGGTGACGACATCCCCATCTTTGACCTCCCCACCGAGCATTTGCGTGGCAAGCGGGTTCTCCAACAGCCGCTGCACCGCACGCTTCAAGGGTCGTGCACCGTAGGCCGGATCGAAGCCGCTCGAGGCCAGGAACTCACGAGCATCATCCTCGAGCTCCAAGCGGATCTTGTGCTCCTCTAAACGCGCCTGAACGCGCGTTACCTCGAGGTCGACGATCTTCATGATCTCACCCTTACCGAGCCGGTTGAAGGTGATGATCTCATCCAGGCGGTTGAGGAACTCCGGCTTGAAGGTTGCCTGTAGCAGGCCCCACACCTGATCACGGATCGCCTCGGTGTCCTCGGTGCCCAGGATAATGTCGCTGCCGACGTTACTGGTCATAATAATGATGCTGTTCCGGAAGTCCACCAATCGGCCCTGCCCGTCGGTCAGTCGGCCCTCGTCGAGGAGTTGCAGCAGAATGTTGAACACATCCTGATGGGCCTTCTCGATCTCGTCGAAGAGAATTACCGAGTAGGGCCTACGTCGAACCACCTCGGTCAACTGTCCGCCCTGCTCGTAGCCGACGTAGCCGGGAGGCGCGCCGATGAGGCGGGAGACGGAGAACTTCTCCATATACTCACTCATGTCGATGCGCGTGAGGGCGTGCTCGTCATTGAACAGGAATCCCGCGAGGGTCTTCGCCAACTCGGTCTTACCGACACCGGTAGGTCCGAGAAACATGAACACACCGGTCGGGCGATTCGGGTCGGAGAGGCCGCTCTTGTTGCGGCGAATCGCTTCGGAGACGGCGTTGATGGCGCGCTCCTGACCAACAACCCGCTCCGCGAGAATGTCTTCGAGTTGCAAGAGCTTCTTCTTCTCGCTCTCGAGCATCTTCGAGACGGGAATGCCGGTCCAGGCGGAAACCACCGCGGCAATATCCTCGTCGGAGACCTCCTCTCGCAAGAGCGTTTGGCCTCCTTCCTGTATCTCCTTCAGCTTCTCGCTCTTTTCGTTGAGCTCCTGCTCGGCCTCCGGAATCCGGCCATGCTTGATCTCCGCGGCCTTTGCGAAGTTGCCCTCACGCTCGTGACGGGTCTCATCAATGCTGAGGTTCTCCAGACGCTGCTTCAACTCCCGGATCTCCTCAATGATCGCCTTCTCGTTTTGCCACTGCATGCGCTTGGTGTCCCGCTCGGAGGTGAGGTTCGCAAGCTCCTTATCCAGATTCTCGCGACGCTCGGCGGAGGCTTCATCGCTCTCTGTTTCCAAGGCCTGCTTCTCAATCGTGAGCTGCAAGATGCGACGCTCGAGCTGGTCGAGCTCCGTGGGCTGGCTCTCGATCTCCATCTTCACCCGGC
>CAYFQV010000214.1:0-5008 GCA_964345195.1 uncultured Spirochaetaceae bacterium
GGCCGCCGCGTCGAACTCCGGTTGCGTGCGGCTGTACTTCGGCAGCACGACATTGGCCACGCTGGTCACCCAGCCGCATGGAACTCGAATCCCCTCCACATAGCCCAAGCTCGTCAGAAGCCCACGTTCGTAGTAGCCATTTCGGCGTTCGACGCGTGGCCCTTCACGTCTGCGCACTTCATATTGGCTAGGTTCTCTGCTAAGTTGTGTGGTCAAAAGGTGTGAATGTGGTCTGCAGGCGAAAGAGCAACAGGACGATGCGTACGGCCCTGACGGCGGGGATCATCACGGCAGCGCTGGTGGGGTGCGCGGGGGCGGGTGACCTTACCGGCGGGGCGGCCCATTCAGGGAGCTTGATGGATGCCCGGGAGTACAGCGAGGTGGATTTCGGGAGAATCGGGCTTCTTGGGAGCGTAGAGACCGAATCGACGGAGGGTGCCGTCGCCGTAGGGGATGTTGCGCGGGACGGAGGGCTCGAGTTGGTGGTCGGAAACGGCGGCGGCGTGAGCGTTCTGAACCCCTTTTCGCTGGAGACCCTGCGCAGCGTCGTCTTCGAGGAGAGTCGCTTCCGGGTGTCGCGCCTCGCTGATGTGGACCAGGACGGCAAGGAGGATATCCTCCTCGGCGGGGCCGAAGGGGGAAGCGCCCGGATCCGCGTGTTGAACGGAGAGGGTGAGACGCTGGCAGATTCCGCCTTTGAGAATATCTTTCGTGCGCAGACCCAGATCCAGTTCTCGGATGGCTCGCGGATCTACTTCACGGCGCAATCGGAGTTGGCCGTTGCGCCGAAGGTGGTCGGGCTCCTGGATCTGAGCGCCGGAGACGATCCACAGTGGCTCCACCACATGGGGCCGGTTCCCCGTGGAATCTCCCAGGGGAGTGATGGACGCCTTGCCCTCTCCCACCGCGCGGCGAGCCGGGAGCGTGAGGACGTAGCAACAGCCTACGAGAGTGATCGCACCCGGCACGCCCTCTACCTCTTGAATGCTAATGGTGAGACGGCGGTCTACGAGCCCTTTGGTCCTGAGATCCGGGAAGGCTATCCCAGGGAGGGACAGATCTCCGGTGTGCGGAGCAAGCTCTTCGATCTCGACGACGATGGTCGGGATGAAGTCCTCATGGCCGTGGAACGCGTCTCCGAGATCTACGGCGGAGCGGCGGAGTTCCGCGTGCTCAGCGCGGATGGAGAGCTCCTGTCCATGTACGAGGGACCGGAGCAAACGGATGTCGCCTTCGGCTTCTACCGCCGGGAAACGGATTCGGCGGCGACGGCGGCGGATGCGCGAATTGTCCTCGCATGGACCCGGGCCGGACGTGTGACCGTCTTGGACGGCGAGGGCGCCCGCATGGCCGAACGGCGGCTTCCCGGAGACATCCACTACGCGCGGCTCCGGGGGATCGCCGATTTTACCGGAGACGGAAACGTTGAGTATATCATTACCGATCATACCCGGCTCTTCGTGCTCAACGAGGAGCTGGAGACGCTCTTCAGTTTCGCCGCCCCATTGCGGATCGAGAGCGTCGCGCAGTTCGCGGATGAGGAGGACCGCCTCCACATGGCCGTACGCGCCGATCGACTCTACCTCCTCGGGCCGAAGGATGCGCGGGAAGGCGGTGTGCTGCTCTACTCCAACCCGCCCGGGGCCCGCTTCACGCTGGATGGGCGCGAGCTTGATCCCGAGGAGTTGCCGCTGGTTCACCGACTTGCCGAAGGAAGCTATAGCGTACGGGCGGAGATCGACGGACGGGAGCCGGTTCAGCGGGAGCTTACCGTGCGGGCGGGGAGAACGACGGAGTACCTCTTCGAGCCGCCGGCTGTCGGGGCCGCTTCCAGCGCCGCGGCAGCCGGCGCCGAAGCACCGACCATCCGTCTCTCCGAGGGCAGTCCCGACACCGCGCTGAGATCCTATGACGACCTCTCCCGTCGCGCCCACACCACGGTGCCGGAGAACCTCTCCCGCAGCGCGCCGATCGCCAACTACGCCGGAGACGCCGCAGGGGATGTTGCTCTTTACGGCCGCTCATCCGGGAGGGTCCGCGTCTTGGACGAAGAGCTGCAGCTCCAGGTGCAGGGGCGGTTCCGGAGCCCTCGCCCCGCACTCCGACCGAGTCTGGACGTGAGCGCGGACGGTGCGGCGGAGCTGTGGCTCGGCGACCTGGGATTCAACGAGGTCTACAGTGCTCGGGTCACCGCCGTGGATGGTCGGATACTTCTGGACAAAGCCCTGACTCCCGGCTTCGACACACGCACCAGGTTCATGGGCTCCCTCGACGGAACCCTCTGGATCGATCTCTTCACCGGCTACCTCCTCAGCCCTCGGATGATCTACGGTCTCGAGCACGAGACGGGAAGTGTAGAGTTCGCGGCGCCGACGGCGCCCAAGGTTACGAACATGGTGCCGTTCGCGGAGCGGGTGTACGTCGGCTCCTTCACGGTGAGTAACGGCGCGAGCGTCGTCCTGGAAGACGGCACGGAGCATGTCGACACCGAGGTCTCCCTCAACGTGCTCTCCCCGGAGGGTGAGCGCCTACCCACAACAACGGTGCTCCCGCAGGAAGACCGGGACGGATGGTCACGACTCTTCACTTTCGACGGCAACGGCGACGGCGAAGAGGAGCTCTACGCCCTCAACGACAAGGACCCGCAGTACTATCCGGGAACAGTCCGCTTCTACCGGATCCGTCCCGGCGAGGGCCTGGAAGAGGTCTACGCCGGCAGGCAGGATTCCCGGGTCCGTCCGGTTGTGCTACCGGCTCCCGGCGGCGACTATCTCATGCTCCACTACCGCAACCTCAATCGCCTGGACATTCTCGACGGCAACTTCAACGTGCTGGCCTCCCACAAGGAGGATGCGGGGCTTCTCATGCCGATCAACTTGGACGGTGATGACGTCTGGGAAATCGCCTCCATTGCCGACGGAAACCTTCGGGTGGAGCGGATTGCGGAACCGGAGTTCGCCCGGATTCCCCTCCGAACCCTCTCCATGCGGGACGGAGATATCCGGCGTTTCGATGTCGCCGACATCGATCGGGATGGGAAAGCGGAGCTGCTCCTCGTCGGTGAGGGGAGCCTGGAGCTGTGGGGGTACTGAGCATGTGGGCTCGAAAACGGTCCACAGCTCGCCGCCGGGCGCCCGGCCTCCTCGTCATGGTGCTCCTTGCCGTGCTGTTCCTCTCGAGCCTCCTCTTGGCAGGCTGCTCTGCATCTGAAATGCCCGCGTGGCGCCATCCGGGCTTTGATCCCAACGGCACGAACACCTATCCGGTCGCGTGGAACCCCGACTGGAAAGCCACCCGGGTAGCCGCCGTCGGCAGGCCTGTGTACACGCCCGGCGGGGAAACATCAGCCTTTCTGGGAGATGTGTGGGGTAGCGCCGAACCGGAGCTCGTCCTGGCGGACCATGCCGATCTCTCCGTGCTCGACATGGACGGTCGGCTGTTAGGGCGCTTCCCCTTCCCGGTGGACCGGGCGGCCCCGGCATTTCTTCACGATATTGATGCCGACGGCAAACTCGATCTGGTTGCGGGCTCTGTTGAAGAGACCGAGCCTAGCTTCTTCGTCATGAACGGTGCCGGGAAGACCATTCATCACTACCTTGTCGAGGAGACATCCCGGGACTACCGCTCCTTCAAGCCCCGCTTTGTCCGGGGCAACGCCCTCTACATCATGGCGCAGGAGAACTGGGTCGACTCGCCCCGGGGCTTCATCCGCTACTCCCTCCCGGATGGGCAGGAAGACTGGGAGTTTCACATTCCCGGGGATCCGCAAGACCTTCGCATCCGGGAAAGCCTCGACGGCACAGCCCGCTTCGTGACCTCATATTTGACGCGCCCCACCGGCTACGGCCTCTTTCTCGGGATCGACCGCATCAGAATGGAGGCAGGCTCGGATGCCGAGGCACACCTCATTCAGTTCGATGAAGCCGGCCGTACGCTCACGGCAGAGCCGATTCGCCCAGGCGAGGAGGTCCTCCGCGGTGATCTGGACATGTACCCCCTGCCCTCCCATGCCGCCGCGGACTTCTTCATGCTGCGCCGGCCGGTGGCGGAAATCGGCATTGATGCCGACCCAACTGCGGTAGACCTTTTTATGCTGCAGGCGGCCGGCCGGGAGGCTTCGCGCCCGGAGATCACCGGCTCACGGCGGGTGTCCGGTGGGAACTTCCGGGGGGTCCGCCATCTGGAGACCCGGGAGGGGCTACGCACGGCCTTGCTGTGGCGCTCCGAAAAGGGCGTCGTCCTGGAGCTTCTGGATGAGGAACTCCGCAGTCTGGTTCGCACGGCGGTGCCCGGCACCGCCGTTGGGATGCCCTCTGCAGGGAGCGACGGTGCGGCCTCAGTCGCCCTCTCGGCGGACGCGCCGATCGAGGAACCACATGTCGGCTTCGGTCCGGTCCTCGACCTGCCGGGTGACAACCGGGCTCCCGCTCTATTTGTCTTCGCCGGCGACGAGCTATTGCTCTACGACCATACCCTCAGCCGGCACCCCGTGCTCACCACCGAGGGCGGCCGCCGGCTGCTCCTGACCGCGAACCGCGACGGCGGCCTGCTTGTCACGCTCGGCGACCGCGTCGAAATCTGGCGGCTTCGGTAGACGAGACGGGGGCGGCGTGGGAGGCATTGGGAGCAAGGCGCAGCGGGCGGGAGCCGCCTCCGGCGTCACCTGGACGGACGCGTTGAAGTGCCCGAGGATCGCCTCGATCTCGCGATGGATCGCGTCGTGCCACGCCATCCGATACGCCAGGGACTCCGACCGTCCGTCGGCAGCGGACCCGTTAAACCCGAGAAGCGGCTTATTCTGCGATTCCACGGCGACCGCGCGGATGAACTGCTCGTCGAGAAACGCCGTGAGCCCTAATCTGACGAACCCGGCTCGGTTAATCATGACTCCAACCACAGCGCAAGGAGCCGCGGTTGCCTAACCCATGCTGGACAGCATCCTGCAGGTCGAACTCCAGTATCCACACCTGCCGCCAGACCGTGGTAGCATGAAACGCGTGAAGCGAGT
>CAYFQV010000215.1:0-4968 GCA_964345195.1 uncultured Spirochaetaceae bacterium
GGCGGCGACCCCGCCCGGCTGAACACCCTGGTCCGACCGAGCTTCCGCCCCGACAAGGCGCTGGCGGTGGAGAACACCGCGGAGTTCATCGACTATATGGCCGCCCTCGGCGAAGCCGCAGGCATCGACATCAGGAGCTACAACGACCTCAAACAAGCCCTCCGATCCCGGATGGACCATTTCGACGCCCTCGGTTGCCGCGTCTCCGACCACGCCCTGGTGACGGCGGTAGGTGCACCGGATGCCGAGAGCCGGGCGCCGAAGGTCTTCGACACCGCCCTCCGCGGCGAGGAGGTCACAAACGGTCAGGTCGAAGCCTTCAAGACCGCGCTCTTGCTCTTCCTGGGCCGAGAATACGCCCGGCGGGGCTGGGTCATGCAGTTGCACCTCGGCGCGCTGCGCAACAACAACACCCGGATGTTCGAGCGACTCGGCAAGGACAGCGGCTTCGACTCAATGGCGGATGAGCCCATGGCCGCCCGGCTTACGCGCTTCATGGACATGCTCGACCGCAGCGGCGAGCTACCGCAGACGATCCTCTACATCCTGAATCCCCGGGACAACGAGCTGATTGCCTCCACCATTGGCGACTTCCAGGACGGCTCCGTCCCCGGCAAGATCCAGTTCGGACCCGCCTGGTGGTTCAACGACCAGAAGCACGGAATGGAGTGGCACATGCGCGCCGTGGCGAACATGGCCCTGCTCTCCCGCTTCGTCGGCATGCTCACCGACTCACGCAGCTTTCTGTCCTACACTCGGCACGAGTACTTCCGCCGCATCCTCTCGGACATGATCGCCTCCTGGGTGGTCAACGGCGAAGCTCCCCGGGATATGAAGCTCCTCGGCAGCATGGTCGAGGACATCTGTTGGAACAACGCCGTCCGCTACTTCGGCATGCAGGAGGTTCTGCGCACATCATGAGCGTCGGAAACAATGATATGAGCAACAAAGGCAAGAAGATCGATGTCGATGCCTCCGTCCTGGAAACGATCACCGCGGTACTCCAAGCGGAAGGTGTCCTGAAGGCGGTCGACCGCGACCCGGCGGGCTACCCGGAAGAGCGGACGCCCTACATTGGTTCCGCCTCCGCGGGCATCTACGCCCGTTCGCTGCGCCGGCGCGACGCTGTGCTCTACTTCATGGCCCGCCACGACGGAGAGCGCTACTTCTTCGAAGTGGCCGAGGCTCCCTTCGAGAGCATCTTCTCCGGGGTGATCCCGCGGCGAATCGGCGACCTCCATGTGGCGGCGGCTCGACCGGGGCCGGAGCTACTGCCGGCGCTCTGGAGGGCCTTTCCCTTCACCAAACCGCAGTCCCTGCGGGACAAGCGCAGCACAATCGGCATGGGGGATCGCCTCGGCATGGCCACCGCCGGCCATATCCGCGCCGTTCGCGATTACGACGCCTACCCGGTCCTCGCCCAGCAGAGCCTGCGGGAGATGGACTACACCGGCCGCAGCTTCCCGGAAGTCGTCGCGGACGCCTCCTTCGGGGTGTTCCAAGAGGGCTTTGAGCGCGGCTTCGGCGCCGACGGCGATCATCTGAAGTCTATCGACAAGATTGATGCAGCCCTGGAAGCCGGCGCACCCATGGTAACCCTCGATCTGACCGAGGTACTCAAGCCGAAGGTTGCCGACTGGTCCCCCCAGCAGGTGAGTAAGGTCTTTGCCGAGCTTCCGGCGGAGTTTCGGGATCGCCTGCTTCGGGAGTACGCCGGGCAGTCCTTCGACCTCGACGGCGCCGAGGTGCGGCTGGATCGGGAGACCGTCGAGCGCTGCGCTCTGCTCTACGGGGATGCGCTGGACTTCGCGGTGCAGGTCAACGACCACCTCAAAGCGGAGACCGGCGACCGCTACGACCTGGAGATCAGCATTGACGAAACCACCACGCCGACCCTGCCGTCGCATCACCTCTTCATTGCCCGAGAGCTGCACCAGCGAGGGGTGACCGTGAACTCCCTCGCGCCCCGCTTCATCGGCGAGTTCCAGAAAGGAATCGACTATATTGGCAATGTGGATGAGTTCGATGAGCAGTTCGACGTGCACTGTCGGATTGCCGTCACCTTCGGCAACTACAAGATCTCGGTCCACTCGGGAAGCGACAAGCTTTCAGTCTACCCCTCCGTCGGCAAGCGCACCGGCGGCAGACTCCATCTCAAGACCGCCGGTACCAGCTGGCTCGAGGCCATCCGTGTGGTCGCCCGGACCGATCCGAGCCTCTACCGCCTCATCCACGCCAAGACACTGGAGTACTATCCGACCGCATTGAAGAGCTACCATATTACCGCGGATATCAACACCGTCCCATCCATTGCGAACATGTCCGACGCCGATTTGCCCTCGCTTCTGGACCATCCGGCGTGGCGACAGTTCCTGCACATCTCCTACGGCGGCCTGCTGAATGATGCCGAGCTCGGCCCACAGCTGCGGCGCTTCCTCTTCGACCACGAGGAGGAATACCTCGACGGCTTGGAACGGCACTTCCGACGCCACCTCGAGGCCTTGGGCTTAGCCCGGGCTTAGGGACGGAGGTCGCTTGGGGGCGTGCCGCTGGGTGCCGCGTGGGGACGGAGGTCGCTTGGGGGCGCGCCGCTTGGCGCCGCCTGGGGACGGAGGTTTAAATAGATGAAAGGAGACAAGCCAATGTTCGAGTTACGACAAGATGCCGACTACGCATTGCTGACGGCCACCAGCATGGGGGTGCGAATCACCCCGAAGGACCGGCAGCCGGTACACAGCTCCCGGGATTACGTGATGCAGGTGACCAGTGCGGAGAGTAACGTTGCGAGTGTGGTTTCCTTCCTCGGCAAGCCCGTGAAGATCCTCACGGCATTCGTCGATGGGAGCCCGATAGCCCGGATGATCGCCGATGATCTGGGTCGGCGCCACATGGATGTCGAAGCGAAGACCGTCGCTCAGGGCGGCCCGTGGGGGCATCGTCATCAATTCAATATTGCGGACGCCGGCTTCGGCTCCCGGGGACCAAAGGTGCACAACGACCGTGCCGGCGAAGTAGGTCGCAGCTTGGCCCCGACAGATTTCGACCTGGAACGCATCTTCGGCACGGAGGGCGTGCAGGTGGTGCACATCTCGGGATTGGTTGCGGCACTGTCGGAGACCACCGGCGAGTTGTGCCTGGAGATCGCCCGGAGCGCGCAGAAGCACGGGACCCTGGTCAGCTTCGACCTGAACTACCGCGCATCATTCTGGAAGGAGAACGAGGAGCGCTTGCGCCGAATCTTCCAGGAGATCGCCGCTGCCGCGGATATCTTGATCGGCAACGAAGAGGACTTTCAGTTGGCGCTCGGTCTCGAAGGGCCCGAGGCCGGCGGTAAGGACGTGGCCGGTAAGATCGACGGTTTCAAAGGGATGATCGAAGAGGCCGGCCGGGCATATCCGAAGGCCCGCGTCTTCGCCACCACCCTGCGCGAAGTAGTCAACGCCAATGAGCACCTCTGGGGAGCTCTCCTGCGCGCCGACGGCGGCTGGCACCTGGTCGAGCCGCGGAGTATCGCGGTGTTGGACCGCATCGGCGGCGGTGACGGCTTTGTCGGCGGCCTGCTCTACGGGCTACTGCAGGGCTGGTCCGCCGAGGACTGCCTCCACTTCGGCTGGGCCGGCGGCGCTTTGGCGGTCAGCATGGAGACCGACTTCGGTCAGCCCTCGAGTGAGGCCGAGATCTGGAGTATCTGGCAGGGCGATGCCAGAGTGAAACGCTGAAAGCGGCCATTCGGCACTCGCCCGGCCGGCGGTGTGTGCGCCTCCGGCGGCGAGTGGCGGTAAGAGCAGGGAACAGCAAGACAAAGGAGCGGCACAATGAGCGATGTAAACGCGGACACCCGCCTCCCGGGCAGCGATGTAGTGCTGTCCCGGCTTGCCCTGGGTACGTGGGTCTTTGCCGGCGGGCGCCAGTGGGGTCCCCAGGAGGATGCCGACTCGATTGATGCGGTGCATGCCGCCTTGGATGCCGGTATTTCCACCTTCGACACCGCCGAGGGCTACGGAGAAGAGGGCCATGCGGAGCAGGTCCTCGGACGCGGCTTGAAAGGCCGCCGGCATGAAGCCGTCATTGCGACAAAGGCCGCGAAGGGGCGTGCGACGAAGGAACAGCTGCGAGAGGCCTGCGAAGGGTCTCTCCGCCGTCTGGGAAGCGACTACATTGACCTCTATCAACTCCACTGGCCGACCCGCGACGTCCCGTATGAAGAGACAATCGAGGGGCTGCAACGCTTGCAGGAGCAGGGCAAGATCCGCGCCTACGGAGTCTGCAACTTCGGGCCGAAGGATATGACCGATTTCCTACAGGCCGCCGGTTCCGGGCCCGCCACCAATCAGGTGGCCTACAACCTGTTGTGGCGCGGCATTGAGTTCGAAGTCCTTCCGCAATGCCGGGAGAGAAACATTGGCATTTTGCCCTACAGTCCGATCGCCCAGGCGCTTCTCACCGGCAAGTACCACAGTGCGGACGAGGTCCCCGCCGGGCGGGCGCGGACCAAGCACTTTGCCGACGCTCGCGAGCAGGCCCGCCACGGCGAGGCCGGACAGGAGGAGCTGACCTTTGCCACCATCGACCGGATTCGCGGGATCAGCGAGGACGCCGATATTCCCATGGGCACCCTGGCCATCGGCTGGCTCATGGCTCAGGACGGTGTGACCGGCGTGCTCGCCGGTGCCCGCAAGCGCCGGCAAGTCGAGCGCAACGCGGAGGCTTTGGCGACGAGCATCCCGCAGTCCGTTCTGGACGCCCTCACCGCCGCCACCGAAGAGCTCAAGGCCGCCTTCGGCGCCGCCGCCGACCCCTGGAGCGACCGAATGCGGTGAGGGGCGGCCGGCGTGCCGGTTGCCGCTTGCCGGTGTGACGGGGCCGCGGGCTGGGGGCGGGTGCGGGCGTGCCGCCGGTGCCGGCGTGCCGGTTTCACCCGTTCTGCGTTGTCGGCATGGTCATAACGAAGGTGGTCTGCGGTTCTCG
>CAYFQV010000216.1:0-4928 GCA_964345195.1 uncultured Spirochaetaceae bacterium
GCAAGGGTGGTACGGAGCGGCCGTTTACCGGCGAATATTGGGACAATCACGAAGATGGGGTGTATCGCTGTGTATGCTGTGGGCAAGCCCTATTCGACTCCGACGACAAGTACGACTCCGGCACCGGTTGGCCGAGTTACGTACGCCCCGTCGAAGAAGCTGCCGTGGAGGAGCACAAGGATCGAACGCTCGGGATGGTGCGGCGGGAGGTGCGCTGCTCCCGTTGTGAGGCCCATCTCGGCCACGTCTTTTCAGACGGCCCCGACCCCACGGGCCTGCGCTATTGCATGAACTCAGCCGCCTTGAGCTTCGAAAAGAATAGCGAGGACAAGGGATAAACAAGCGCCCGCTCATGACGCGCCCGCTCATGAAACGCCCACCCATGGCTCCGGGCTGCTGCGCCGCTTTGCCGGGTGCAGAGCATGTGCCCGGCCCTGATCATGCAATCAATTGAAAAGGTAGGATAAGTCTCCCTTTGTTTTCAGTACCGTCTGCAACTGCTGGAGCGCACGCCGGCGTTCGGTGACGTTGTTCAAAGCGTTGGTGAGCAACTCTAGACGCTGCGCGGTGGAGGTCAGCTCGAGGAAGTCCTGCCGCTCCTCGTGGGTAAACACGCCCGTGGAGCCTACCAAAAAAGAGACGCTTTCGGGATCCAATCTGCGAAGCGCCGAGATATCCACGTCTGCGCCGGTGATTCGCGAAAGGCTATCGAGGGCGTTTAAGGCCTCTTCGGAAAGCTGCGGGAGATCCTCCTCTCGCTCCGTATTGTCGTCACTGAAGAACTTAACATCCGCCTGAAGGTAGCTTTTCTCCTCTTGTACCTTGCCCAGACCAAAGCGACTCTCACCTATCGTCAGGATATCAGCGCGACCATCGTCGTAGCGTTTCAGCACTCGATCGATGCGCGCCGTGCAACCGGTCCGATGCAGCTTTGAGCCGGACGCGTAGACAATGCCGAACAGGCGGTCACTCTCGAGACAGTCTTCCAACATATCTTTGTAGCGTTGCTCGAAAATGTGAAGCGGCAACGGCATCCGCGGCAGCAGTACGACGCCGAGCGGAAACAGCGGTATGGTCCTTTGGTGCGTCATTCATTCCCCCTGCGAGGGTTCCCCATATGCTGAGAACTACGGCAAAGGTACTAAGGAATTCCGACGCCGTTAAGCTTTTTCGGTTAGCAACCGACTCGAGGGACGGTACGAATGGGCCCGGTATTGCCGCCGACTGCCTTGGCGCCGAGCACCGGGTGCCGAGCCCCGATTGCGCGGCCGCCGGGAGCCCAGGAGCCCGACCGCCCGGCCCTAAGGAGCCGGGCCGCTAAAGGCCGAGCTCAATGCGAACCGGCGCATGATCCGAGCCCGTCACGTCCGCGAGAATATCCGACGAGCGGACCACCTCTCGCATCCGCGTATTCACCGCGTGATAATCGATGCGCCACCCCACGTTCCGCGCGCGGGCGTTCGCCCGGTACGACCACCAGCTATAGTGCCGCGGCTCGCTCGTGAACATGCGAAAGGTGTCAATGTAGCCGGCCTCGGTGAAGGCATCCATCCAGGCTCGCTCCTCGGGGAGATACCCGGCGTTCTTTTCATTCGCCTTCGGATTCTCGAGGTCGATCGCCTTGTGTGCAATGTTGAAGTCTCCGCAGAGCAGCAGATTGCGACCCGCCGCATCCAGCTCATTACAGACTCCGTGGATCTGTTGGCAGTAGTCGAGCTTATAATCCAAGCGCTTACCGCCTTCCTGGCTGTTGGGAAAGTAGCCGGTCATCAGTGTAAGGGAGGGATACTCGAGGATCAGTAGCCGACCTTCGCTATCGAAGCGCTCAACACCCATGCGGTGAACGGCCCTCGGTTCTTCCTTGCTGTACACCGCGACACCGCTGTAGCCCTTGCGTTCGGCGGAGGCCCAGTAACTGTGGTATCCCGCGGGGGAAATCAGCTCATCTGCGAGTTGTTCAGGCTGCGCCTTCGTCTCTTGGAGGCAGAGCATATCCGGCTCTTCGGCTTCGAGAAACTCGAGCAGGCCTTTCTTTGCCGCGGCGCGGATTCCATTTACGTTCCACGATATGACCTTCATGATGGCTGCCGATCCTACGCCCTCCCGCAGTCTTGCGCAAGTGTGCGTGAAGGCTTGCAGGGGCGCACGCGCCGGCGTAATCTACAGGCATGGATGGTACTACGCATCGGCCGCGCCGCTTCGTCCACCGGGCCCTCACTATTGCGTTTTTCTGGATGCTTCTCGCACCCGGGCTGTTCGCACAGGATGCCGCGGTGCTCCTGCACCGGCTTTCAGCGGGTTCTCGCCGCGCCGAGGAGATCGCTGCCGCTCTCGTCGGGGTCTTCGAAACCAGGTTCGCCGCCGCGGGCGGCATCTCGGCGTACCGCAGCGGGGAAGCGGTGCTGCCCAGTGATCTCCAGGCGAGTCTAAGCGAGCCCAAAGCCTACCTAAACGCCGGCAGAGTTGATCTGATCACCGTCAGACGGCAAAGCGGTTTTGACGGTCTGGTCGTATTCGGTGTAGAGACCCGCCGCGCCACGGGAGGGAGCGGCGAAGAGCTGTCGGTTCCACCGGAGTGGATGGTCACTTTGCACGCGGTGAACTTCACAGTGGGTGAAGTCTTCCATGCCGAGACGCTGGCCGCGCCGTTCGGGGCGGCCCTGCTTGCTCAAGTCGAGGAGGTCGCCGACGCCTTTGCCCGAGACCTCACGGAATACGCAGCAACGCTCGTAAGCGTTCGCTCGCAGCCGGTCGGTGCCGCGGTGTTCCTGGATAACAGGCGGATCGGCGTTACCCCGCTCGACCGGTATCGCCTCGAGCCGGGAAGCTACGCCGTACGCCTCGAGCGACAGGGCTATCTGCCCCGGGAAACGAGGATCTCCCTAAACGAAGGAGAGAAGGGACTCGTAGAGGTCTCGCTCTACCAGGTCGAGGCGGCGGCTGTGGTGGAGGACGTAAACGCTCTGGCGGGTGAGTTTCACAGCCTCCTCATTGCGGCGAATCTGGGCTTTCAGCCCTATGGCGCGCAGTCGGACTGGTTCTTCCCGGATCTGGAACTGCTGTACACCGCTAAGTGGCGCGGTTTCGGCGGAAGTCTCGGGATGGACATTGGCACTCAGGAGCTGGAGCGCCCTCTCGATACCATCCTGGGAACCCGGAATGAGACTCTCGGTTTGAATCGCTTCCGAGTGCACATCGGTGGCCGCTACTATCCGATCGGCGTGCGCCGGCGTCTGGATGCACATGTGGGTGTCGCGGGCGGATTCTCCGTGCTTGCCACAACGAGTCTCGGGAATCCGCCGGACTACAGCGAATCGGTCGTGTACGCAGCCTATGGGCGTGCGGAGCTCGGCGTCGGCTTCATCGTCCTGGATGCGATCCGCCTCGAGGTGTACGGCGGATATCACTACCAAGGACGGGTTGCCCTCTATCGCAAGGAGCCGACCTCTTGGGGTGAGCCGACCTTCACGACGGAACGCTTTGCGCTCCATCCGATCTTTGCCGGGCTGCGCCTCGGCTATGCGCTGTATCCGTCGGACTATCGGAGAAGAGGAGAGGGCGAATGAGCCGCGCGCGAAGCAGTACGGGATCGAGAGTGGCCGTTGTCGCCGGCCGTCCGGGGGGCGTGACGCTGCTGCTTGTGATCGTCTTGGCCGCCGGGCTAGGTGCCTGCGCGTTCGATGCAGCCACGAGTGATGAATCCGCTTACTACGGGTCGGCAGGTTCGGAGACGCAGAACAACGTCTTCCTGGGAACGTCGGTCGTGGACTTCACTATCGGTGGCACGGGCAGCGACGTCTCGTTCTCCTGGGACGACAACGGGCGACCCTACGTCTTTCTGGTGATCTTTGATAAAGATATCGATGTTGCCGCCAACCGCATTGACAACGTAGAAGACGCGGTTTGGGTTTGGCACTCCGGACTGGGCAAGGGCTTGCGCGGGGATATCGACTACGCCGACGGGGTCTCCGTCAACGACGGCGCCTTCGACCCGTGGCGTGGTGACCTTGCGACCCTTGCGGACGGGACATATCAAGCGGCACTCTGGATGTACGATGCGAACTACAACCTTAGCGAGTCCAGCGTTTTGCAGGAGTTCGAGCTGCCGCAGTAGCCCGCGGCTGAGAAGCTCCCGTTTTCAGATGTCGATATCGGTGGTCGGATCCCCGGTGTAGAAGAGCGCTTCCGGGTTGAAGAGGCCCGTGGGATCGAAGCAGGTCTTGGTTCGCTGGAAGAGCTCGTAGACCTCCGGACCCCACTCGGCCTCGAGGAAGGGGGCTCGGAGGCGGCCCATGCCGTGTTCCGCGGTGACTGTGCCGTCGAGGCGAATGACCTCTCCGTATACCGCGTCGGCGCTTCGGCGGATCTGCTCCCGGAGGTCTGAGCGGGAGGTGTCGAAGAGCGGACGGAGGTGGAGATTACCGCTTGCGGCGTGTCCGTAGATCGGAGCGGCCAGACCCTCCCGCCGGAAGATCTCGGCGACCCGCTCGATCAGCTCGTGGAGGCGCTGGGGCGGGACGCCGACGTCGTTTACGACGCTCAGAGCTGCGAGCGGCTTTGGGGCGCGGCGAATACGCAGAAGCAGGCGCTTTCGCAGCTCCCAGATGCGTTCTTGCTCTTCCGGGTCCTCGGCGGTTTGGACGGCATCCGTCTGTATGCCGGGGAAGCGCTGCGCCCGCTGTATGATCCTCCTCCGTCGCTCCGCCGCTTCGGGGCCTCGCAGCTCGACGTAGAGCATCTGGGTCTCCGCGGTGGCCCCTGCGGGAAGCTCATCACCCATTTCCTGCAGAAAGCGGATAGCCTCGCTGTCGATAAGCTCCACCGCGGCGGCGCCGGCCTCCGCGCACTCCAGGGCGAACTCGCAGGCGCTTGCGCGCCGGCGCAGAGGCACCGAAAGCGTAAGACGCTCGGACTGCAGCTCTCGGCCT
>CAYFQV010000217.1:0-4906 GCA_964345195.1 uncultured Spirochaetaceae bacterium
CGCTACAAGCCTCAACGACCGCCGGTCCCCGTGCAAGCTGCCGGGGACCGAGGTCTTCGGCGGGCTTCGTCGCCTCGTGCGTCGCGTCCTTACTGCCCCTGCCCCAAGGAGAAGCCGGGCTCACCGTCGAAGGTGTAGAGGTGTTCGGTCTTGATAATGTCGAAGCCGTGCTCGTGGACGCTTTGCAAAAGCTCAATGATACGCTTTTGCGGCACCACCGGTCCGTCGGGATTACCGCCGAAGCGGCAGCGCCAGTGGTCGGTGCAGAAGGTCTCAGGCGCACCCTTCGGCCACACTTTGAGTCCCCGATTGGTGATCATGGTGAGCGGCAGATCATCCAAGCCGGCCTTTGCGAGCTCTTCGCCGAGGATGTTGGGATCGCGGTTGGACTCGGTCCACTGCAGAAAGACATCCACGCCGTGCAATTCGCGCTTGCCCGCGGTTCGCGGCGGCAGCGCTGCGGCTTGGGGGATACCGGCGCCGCCTTCGTAGCGTACCGGTTCGAGGGTTTCCGGCTTCTTGCCCAGACGCGCAATGATCGCGTCGGCGAACTCCTTCGTACCGACTTTCTGTTTGCTCACACCGTCTCGGTAGATGTCGTAGGTGTGGATGCCTTCTTCAATGGTACGAAGCCAGGCGTTGTGTACCCGCTCAGCGACATCCGCTTGGCCGATGTGCACCATCATCATGATGCCGCCTTGGAGAAGCCCGGATGGGTTGGCCAAGTTCTGGCCGGCGCGCCGCGGAGCCGAGCCGTGGATAGCCTCGAACATGGACGCGTGCTCACCCACGTTGGCGCTCCCCGCCATACCGACGGAACCGGCTATTTGGGCGGCCACGTCGGAAAGGACGTCACCGTAGAGATTCGGCAGAACGATGACATCGAAATTTTCCGGCTTGTCTGCCATCTTCGCCGCGCCGATGTCGACGATCCAGTGTTCCGACTCAATGTCGGGATACTCCTTGGCGACCTCGTCGAAGATCTGGTGAAAGAGGCCGTCGGTGAGCTTCATGATGTTGTCTTTCGTGAAGCACGTTACCTTCTTGCGTTTATTCGCTTTGGCGTATTCGAAGGCGTATCGAATGACGCGCTCACTTCCCGGGCGGGAAATCAGCTTGAGGCATTGGACGACCTCGTCGGTCTGACGGTGCTCAATACCCGCGTAGAGGTCCTCCTCGTTTTCGCGGACGATGACGAGGTCCTGTTCGGGGTGCTTGGTCTCGACGAAGGGGTGCAGGGAGCGCGCCGGCCGCACATTGGCGTAGAGACTCAAGGTCTTGCGAGTCGTAACGTTTATGCTCTTGTAGCCGCCGCCCTGGGGCGTGGTCAGAGGGGCCTTGTAGAAGACTTTTGTCGCCCTGATCATGTCCCAGAACTCGGGTGGAATGCCCGCGGTGTTGCCGGTAAGGAAGATCTTCTCGCCGACCGTCACCTCCTGGATTTCAATGTTCGCACCGGCCTCCTGCAGAATGCGCAAGGAAGCGCTCATGATTTCGGGGCCAATACCGTCGCCGTGAGCAACCGTTATCGGGACTGCGCTCATGCTGTTCTCCTCATCGTGTAGTGTTGCCGCAAACCATACTAGTCCTGTCAGGATATGGGAAGTGGATTTCGCTAATTGGTCCTTGTTGGGTCTTTTCGCGCGCCGGGCTCTTTCTCCACGTCCTACTTGATTGCTCCTGGCTGAAGTGCTACAGAGGCGGTAACCGTTTACATGTCGGCGGGAGGTGCCGTGGCGTTCGAACAACGAGACTTCGAGATCAGCACCAGCTCCACCATGATTGAAGCCGCCTTTCACGGCGAGCGAATCCGACTCAGCGTGCCGAGCCCGGGAGCAATTCGGGTGGAGGCAACACGAAATCCAGGCTTCTCCGACCGCGCCTGGTCGCTGGCTCCCGGCGGGGCGGAAGCTGAGTCGACGGTGCCAAAGCTCCCGGCGGAGATTCAGCAGGATCAGGAAAGCGCTCGCATATCCACCGGGAATCTCCGCGGGGAGCTAAGCAGAGAGGGCGTCCTCCGCTTTGTTCACGCCGAAAGCGGCGCGGTACTGCTCGAAGAGCCGTCTCCCCGTCTCCCCTTCGAGCCGACCGGGCGCCACTACGCCCCCAAGAGCTCGGACATCTGGCACATCCAGCAGCGCTTCCAGCCACAGCGGGAGCGTATCTACGGCATGGGACAGCATCAGGACGGGATCTTCGACCGCAAGGGAAGCGAGGTCGAGCTCTTTCAACGCAACACCGAAGTCGCAATTCCCGTTTACTACTCCACCGCCGGCTACGGCTTCCTCTGGAACAACCCCGCCGTCGGCCGGGTGAGTTTTGCGACCAACGGCACCCGCTGGGTAGCCGAGGCAGCCCGGGAGATCGACTACTGCGTCTTTCAGGCGGACACCCCGGCGGAAGCTCTCCAACGCTACGCGGCACTGACCGGAACGCCGCCGGAAATGCCGGCCTACGCCGCGGGGTTCTGGCAGTCCAAGCTGCGCTATGAGACCCAGGACGAGGTTCTCGATATTGTGCGGGAATACCGCCGCCGGGACTTAGCGCTGTCGGTGTTGGTCATCGACTTCTTTCACTGGCCGCACATGGGTGACTGGCGTTTCGACGAGCGCTTCTGGCCGAATCCGGAAGAGATGCTCCAAGAGATCCGGGGCAACTCAGGAGCCGTGCGGTCGCGCGATCCCGACAACGACACCGCGGAGCGTACCGAGGTCATGGTGTCGGTCTGGCCGACGGTCAATCCGGACAGTGAGAACTTCCTCGAAATGCACCGCCGTGGCCTTCTGGCGCGGAGCGAGTACGGTGCGCCCTCCATGATGGAGTTCATAGATGTCGATACCGACGGAACCAAGTCGCTCTACTACTACGACCCCTTCAACCCGGCGTCTCGGGAGTTCCTGTGGTCGACGGTCAAGCGTAACTACTACGACAAGGGCGTTCGGATCTTCTGGTTGGATGCCTGTGAGCCCGAGGCCTATCCGTATGACCCACACAACGTCCGCTACTACGCCGGCCGCGGCGACGAAGTCGGCTGCGCCTATCCTTTCATGCACCAACGCGGCTTTTACGAGGGTATGCGAGCGGCCGGGCATCCGGCTCCTCTGAACTTGTGCCGCTCCGCCTGGGCGGGAAGTCAGCGCTACGGCGCCGCCGTCTGGTCCGGGGACATCGACGCCTCCTTCGAGGCGCTGCGCACCCAAGTCGTGGCCGGCCTGTCCATGTCCATGAGCGGAATCCCATGGTGGACCACCGATATCGGCGGCTTCTTTGCCAATCCCACCGACGCGCCGGAGTTCCGCGAGCTCCTCATCCGCTGGTTCCAGTACGGTGCCTTCTGCCCGCTCTTCCGTCTCCACGGTTTTCGGGACTCGGACGACTTCAGACACGGCGGCCCGAACGAGGTTTGGAGCTTTGGCGATGATGTCTACCGCGTCGCGGGCGGGCTCCTGAGGCTCCGGGAGGCAATGAAGCCATACATCCTCGCCCAGATGCACGAGGCAAGCAGCTCCGGTATCCCGCCCATGCGGCCTCTCTTTGTGGACTTCCCGGAGGATCCGCAGGCATACGAGGTATGGGATCAGTACATGTTCGGACCGGACATCATGGTGGCGCCGGTTCTCGAAGAGGGAGCGCGTTCACGCACGGTTTATGTGCCGACACGGCCGGGCGGGCAAGAGCACCCCGGCTCCGGCTCCGACACAAGGGGATTTCGAGATCCGGTGTCCGGTCAGGAGATTAGCGAAGCCGGCGTACATCAGGTTTCCGCCCCACTAAGTCGAATCCCGGTGTTCGCCCGGATCGGATCCTCCGCCGAAGATGTGCTGCGGGATCATTACGCGCGGCTTGCGGACTAGCGCGTATGCTGAAATCCGTGCCCGGGCCTCTCCGTCGTGCAGCGACAAATGCGTGCTTGCGCAGTACCTTGAGCACATATGAGTGATCGCGTATCTGAGAATGCAAGCGATAGGGTGTTGGTGACGGCGGCGTCCGGGTTCCTGGGAGCCCATGTGGCGGCGGCTCTCATGCGGCACGGATTTCCCGTGCGCGGAACGGTGCGGAGCGAGGAAAAGCGGGAGCCTACCGCCGGAGCAATTGCCCGTGCCGTCGGGGAAGATGCGGAGGCACCGGAAATCCTGAGCGCCGATTTGTCTCGAGATGAGGGCTGGGACGCGGCCGCCCAGGGCGTCGACACGGTCATCCATTGTGCATCACCCTTTCCGGTGTCGGCCCCCGCCGACGAGAACGACTTGATCCAGCCGGCCCGAGACGGTACGCTCCGGGTGCTAAATGCTGCGCGCCGGCAAGGTGTCCGACGGGTGGTCATAACATCTTCCTTGGTCGCTCTTACCGGGGGTCATGAGTACCACCCTTCACCGATAGAGCCCGGCCTGTGGACGGATACGGATGCACCCGGTGTATCGGCCTATGCCAAAAGCAAAACTCTCGCGGAACGGGCGGCCTGGGATTTCGTTCGGGACCACGCTGATGCCCCGGAGCTTGTAGCCATTAATCCCGGCGCGATCCTCGGTCCGCTGATAGTCCCGGAGCTGCGTACCTCGAACCGGATTGTCGAGGTCGTTCTCTCCGCGGCTCTCCCCGCGCTACCGAGGGTCGGCTTCGAGAGTGTCGACGTCCGGGATGTTGCCGAGGCGCATGTCCTAGCCATGATGGTCCAGGGCGCGGCCGGCCATCGGCTCCTGGTCGGAAACGGCTTCCTCTGGTTGCGCGACGTTGGAAAGATCCTTGCCAAGGCGTATCCGCAGCGGCGTATTCCGCAGCGTGAGCTCCCGGGCCCGGTGGTGCGGATAGCGGCACGATTCGATCCAAACCTGAAAGCCACCGTGGCGGACTTGAACCGCCGGACCGACGTACGGGTAACCGACACAATGGAGCTGCTCGGTTGGCA
>CAYFQV010000218.1:0-4862 GCA_964345195.1 uncultured Spirochaetaceae bacterium
ACTGTCAAGAAAAATGCGGCCGCTGCATTATTGCATGCAAAATCCGTTATTGCATGCAAATTTTGCTTGACGGCTGAATTTACCCGGTTTAACCTCAGAAACTAGCTCGTGGGGTAACCCACTATAAGGAGGAGCGACATGAAGCGTATTTCGATCGTACTCGTCCTCGTCTTGTTTGCAGCATCCTTTGCATTTGCTTCGGGACAGGAAGAGGCAGCGGAAGACGGACCGATTCAGATCGGTACATCACTGCCCCTGACCGGCCAGTTCTCCATCACCGGAGAAAAGCACCGCGAAGGGTACCAGCACGCGGTAAACCTGATCAATCAGGAGGGTGGCCTGCTCGGCCGGGAGGTGGAACTTCGGGTGCGGGACAATCAGTCCGACCCCGACGTCGCCATGAGTCAATTCGAGAGGTTCATCAACGTCGACAACGTCGACATGATATTCGGGACCTTTTCGAGTCTCATCACCTTCCCCACGTCATCGGTGACCGAACAGGCCGGGATGGTGCACCCCATCCCCTCGGCGGCGGCGCTTCGCATCTATGAGCGTGGCTACGATTACCTGTTCTACTTTCAGCCGAACGCCGCGGAGTTCGTCGGCGCCACGCCCATCGACATGATGGATAACCTCGTGGCAAGCGGGGATATGCCGGAGACGGCCGCCATTGTCTACGCCGACGACTTCTTTACGAACTCCATTGCAGCAGGCCTGCTCGGCGAAGTCGTAGAGATCCCCGGCAGCAACGAGACCGTTGACCTCTCTCCCGGCGTAGTTGAGGAAGCAGGAGTCAGCATCGTCTACGAAGAGCAGTGGCCGCAGGGCTATTCGGACTGGATCAACCTCGCCAACTCGATCAAGTCGAGCGAGGCCGAGATGCTTTTCCTCCTTGCAAACTCCCCGGACGACGGCATCCAGCTGATGCGGGCCATGCAGACCGTTGACTATCAGCCGATGGCAATCTACAGCAGCCAGGGCTCCCAGCGTGAGTGGCAGGAGGAGCTCGGCTCGGCGGTAGACGGCCTCATGACCCATGCATCCTGGCATCCGCAGGCAAACTTCTCCGGCCGTTTCCTGGGCCGTGAGTTCACCAATCAGGAGTTCATTGACACCTTCGAAGAGTCTTACGGCCAGATCCCCGACGAAGACGCGGCGATTCCCTTTGCCCTCGCGATGGGCATGGAACAGGCCGTGCGCGCGGTCGGCAGTACGGACAACGATGCCATCCGCGACTGGTTCAACGAGCGCACCGAGAACGATCCGGTAGAGACGATCCTCGGCCCCTTTCACTGGGACGACCGCGGTCTGCCGATCGGCAAGCCGTTCATCATGGTACAGTGGCAGGAAGAAAACCTCGAATTCGTCTACCCGCGCGGACAGTTCCCGGGTGTAGAAGACCTGCTCTGGCCGAAGCCGGAATGGTAGACACTACGTGGTAGTCATTTCGTGTGACCGGGCGGACCTCCGCCCGGTCACTATTCCACCGTACACTACCAGGTCGGGAGAGAGCTGATGGCGTTGCTCGAGATACGGGACCTCACGAAGCATTTCGGCGGTATCGTTGCTGTGGACCATTGTACGTTCTCGGTCGAGGAGGGGACTATCACCTCTCTCATAGGACCGAACGGGGCTGGGAAGACTACCGCCTTCAACCTCATTACCGGCACGGTCTCGCGCGACTCGGGGAGCATCCTTTTCGACGGCCATGACATCGGCTCGGACCCGCCGCACAGGATTGCGCGGCGAGGTATCAGCCGCACATTTCAGATTACTCGTGCGCTCGCCGAGATGACCGTGATCGAGAACCTCGCGGTGCACGCCCATGGTCGCGGACTCTTGAGCCTCTTCGGCCCATCCGTTCGCGCCGAGGAGCGCGAGAAGGCCGTGTCCCTTCTCGAGTTTCTCGGCATCAAGCAACTCGCCAATGAGAAGGCCGGCACGCTCTCCTACGGACAGCGGAAGCTCCTCGAGCTCGGCGCAGTTCTCATGTCTGAGCCGCGCATCGTCATGCTCGACGAGCCGGCGGGTGGAGTGAATCCGGCCCTCCTCGAAACCATCGTGGAACGCATCCAGGAGCTTAACAAGCAGGGGATCACCTTCCTGATCGTGGAGCACAACATGGAGCTCGTTATGAGTATCAGCGACCCGGTGATCGTAATGGCCTCCGGCGCGGTGATCGCCGAGGGGCACCCCGAGAAGGTCCAGAGCGACCCGGCGGTGCTCGAAGCGTATCTGGGAGGCCCCGGAGAATGAGTTTTTTAAGCATCTCCAACGTTGTCGCCGGATACGGAACGGGCCAGGACATCCTCAAAGGGATCAGCCTCGACGTGGAGGAAGGCCGGACCTACTGCATCATCGGGCCGAACGGGGCCGGCAAGTCGACCCTGCTGAAGGTAATCAGCGGCCTGCTCACTCCGCGGGAAGGATCCGTGCACTTCGACGGCGAGGACATTACCGGACTCCCGACCCACGAGATTCTCAGGCGAGGCCTGTGTTTCGTGCCCCAGGATCAGAGTCTGTTCCCGGACATGAGCGTGCTCGAAAACCTGCGCATGGGCGGCTTCGTCCTCCGTGACAAGAGCGACGTGCAACGACGCATCCACGAGGTCTACGAGACATTTCCCATCCTCGCTGAAAAGGCCTCCGAACCGGCCCGGTCGCTTTCCGGCGGACAGCAGCAGACCCTGGCACTCGGCAGGACCCTGGTGCTTCGCCCCAAGCTCATCATGCTCGACGAGCCCTCGCTGGGCCTCGCGCCGAAGATCTCCAGACAGATCTTCCAAAGCATTGCGGCCCTCAGAGAGGCGGGCCTGACGGTGCTCATCGTCGAGCAGAATGCCAAGCTCGGTCTCCAGGCCTCGGACTGGGGCATCGTGCTCGACCTCGGCAAGGAACACATCGTGGACTCGGCGGCCAACATTCTCGGCGACCCGCGCGTGGCGAAGCTCTACCTCGGCGGCGGGCTCAAGAGCAAGGGCAAGGACGGCACGACATGACCTATCTGCAGGTACTCATCTTCGGTATCAGCCTCGGCGGCGTGTACGCGCTCATGGCATCAGGGCTGACGCTGATCTTCGGCGTAATGAACATCGTGAACCTGGCGCATGCCGCGTTCATGCTGATCGCAGCCTATATCGCCCTCACGCTCTTCAAAACCTTCGGTATCGATCCCATCGCATCGGTGGTCATCACGATGCCGATTCTCTTTCTCTTTGGCATGGCGGTCTACAAGCTCCTGTTCTCCCGCATCGCGGAGAGCTCCCGGTTCGTGGAATCCACCGTTTTGTTGACGTTCGCGCTGGCGACCATCATAGAGGGTGTTCTGAGCTTTCTGTTTACCGGGATTTACCGCTCCACCACACCCGCCTACACCACCGAAACACTGCACTTTGGCCCACTCTACTTTCCCGCGGGGCAATTCTACGCAACCGTCGTCAGCGTAGTCCTGTTGGTCGCGCTCTGGGTCTTCCTTCGAACAACACGCACCGGATATGCGATACGCGCCACCATGCAGAACCGAACCGCCGCAAAAACCGTGGGCGTCGACGTCGCAAAGATTTCCCTCATCACGTTCGGCCTCGGAACCGCTCTTGCGGGGGCTTCGGGCTCGCTCATCACGTTCATCTTTACGTTCTACCCGGCCATCCACTGGGACTGGATCGCAATCATGATGGCCCTGATCGTGCTCGGCGGAATGGGCAGCCTGATGGGCGCTCTGGTCGGCTCTTTTCTGCTCGCGATCGTTGCGGGATTCGTCGGCCACTTCATCGGACCGGTCTGGTCGACCGTCACGTTCTTCCTGGCCCTCTTCGTTATTCTGCTCGTGAGGCCGCAGGGCCTCTTCGGCAAGAAGGTGGAGGTATAGATGTCCGGCGCAACCCTGACTACCGGCACCGCGGGCCGCTCCCGCGGTCTTTTCATCCTCGTCGTATTCGGCGTGCTTCTGGTGTTTCCCCTGCTGCAAGTGACAACCGGTCGCTACAACTACGTGTTGCACATGATGATGTTCACGATGCTCTATATTGCCATGGCGTCGAGCTGGAACATCATAGGCGGCTATACCGGATACACCTCACTCGGCCACAACGTCTTCTACGCCGTGGGAGCCTACTTTTCGGGACTGGTGTTCACCTATCTCAAGATCTCTCCGTTCTTCACGTTTCCGCTGGCGGGCGTCGCGGCACTCCTCGTCGGCCTGCTCGTGGGACTGATCGCGTTGAGGACCCGCGGACCGGCGTTCATCATCGCCACGATCGCCATGGTCATGCTCACCCTCCACCTCATCGACCAGTGGGAGTTTGCCGGGGGAGCCAACGGCCTCAGTCTCCCCTTCATTCCCCTGAGCCCCAGGGTGGCGAAGCTGCCCTTCTACTACGCGATTCTCATCGTGGCAGCCGGGGCGGTCGTGATGTCTCACAAAATCCGCCACTCGAAGTTCGGCCTTGGCCTTCGAGCTATTTCACAGGATGAGATCAAGGCGGAGGTCGCCGGCGTACCGACGAACCGCTACAAGATCGCAGCGTTCGCCCTGAGCGGCCTGTTCGTAGGCATGTGCGGGGCTCTGTGGGGCTACTACCTCACCTACCTGAGACCGGACATGTTCCTCACCATAGCGATCGCCTCGAACATGGTTCTCATGTCGATCATCGGCGGAAAGGGAACCGTGGCGGGACCAGTGGTCGGAGCCATCATCATCGTTCTTGTCAACGAATTCTTCGTGACAAGCCTCGGCTCCACCGCGCTCAACATCGTGTTTACCGGTACCGTGCTGATTCTCACGCTGGTGTTCTTTCCCCGCGGTGTCGTCGGTACGCTCAAGGAACACAATCGTCTCCCCGGATTTCTGGACTGGGAGTAGG
>CAYFQV010000219.1:0-2115 GCA_964345195.1 uncultured Spirochaetaceae bacterium
GCCGACCCTTTCCTCTCCTTGACCAGCCGTACTCGCGCAGGTAGCCTTCCATCCGTGGCAAGCACGGTCTTCAGCAACGCACGGATAATCACGGTCGACGACGAGCTCCCGGAAGCCGAGGCGGTCCTCGTCACGGGTAACCGGATCGCCGCCGTCGGCGCCCATGCGGATGTGCTGGCCCGGGCGCCGCGGGATGCCGAACACATTGATCTGGGCGGCAAGACCATGGTCCCCGGCTTCAACGACAATCACCTCCACGCCCTCGTCATGGGTGACGTCGCCTCGCAGCTCGACCTCACCGGCCTCAACGAGCAGCAGATCATAGCGAAGCTCAAGGAACACTATCCGAACCCTCGGCGCGGCACGGTGATCATTGCCCAGGGCTGGGACTATCCGAGCTGTCCACATCCGCACAGAGATAGGCTCGATGAAGCCTTTCCCGACAATCCGGTGGTGCTGGTGCAGTTCTCAGGGCACGGAGCGTGGGTGAACACCCGCATGCTCGAAAAGCTGAAGATCCGCGAAGATACGCCGAGCCCGAGCGGCGGCACGATTGCTCGGGATGAGGCCGGCCGCTTGACCGGGATCCTCTACGATACCGCCATCAGCGGATATCACAATCGCCGCTTCATCAAGATGCACGTGAATCGCAGGCTGAGTCGCGCGTACCTGAGCTCTGCCTTGGATCGGTTTCGGTCCTACGGGATAACATCGGTCCAAGACAATACCTGGATTCCGACGACGATCGGACACCTCAAGCGCTTTAAGCGGGCAGGGAAGCTTAGCTGTCGCTTTAGCTGTTGGGCCTACGGCCCGGTGCCGTGGATGGCGCGATTGTTTCAGCTGTGGCGCTTCGATCCTTGGTGGGTGCGGCGCGGTCCCTGGAAGTACTTCCTCGACGGCACCTTCTCCACCAGGACGGCGTGGATGACCGTCCCGTACGCCGGAGATGCCTCGAACTTCGGCACGCCGATCGGCGGACCGGAACGCTTCGAGGATATCGTCTCCTTCCTTGCGCGGAGGGGGAGGCAGGGAGCGTTTCACGCCATTGGTGACCGCGCCGTGCAGGAGTTTGTCAACGCCGTCGAGCGTGTGGCGCAGCGGCAGCCGGAGGTGACGACCTTGCGCCTTCGGCTCGAGCATGCGCAGTTGGTGAGGCCGGAGGATGTTTCGCGTCTACGGGATCTGGGAATCCTCATTGCGGCGCAGCCCCACGCCATGGCGACTCCGGAAAAGGATGCCGACATCCTTGGCCCGGAGCGCGCAGCAGAGGCCTACCCGTACCGCCGCCTCATTGACGGTGGTGTGCACCTCTCTTTCGGCTCGGACATACCCGGAGAGGCGACCTTTGATCCGGTCTACGCAATTCACATGGCTGTGAATCGGGACGAAGACACGCGGATAAGTCCCCTGGAGGCACTCAAAGCGTATACACTGGAGAGTGCCTACGCGGAGTTCTTAGAGAGCGAGAAGGGGAGCATTAGCACGGGAAAGCTTGCCGATTTCGCCGTGCTCGACCGGGATATCACCCGCTGCGCCCCGTCGGAAATCAAGGAAACCCGGGTAGAGCTAACGGTGGTCGACGGTGCAATCGTGTACGAGCGAGGAGAGACATGACCTATCGAATTACTGTGAAATCGAATCCCCGAATGCTGTTGCTCATGGCCGTGATGATCGGGGCCGTTGCGGTCGTAGTACTGCTCTTCGCGGCCGGCAGTGCGCTCGGGGGAATCATTGCACTGATTGTCGTGGGCTACCTGGGCTTTCATGCAGCTAGGCATCTGGTGGCTCAACTTCAGAGCAAGGTTGTCACGACGGATGATGGTATTACGCTGGAACATGCCGGTATTGGAAGCCGGTCGTACAATTGGCACGAGATCAGTCGAGCGGGATACGCCGTTCCGCGTGACAAGCGGGAGCGCCCGGTCGTCTTCATTTACGATGAGGAGCAGGATAGTCTCATTACGATTCCGGACGAGTTCGAGAACTTCAAGACTCTCATGGGTGAGGTGCGGCGGCATACCGACTTCGAAAACATTGTCCTGGCACCGGGGGAGACCGTAGAAGCGCGTCTGGCCCCGAGCGAGAACGACGAGTCGGAATAGCTTAGCCACC
>CAYFQV010000219.1:2215-4828 GCA_964345195.1 uncultured Spirochaetaceae bacterium
CTTAGCCACCGCCACCAATTCGCAAGTCGCGCTTCTCGAAGTAGGCGCGCATGATCAAGCCGCGCGTCACGAATCCCACCACCTCGTCGTTCTGCGTTACTACGAGAATGTTGGTGTGCTCTCGCTCCATCCTTTCCAAGGCTTGCAGTGAGTCCGTGCTCCCGGGGATCGAGATGTCTACCTGACGGTAGTGGTTCGCCACGTGGTCGTCCTGGTCGCAGTCAAAGATGTCACGGTACGCTACGACTCCGAGCACGCGCCGGTTGGCGATCACCGGCACGCTGTCGAGGTTCTCCTGTGCGAGAATACGGATGGCGTCCGTGACGCGGTTGTGCGGTGCGAGCGCGATTAATGCCTCCTGGGTCACCTCTCGCACCGGGGTGATCTTGAAGAGACTCCCCACCTTATCATGGTCGATGAATATGCCCCGGCGGCTCAGTTTCTTCGTATAGATGGTTTGCGGCTCGATCGCCTGACTGACGAAGTGCGCAATCACGACGCTCAACATGAGCGGCAGCATGATCTCGTAGTTTCTGGTTAGCTCGAAGCTGATGGTGATAGCGGTAACCGTACCGCCGGTAGTCCCCGCAAGGACCGCCGCCATGCCGACCAGGGCGTAGGCGGATGCCGGCGCGGTGATCTCGGGAAAGAGCGTGTTCGCAATCTGTCCCACCGCGGCGCCGACGGTCGCGCCGATGACCAGTGACGGCGCGAAGATCCCTCCCGAGCCGCCGGCGGCGAGGGTGATCCCGTTCGTGAGGATCTTCAGGACCACCAAGGTCAACAGAAGCGGTACGGCGAATAGCTCTCCGGTGAGAATCGAGCTGACCAAGGGAAAGCCGGCGCCTAAGATGTGAAAGCGTCCGGATATCAGAAAAACCCCGACACCCAGCAGTCCCACCGCCAGCCCGCCACCGACGGCCTTGAGCTGCGGGTGCAGGCGAATGCGATTGAAGATGCTTTGTACGCCGTAGAGGCCCTTGATATAGAGGACTGCTGCGAGCGCGCACATAAGGCCGAGGACAATGTAGATCGGAAACTCCGCGGAAGACACGAGGGTGTACGCCGGAATGGGCAGCGTCGCCGCCTCGCCGAGAAGCAGCCCGGCAAGGTGTGTGGCTACGATCGAGGCGACCACGAGCGGCATGATGGTCATGAGGCTGTATTCCGGTAGGATCAGCTCGATTGCGAAGAACAAGCCGCCGATCGGCGCATTGAACGTCGCCGCAACGGAGCCGGCAACCCCTGCGCCGACGAGAATGATGACCTCTCGGGGAGATAGCTTGAAAAGCTGACCAATACTCGATCCGAGCCCTGAGCCCATCTGAATAATGGGGCCCGCGGTTCCCGCGGAGCCGCCTGAACCGATGGTTAGCGCAGATGCAATCAGCTTTACGAAGGCTACGACCGGCCGAATGCGCCCACCCTCTTCGACGACGGCATACATGACTTCGGGAACGCCGTGGCCCTTTGCCTCCGGGGCAAGCCGTCGGGTCAATATGCTGGCCAGGAGAATGCCCACCGCCGGTATCACGACAACCAGGGCGAGGGGCCACCGAGTGACAATCGGATCTCGCAGGTCCATGTCGAAGGAAAGCGTGCCGAGGAAGAACAGATTGTTGAAGAAGCCGATCATATAGCGAAACCCGACCGCCGCCAGGGCGGCGAGGACGCCTACCGGAATCGCGTAGCCGGAGAGATGGAGCATGCGGAGATGGACACGTTGCATCACGTGTTCACATTGTCGGCAACTTGAGCCAGAACCGCCAGAGCAATGGAGTTGAGCTTTGTTTCCCGAGAGTCCGCGCGGGAGGTGAGCACGATCGGTGAGCGCGCGCCGACGATAATGCCGGCGTTGCGGGCGCCGGCGAGGAACACGAGCGCCTTATAGAGGATGTTGCCCGCCTCAATGTCGGGTGCGAGGAGGATGTCCGCCTCGCCGGCGCCGGGGTGTGTCACCCCCTTGTGCCGGGCGGCCTCCGGGGACACCGCGTTATCGAGGGCGAAGGGTCCTCCCACCGTGCATCCGGAGATCTTGCCGTCGCGGTTCAAGGCCGCCAGCTTCTCCGCATCTTCGGTGGCGGGCATCTTTGGGGAGACCTTCTCCTTCGCACAGAGTACGGCCACCTTCGGATTGGCAATGCCAATGCCGTGAGCCACATCCACGGCGTTGAGAATGATCTCCACTTTCTGCTCGAGGCTCGGGGCGATCGTCATGGCGGCGTCGCTGAGCAGGAGCATGCGCGGGTAATCCGGGATTTCGAAGAGCGCGACATGGCTCATAAGACCCGGAGTTCGCAGGCCCCACTCGCCATTAAGAGCGGCGTGCATGAGAACGGATGTATCCACGAGCCCTTTCATGAGCACCTCGGCGCTTCGACCATCCGGGTCGCTTCCCGCAGCCATGCGGACGGCTCGTTCCGCTGCTGCTTCCGGGGAGTCGGCGTGTACAATTCGGTCCGCCGGCGGAGCGTAGTCGATTGACTCCGCCAGGCGGCGGATCTCCGAGCTCTTACCTACGAGGGTCGCTTCCGCGATACCGCGCTCTTCCGCATCCGCCACGGCGCGAAGCACATCCTCATCCGCCGCCGCTGCAACCGCAAGTCGTCGTGG
>CAYFQV010000220.1:0-4687 GCA_964345195.1 uncultured Spirochaetaceae bacterium
TTCGATAATGAAGAGGTCGGCCGGCTCCTCGGGCGGGCGCTTACTGAAGAAGTGCCGGAAGGACGCTACCTCGTGGTTAACGGGTCGGTTCGGGATAATAACAGCTACCGGGTGAATGCGGGCTTGTATCAGGTGATTCAGCCCTTCGTGGCTCGTGGTGACATTGAGATCGTGGATGAGATCTGGCTCGACGCCTGGAGCTCGGATGAGGCGCTCGCAAAGATCGGTGAAGTGTTCGAGAGGACGACGGATATCGATGCAATCTCCGCCGCGAACGATCAAATTGCCAACGCGGCAATTCAGTTGCTCGCCGAGCGCCGGATGGCGGGTGACGTTGCGGTGGTGGGGCAGGACGCCGACCTGTTATCCACGCAGCGAGTCGTCGAGGGGCTGCAACTCATGACCGTATACAAGCCGATACACCGCTTGGCTACACGGGCGGCGGAGCTCGCGGTAGCCATGGCTGACGGCGAGGTGCCCGAGCCCGATCGTTATGTAACCAACGGAAGTGATCGTGAAATACCGTACTATGTCGAAGAGCCGATAGCGGTGTTCAAAGACAACATGGATGAGACGATTATCCGAGACGGGTTTCATAGCGCAGAGGATGTCTATCGCACCACCGAGCCTAGTGAGGCCCGATCTCCCGGCCGGGAAGTCGAACCAAGACAGAATTGATGTTCGATTCGTACTATCCCGTTCGTCCTATGGCGCCTTACGTAGGATCTGTGCAGATGATGCGAGATTTCTCCTGTAGCCGGCACGGAAAGACCCTCCCACAATGAAGAAAATCTCGAACACAAAGGAGTGTTTATGAAACGTTTATTTCTCGTAACGCTGGCGCTTGTTATGGCGTCCGGCATGGTCTTCGCCGGGGGTCAGGGCGAAGGTGGAGCAATCGACATTGGTATTGCAATGCCCGAGACGCACGTCGAACGATGGCAGCGCGACGGTGCGGCTCTTCTCGAGGGCGCGGAAGCGGCAGGCTACAGCGCCGAGGTCACCTATGGTGATGCCGATCAAGGCCTGCAGAATGAGCAGATCCAGAACTTCATTACGAAGGGTGCTCAAGCTTTGATCATTGGTAACATCAACGAAGGCGTCAACTCCGTCGTTTCCGAGGCAGCGGAAGAGGGCATCATTGTGATTGCCTACGACCGGCTTATCACCGGCTCGGACGCGTACAACTACTACATCACCTTCGACAACTTCAAGGTCGGTGAGTTTCAGGGACAGGCCATTGCGGATGCCTTGGATCTCGACAACGCCTCGAGCTCCGACCCGAAGGTGATTACGCTGTTTGCCGGTTCGCCGACTGATAACAACGCCAACTTCTTCTTCGACGGCGCCATGTCGGTGCTGCGCCCCTATATAGAAGAAGGTGTGCTTGAAGTCGTTGGTCCGGCCCCCATGGACTCTTCGAGCTCCGAGTTCACCCGGATCGCCACCGAGAACTGGCGAGCCGAGGTCGCAAAGGCCCGCATGGAGAACCTTCTGAGTAACGCCGCGTTGGACGTTACCCTGGATGCCGTCCTCGCGCCGAATGACACGCTCGCGCGGGCCATCATTGAAGCGCTCTCCGCGGATGACAAGTACGATACCACCGAAACGCTTCCGGTTGTCACCGGTCAGGATGCCGAGCTCGCGTCCGTCAAGATGATTCGCGACGGTGAGCAGTACATGACGGTCTTCAAGGACACCCGTAACCTCGCAGCCGGCGCCGTGGCGCTTGCCGATTCGTTGCTGCAAGGTGAGGAAACTCCTGAGATCGAAGGTGCGCGCCTGGACACCGAGACCTACGACACCGGTCTCAAAGTTGTGAACTCATACCTTCTGGAACCGGTTAACGTAACCCAGGACAACTGGGAAGAGGTTATGGTCGGAGGCGGTTACTACTCCGCCGACGAATTCGAGTAGAGCAGTCGGCACTACCGAACTCTGGTTCCGTGCATGGGGCTTCGCCGCGAGGCGGGTGCCGTGCACGGGGCCGTATCTATTTTGCCTATCAGGACCAATCCAATGAGTGAGCAGAGTATCCTTGAGGTAGAGCACGTCACGAAGGATTTTCCCGGTGTGCGCGCTCTCGACGACGTGAGTTTCCGTGTAGAAGCCGGAGAGATTCACGGAATATGCGGTGAAAACGGAGCGGGAAAATCGACGCTCATGGGCATTATCAGCGGGGTGCATCCGAAGGGCAGTTATGAAGGCACCGTTCGGATACATGATCGCGAGACCCACTTTCATAGTGTTCGCGACAGTGAAAAGGTAGGTCTCGCGATCATTCACCAAGAGCTTGCGCTGAGCCCATATCTCTCGATCTACGAAAATATGTTTCTGGGTCACGCGAAGACGCGCTTCGGTATTTTGAACTGGGATGACCTCTTGGAGCAGTCCCGGGGGTACCTGGCACGTGTAGGCCTGGCTGAGCACCCCGAGACCGTTGTAAGCAAGATGGGAGTTGGAAAGCAGCAGCTGGTTGAGATCGCTCGCGCTCTCTCCAAGAAGACTCAGATCTTGATTCTAGATGAGCCCACCGCGTCGCTGAATGATGAAGAGAGTGATGCACTTCTCGATCTCATTCTGGAGCTCAAGAAGGAAGGGCTCACCTGCATCATGATCTCCCACAAGCTGGACGAGGTCCTGCGAATTGCCGACCACATTACCGTCTTGAGAGACGGGAAATCGATCAGCACCTACGACCGCAGGCAGGAGAAGGTTACGCGGGCCATGCTCATTCGGGACATGGTCGGCCGGGAGATGAATGCGCTATACCCACCGAAGACCGCCAAGACCGGCGACGTGATCTTCGAGGTCGAAAACTGGTCCGTGTATCATCCGGAGTACCATGACAAAAAGGTTGTTGATAACGCCGCCTTTAATCTCCGGAAGGGTGAGATTCTCGGTTTCTGCGGCCCAATGGGTGCCGGTCGCACGGAACTGATGATGAGTCTCTACGGCAAGTCCTACGGCTCACGCTCAGAAGGGAAGGCCTACCTGCACGGGAGAGAAATCAGTTTTCATTCTCCGCACGACGCGATTAGCAAGGGCCTCGGTTATATATCCGAGGACCGCAAGAGCCTCGGTCTGATTCTGATACAGGATGTGAAGACCAATATCACAAGCTCCAGCCTCCCGCGCTTGTCGAAGTGGGGTGTCGTGGATGATCACGCGGAAGTCGAGGCGGCGGAACGCTATCGAGAATCGTTGAACATCAAAACGCCGTCGATCACGCAGCTGGTACGGAATCTGAGCGGGGGAAATCAACAGAAAGTCGTCGTAAGCCGAGCGCTGCTTGCCGAGCCCGAAATCTTCGTTGTCGATGAACCAACCCGGGGCATTGACGTCGGCGCCAAGTATGAGATCTACACGATCCTCAACGACCTGGCTGCGCAGGGTAAGAGTATAATCATGGTCACCTCGGAACTCCCCGAGGCGATCGGTATGGCAGATAGGATCTACGTCATGAATGAGGGACAAATAAAGGGAGTACTCAATCGTGACGAAGCAACCCAGGAAGGCATCATGCACATGGCACTCAGCTAGGGAGCCGGAGAAAGACAATGACGGATACGAACCTGACTTCCAATACCATATCCTTCAGCCAGCTGCTCAAGAAAAACGTTCGAAGCTACTCAATGTTTATCATGCTGGCTCTGATATTCGTGGTGTTCTCGACGTTGACGAGCGGCATCAACTTTTCGGCTCGCAACGTGGCCAACATCTTCATGCAGAACAGCTACATCCTCATCCTGGCATCCGGGATGGTGCTGGTCATAATCATCGGCAACATAGACTTGTCCGTCGGCTCGATCGCCGCCTTCACCGGTGCGATCGCCGCCATGCTCTACAACACCGGCCTCGGCCTCATACCGACCATCCTTCTGACCATGATCGTCGGTTCAATCATTGGTGTGTGGCAGGGCTTCTGGATTGCGTTTATGCGCGTTCCGTCCTTTATTGTGACCCTGTCGAGCATGCTGCTTTTCAGAGGGCTTACCTACGTTCTCACGAACGTTAGCCCGATATCCCTACGGGATGCCGGTTTTAGTCGCATCACCTCCGGTTTTATCTCCTCGGACGCTCTTATGTTCGGGGAAACGCACCTGCTTCCCTGGATCGTCGGGGCGCTCCTTGCGGTTGTACTCCTTATGACGTCTATCTCGAGCCGGCGGAATAAGAAGCGCAAGGGCTTTCCTCTGCAACCGATAGCGGCGCTCGTCATACGAAATCTCTTCGTGATCGGCCTGATCGCCATTCTCTCCTGGAAGTTCGCCGAGTTTCGCGGTCTCCCTATTGTGGGCGTGGTGCTCGCAATCGTCATTACGATCCTGACCTTCGTAACGAACCGCACTACCTTTGGTCGCTACGTGTACGCCGTCGGCGGTAATGCCCGATCGGCGAAGCTCTCCGGTATCAACGCGGAGCTCGTTGAGTTCTTCGTTTTCGTTGTCATGGGCAGTCTTGCCGGGCTCGCCGGGCTGGTGTTCGCCGGTTACATGAACTCCGCGCTGCCTCAGGCGGGACAGCTGTTCGAGTTGGATGCCATTGCGGCGGTCTTCATTGGCGGAGCTTCCATGAGCGGCGGTATCGGCACCGTGATCGGCGCCATTGTCGGTGGTCTTGTTATGGGCGTCATCAACAACGGTATGTCCCTCATGAACATCGGCGCCGACTGGCAATTCGTCGT
>CAYFQV010000221.1:0-4669 GCA_964345195.1 uncultured Spirochaetaceae bacterium
GGGGTCTGAGGCTCGCCGGGCGCATTGCCGGCCGAATTCATTGGAATAACAGCCGCGGTATTTGTAGAATTTAGGGTAGCGTATGAGTAACGGAATGCTTGTGGAAGCGGAGATTTGGACTGTCGCGCGTACCGATAAGGGAAACGCCGTGCTGGTGAAGCCCCTCGGATCGGAACGCGCCGTGCCCATTTTCATTGGTCAGTTGGAGGCGCAGTCCATCCTCATCGGCCTCGGCAACGTTCCCATGCCCCGGCCCCTGACTCACGACCTGTTCATCTCCATGATGGACAAGATCAACGTAAATGTGGAGCGTGTGGAGATCACCGACCTCAAGGACGGCACCTTCTACGCCCGCATGCTGATGAAACAGGGCATGAAGAAGCTTTCCATCGATTCCCGTCCCTCAGACGCATTGGGCATTGCGGCGCGGATCCGCTGCCCCCTCTACATCTCAGAGACAATAGTCGATGAAGCCGGCGTCGCGATCAACTTGATCACCGAGGAAGAGACGGAAGAGACTCCCGGGGATGAGCAGGAGACCGAGCGCGACCGTCTCGAGGAAGAGCTCCAGAAGGCCATTGACGAGGAAGACTACGAGGAAGCCGCCCGCATCCGCGACCGGATGAAGGATCTGTGAGGGGCCAAAGCGGCTTGCCGACGCTTGGCCGCGTCGTACCAACACGCTATGTCGGCACCTCGGTCTTCACGATCTCCTTAGCGACGGCCTTGAAGCGCGTGAGATCGCGACGCGGAAGAGGCTCCGCGGCGTAGAGGGCGTGTGTGAGGATCTCCCCGACCTCCGGGGCGGCTTCACAGCTCTCGGGATACTCCGCGGCAAGGCGTGCGGCGAACTCCTGGACGGTCTCGCCGCTGCTGTGGGAGACGCCGTGGCTGTTGGCCCAGTTGACGAGCTCCCGGTACACGCTGCGAAGGGTCGAGCGCTGTCGTCGCACGCGCAGGGGCGCGGGCCGTTGAACAGCCGCGCGACCGCCGGCGCGGCGCGGGGCGTGGGCATCGTCCTGTGATCCGGCGGGGCGGGCTCGAAACAAGAGCCGCAGCCGCAGGCGGATCAGACGGCCGGTGCGCCAGATGCCGGCAATGAGCCGGACCAGCGCGTTGCGGATGCGGCTGCGAATGTCCGCGCGGCGCAGATCCCGGCGGAACTGCCGGGTGAAGAAGGGCGCGGCAACAAAGGCGGCAATTCCGAGCCCAAAGACCCCGATCACCGTCCAACGGAATACCACGACGAATCCCCGCCAGAACTCGCTCACCTCCATCTGTTCTCGGGGCATGCCGAATTGCGAGGGGCCGGAGGGGAAGTAGCGCATGAAGTCGAAGCTGCGGCTCTCCTGTGCCGTGGCGTGGGGAGCGGAGAACCAGCCGGACATCCATTCGGCCACGGTGCCGAAGAGCCGGATATCCAGGAGGGAGCTGTTCGAGCTCACCGACAGGGCGAACAAAAAAGCCGCGCCCACGACAATGCCGGATGAAACCAGGCGGCGGCGTTGAAAGCGCCGCGGGACCGCGAGTCCATCCGCGCCGGCGCTGTACTCCTCCAGAAACAGGTTGCCGGCAAACACCACGGCCGCCGTGGCGAAGGCCGCGAGCACGAAGAAGACCACCGTCACGGGTGAGGCGGACTCAGAGAGTCCCCACAGAACGATAAATCCGACGGTGAGAAATACGAAGTAGCCGACGATCCGGCCCCGGACCCGCTGTAGGCTGCGGTAGACCGTGATGGTGTAGCCCCGCGTATCCCGCATGATGCTGCGCACTTGGCTGGGAGGCTTTCGGGCCACGCTGAAGAGATAGTCCTCTCGCCGCCGCAGGTAGCCGTGCATCCGGGCGGCGGTCATCCAGTGCAGCGCCGTGACAAGTAGCAGGGCGCCGTGCAGGAAGTCCGGGCGCAGGCGCTGAGGGATCGTCCCCTCGACCGAGAGCGCGGCCACCACGTAGCTTAGCAACAAAATCAGTAGCAGTTCGCGCAGGCGCGCGGAGCTCGGGGTGCGCAGGTCGTGGGCAATGTTTCCCGCGAGAGCCTCCACGACTGCAACCATGACCGGCAGCAACACGGCGACGAGCGGATGAAGGGCGAGGCCGGTGAGGTCTCGCAGCAGCAACAGCAAGGTCACGGTGAGGACGGCGGAGCTTCCGCCCGCAATGAGCGGATGGAGATAGTGCTTGTAGAGCCGCGCGGTGGAGAGGGTGGTCACCGGATCAGCTCCTCACCCGCCATGAAGCGTCCCTCCGAAGAGTTGAACATGGTGAATGGCGTAACCCGAGTAGGCCGGGCGCTCGCTCTCCCGCTCGAGGCCGTGGATGTAGAAGAGGTCCGCCGCCTCGCTCGCCCCCCAGATCGCGACCAGCTCGCGGAGTCCGGACTCGTCGAGGGGCGGTCCAACGTAGAGGAGGCGCATGCCGTAGCCCCGACGCAGCTCCGCCAGGGGATGAATGAGCTCACGCCGTGCAGTGCCGCCGGCATCCGGCGGCGACTCCGCCATGCGTCCGCGCATGGCGATCTCGGCGAGGATCTCCAGCACGGCGACGGCGTGGGCGTAGCCCTCCCGCACGGGAAGCACCGGCGGCGGCCCGGACTGCAGACGGCCGTTGGTGATCATGCCCACCGGCTGACGCGCCTCCGCGGCTTTGACCGCTAAGCTTGCGGCAATCTCGATCGCCCGCTCGACCGCGCGGTGGCGTTGCCGCTCCTGGAACTCCTCCTGCGCCAGGTTCAGCATAATGATTGCGGGGACGGTCACGGTCCGGAGGTACTCGACGGTCTTCAGGGCGCCCAGGCGCGCACTGGCTTTCCAGCTGATGCGCCGTGTCTCGTCCCCGCGGCTGTAGTCGCGGATGCTGCGGAAGCGGCTTGTGTCCTCCTGCAGGGTGCGCGGGCTCTTGAGCTTCCCCCCGGCAATGCCGCCGCGACGCGGAATCTCGATTTCCAGGACCCGCGGGTAGACCAGAACCTGGACGAGCGTGGCGACATCCGTCTCTAAGGGGAACAGGCCCAGGGGATCCGCCGTGCGCACGGTGATGGGGCCCACGGGGTAGCGTCCGCGGACATGGCCCCGGACGGGGTAGCGCAGGACCCGCCGTTCCCACGGGCGCAGAGCAATGAGAAAGCCGCTGCTGTCGGCGTCGTAGAGTGTGCCGGCCGCATCCACGACGGCCAGCATGGGCACCGGCAGGAAGGAGTTATTCCTGACAATGATCTCAATCGGGCAATCCTGGTGCCGGAAGGTGGCAATGCGGTCGCTGCGGCGGTCAATGTGCAGGTTGAGGCGGATAATCTCCCGGTACATCCAGGAGAGCACGGTCACCGCCAACCACAGCGTGGCGGCGAACTGCACCGGCCAGAAGGGGATAAAGAGAAACGCGAATGCTGCCACGGCGGATAGAAATCCGATCGGCATTGCCGCTCTGCTCCTTCGCCGTCGCTACCCGCCCTCGCTGAAGACCGGGACGCGGGTGGACTCGATAACCTCGCGGATGATTCCGGCGGCGCTCACGCCGCGGATCTCCGCGCTCGATGAAACAATAATACGCTTGTCGAAGACCGCCGGGGCGAGGGCTTTGACATCGTCCGGGGTGACGTAGTCTCGACCGCGTAGTGCGGCCCGGGCCTGGCAGCTGCGGTAGAGCGCCAGGCTGCCCCGGGGGGAGACCCCCGCGGTTGTGGCACCGTGGTCCCGCGTCCCGGCGACCAAGGCAATCATATAGTCGCGGACGCTGTCCTCCACGTGCAGGCCCACCACCTGCTCCTGCAGTGCGCGCAGCTGCTCCAGGGAGCTTACCGCCCGTACATCCGCCAAGGGGTGGTTCATCCGGCGTTGGCTTTCGAGGATCTGCGCTTCGACATGGGCATCCGGATAGCCCACGGATACCGTCATCAAGAAGCGGTCCTTCTGTGCTTCCGGCAGTGGGAAGGTTCCCTCGAACTCCACTGGGTTCTCGGTGGCCATGACGAAGAAGGGGGTCGGGAGCTCCCGCTGCACCCCGTCGGTGGTGATCTGTCCCTCTCCCATCGCCTCGAGGAGGGCCGACTGTGTCCGCGGTGTGGCGCGGTTGAGCTCATCTACCAGGAGAATGTTGTTGAGGATGGGCCCCTCTTTGTAGTGGAACTCCTGATCCTTCGGGTTGTACACCGATACGCCGAGCACATCCGCCGGCAGAAGATCCGGGGTGCATTGGATCCGTGCGAAGCCGGCGTTCACGCCCGCGGCCAGCGCCCGGGCAAGGATGGTCTTGCCGACTCCCGGAATGTCTTCGATCAACACATGTCCCCGAGCCAAGAGGGCGATCACGAGCTGCTCTATAACCTCGCGCTTGCCGTAAAACGCGCTTTCCACCGAGCCGATCAGCTCGTCGGCCCATTCCTTGATAGCTGCCACATGACAACTATACACTGTTTCCACTTCTCGGCCAAAATACTTCTCGGTCAAGAAAGTTATCGAGGACAATGTTGATGTCTACGCCCCTGTCCAGATCCCTGCCGCCCTTTCACCTCGCCTCCAGCGAGTCCTACAACTCTCGGCGCTCACCGGTGCTGAGCGCCGGCGGCGCGGTGGCATCCAGCCAGCCCCTGGCGACCCGCGCGGGCCTCCGGATCCTCGACGCCGGGGGAACGGCCGCGGACGCCGCGGTGGCCACGGCGGCGGCGCTGCAG
>CAYFQV010000222.1:0-4644 GCA_964345195.1 uncultured Spirochaetaceae bacterium
GCACTTCTTCAGTAAGCGCCCGCCCGAGGAGCCGGCCGACCTCTTCATTATCGAAGGAGATGTAGGCGTCCACCGGCACGTTCTGAACAAGGCGATCGTATGAAATGACCGGTATATCCCGATTCAACGCCTCGCGAGCAACCGTAGCGAGCTCGTTGGTGTCGTGAGGAAGCAAAACGAGAACATCTATATCTTGCGTAAAGAGATAGCGTATCTGTTCGATCTGAGACTCAGTGCCCCCGGCGGACATCTGAAGCAACACCTGCGCACCGAGCTCCTGCGCCGCACTATTGAAGACCTTAATGTCTTTGTTCCAGCGCTCAATGATGAATGTATCCGTTGCGATCGAATAACCAAGAGTGACCCAATCCGCACCCGCCACCGAAGAACCGATACTCCCGGACCGTGCAGATCGACCTGCATTGACTGTGTCGGCGTCGTCTCGGGCACAGCCCATGAGGATAGAGGCCATGAGTACGGGAACAAGAACACACAAAAAGAGCCTGCAGTGAGTGGAGCTATCCATCTGTATCCTCGTCATACGTCCCCTTCCTGGCGGCGAACTCGCTTGGTGAGCTTCCGGTAACCTTCTTGAAGATGCGACTAAAGTAGTTCGGATCCCGATATCCGACGGAGTACGCGATCTCCTTGATCGAGCGGGCGTCCTCTTCGAGAGCACGGCGGGCACGCTCGAGCCGCACGGAGTTTAGGTGGTCGTTGAACGAGAGGCCGAGATGTTGCGAAAAGAGTCGGCTCAGATAGCCCGCGGAAACATCGCATACTTCGGCCACGTCGGTCAGCTGTAAGGGCTGCGCGTAGTGCGCTTCGATGTAGCTCAATGCCTCGCGCAGCACCGGAGGTCGGCGCGAATCGGCGTTGTCACGCTGCTCCTCAACCAGGCGCCGCAGAACGCGTTGTGCCCAGGCATCCACCTCTTTCCGCGTGTCGAGATGCATGACGTCCAGCACGGGATCGGCGATCAACACCGACGCGTCGGGCCTCCCGAGTCGGGCGTCGTGATCGTGAAGTAGATGGTCGAAGGCAACGGCAATACGACTGCGCGCAACGTGAAACGGCCAATCCTTGAACACCTCCTCGGAAAGAGCGTCGTACGCAGTGGCCGCGTCGGAAACGCCCCGCGCTGTAGCCACCGCCTGCGAGAGACGCCGAACGCCCTCTCGGAACGCCGAGAGCTGTGTTTCGGACTCGGCAGGGACCGGCATGGCCCTCAGGGCTTCATCGCAGGATAGGTAGAGCTCATCGTAACGACGTCGACTTCCTACGCTCACGGCGTAGCGTTGGGCCGCGCCGACGATCTCACCGGCGAGTTCCTGAAGGAACGCTTCGACAACGGAAGGCGACACCGAATCGGAGATGAAAAGAATCATCCTTCGGTTATTCTCACTCCACAGTGCGCGGTAGCGTCGCTCGAGGCGCTCCGCGATCCGGGGATACAGCTCAGACTGATCGAGCTGCACGGCGGCCACCAGAGCGGAGTCCCCGGAAAGCTGAAAGAGATGCCGATATCGAGCCCATTGCTGCTGATCCAAGGGCTTCCACGTAATCAGGAGCATGAAGTCGCGAATCTCCTGGTCCAGAGCTTGACGACCGCGTTCTGCTTCCTCGAGCCGCTGGTTCAGACGCTCTCGCTGCACATCCAGCTCGTCCTTGGCGCGAAACATGGTCTCCACAAAGCGCTTCTTCGACACCGGTTTCACCAGATACGCAAAAACTCGCAGCGGAATCGCACGCTGTGCCAGGTCGAAACGCTCGTAAGCGGTCGAGAGAATGTATAGTGCATCCGGATATTCATGCTGGAGCTCACGAATGGTGTCGATGCCGTCAATACCCGGCATAGCTATGTCCATAAGCACGACGTCGGGCCGATTATCCCGGGCAATCCGAATCGCCTCTCTGCCGGAGCGTGCCGTTCCCCCAACCTGAAAATCATCCAAGGTGGACTCGACCAAATAGGAGAAACTGTCGAGAACAGGCTCTTCGTCATCAACGATTAAGACGGAATACACGGCTCAACCTCGGTATCGATTCGGATCTGAATTTCGGTTCCCCGACCAGGATCGCCGCGGATCGTCACGACATCGTCCTGCTCCGGGTAAAAGAAATGGAGACGGTGGATCACGTTTTCGAGTCCCATGATCTTCGAATCGTGATCAACATCCCGATTGTGCCGCTCCAGAAGCCTCGCGGCGATCTCCGGATCGATTCCAATGCCGTTGTCGTGTACCACCAGTGAAAGAACACTCGCCTCCTTCCGTACACGAACGGAAATATGCCCCGGCCGCTCAACCCCCTTGAAGGCGTGTATGACGGAGTTCTCCACGAGTGGCTGAAGCACGAGCGCGGGAACGGTACAACAGTCTTTGAGCTCCTCCGGAACGTCCATTGAGAACTTGAGGGAGCGAGAGAAGCGAATCCGTAGGATGTAGAGATAGGCTTCCAAGCCTTCGATCTCCCGCCGCAGAGGTACCAAGAGCTTGTGCTGTCGTAGGTTATACCGAAAGAAGTTGGCCAGGTGTTCCATGAAATCCGCGGTCTTCTCCGCGTCTTCCGTTATTGCCAGTTGAACACCGGTGTTGAGAGTATTGAACAGAAAGTGCGGATTCATCTGCGCCTGCATGGTGTAGAGCTCCATCCGCTTGAGCAGCTGCTCCATCTTGAGGTTGCGCAGACGCTCGTTGAGGTAGCCCTGCTCGATCTCCTGTTGTCGGTTGATCTCGGCAATGTACTGTCGGATATCGAGCTTCATGGTATTGAAGGCCGATACAACCGCATCTACTTCTCGGACGGTATCGATCTTTATATCCTCCACATCGAAATTGCCCGAGGAGAGCTCGCCGGCCATCCAGGCGAGCTTGTTCATTGGATCGGTGACGCGACCGATAGAGCGCCAGATCCAGAGCGTCGATCCGAGGAATGCAAGGATGATGACCGACAGGTTCCAAAACAGCAGCTCGCGGGAGGTTCCGATAATCTCCTCGTAGCGGGAGAGCTCGCCACGAAGTCCCGAGAGGCTGAGCCGCTCGATTCGCTCCACAATATGATTGTTCAGCGCCAGCATTTCGTCGTAGAGAAGCGTGTAATCCTCGATAGCCCGAGCACGCTTGAAATCGATCGCTCGCTGAATCAGATCCAGGTACGCCTCCAGCATGGAATAGATCTCCCGCCGTTCAAGAGCCACCGGATCCTGCGTAATCCGAGTCTCTCGCGGGAGCATGCCTCGCAGAACTTGTTCCTCCGCCAACAACTCGGAGAGGGCGCGGGAGGAGCGACTCGACAGATAATTCAGCAAGGGCGTGCGCATGGCCACAACCTCGGTCTGTAGCTCTTGCAGCGCTCGTTCGGTGCGAAATTGGTCGTTGACGATCTGCTGCAGCCGCAGCGTTGCGAAGAGAATGTAGATGATGGATGCAATCATCATTGCCAGGCCAATGGCCGCGGAGTAGACAAGTTGCCGTCGGAGGGAGTTGCGGCGCGCCATTATGGCGTCTCCCGAATGATCTCGACGCCCGTGTCCACGTACGCCGGAGCATTCCCCGTTTGAATAAGCTCGGACAGCACTCGCATCGACTCAATGCCGATACGTTGCGGATTGACGGCGATCGTTGCGTCCAGAACGCCCCGTTCGAGGTAGTCCAAAATAGCCTCCGTCACCCCGAAGCCGATGATTTGAACCTCTCCAACCAAGTTTAGGTTGATGACGGCTTGTAGTGCCGCAAGCGTATCATCCGTATCCGTGAAAACGAGCGCACTGACCGGGGGCATCCCGGACTCGCGCAGGAGTTCGTGGGTCAGCGCCTCCGCGTCCAGGGGATTACGGTCGGTCTGGCGACGCGTGATCGGTGCATCCAAGCCGTCGCCCATCACGGTCGTCATACCGAGCTCGATCAACTCTCGTTCCGAGGCAACAGCCGGGGACTTCTCGCTGTAGACCACCACGATCCGCTGATGGGGTCCCTTCCGCCCAAGCTGCGTGCCAATGCGACGCCCCATCTCAAAGTTGTTGGTGCCGACGAAGGTCCAGGGCCACTCATCCGCCACGTCTTGTTCTACCAGCACAACCGGAATGTCGTTCTCCTCCAGATCTTCGAGCTCTTTCCGCATCTCCTTCTCGGGCAGATAGGGATAGATAATGGCCCCGTCGATACCCGAATACTGGGCGAGACGAAACTCCGGCGCCACAGGCCCAATCGGATGGAAGGAGACCGCGAGATTGTAGCGATCGGCAACGGAACGCACACCGTTGCGGACATCTTCGAAAAAAAGCGTTGCCTGATCCGGCAGAAAGACGGACACATGCCGGGTAGGCGGATTCCCCGGAACATACCCCGTAGCGACCGCCTCGCTGAGTGACACCATGGTTGTAATCGACTGAGATAGTGCGAAGCCGAGGAGGAGGAAGATGACTATGAGCGCAATTGTTGATACGTGTTTCACAAGAAGGCCGTTGTTCCCGAAACCCCCGCCTTTCCCGAGCAGGAGGGAAAGTATGTCATACACGAAGCCTCTTGCCCATGAATAGAAGCAGCGGGCCCGCGTTGTCGTTATCCTGCCCGGCGCCGGAATGGAGGCCGCCCCAGCCGCCGGGACCGGCCCGATCACCAGCGCTCAAACCATCTTATCCGG
>CAYFQV010000223.1:0-4635 GCA_964345195.1 uncultured Spirochaetaceae bacterium
TGCCGAACGTCGCCGCCGGCAAAGACCCGGCGCTGTGGCGCTGACGCCGACGCGGAGCGTCTCGTCAGCGAGCTCGCGGGTCCGCTTGCGCGCCCGCCGCGACGACCATACCCGCGGCGTCTGCCACTCCATTGACGAGGGTCCGTCGCCGTCGACCAGCCGGCCGGCGTACGCAATCACTTCGGGCTTGACGCTTTCTGCGTGCGGCCCGCGTTTCTCGCAGCCACGCGCGCAGTGCGCCAGGAGGAGGCGTATCGCCGGTCCACCGGTACCGCCGAAGCCGGAGTGAAGGCGACTTCGGGGCGGTGCAGACCGATTGGCCGAAAGAAGCGCGCCCCAGTCATCCTTGTCATCTGTCGGCGCAATCGTATAGGGTGCGAAGTAGTAGCCGGCCGTTGGAATCCTGACGGCTGGGATGTGCCAAAAAGTTCTTGTTGCTAATTCTGTGTTTAATCTGGCACATCAGCATCTTCTGCTAATAGTAATATTTTGAAGTATGATTGCCAGTCGGATAAGGCCAAATATGCACATCCACAAAGTCACCATCAGAAACTTCCGGCTTCTGGCTAACGTCGAATTGGTTCTGGAGGGTCAAACCACTCTCGTCGTTGGTCGCAATAACAGCGGCAAGACTTCGCTCTCCGAGGCAATCCGTCGATTCCTGGTGGAGCAAAATCCAAAATTTTACATCGAAGATTTCTCCAATGCCGCTTATGATGGCTTTTGCGAGGCGCTCTTGGGTAAAAACGCGGGCTGGCAAGACGATGAGGTTCGCGCTCGGATTCCTAGGATCGAGCTGCGACTACTGTTCCAATACGATCCCGAGCAGCCCGACCTGGGCCCTCTCAGCGACTTCGTTGTCGACTTAGACCCCGACTGCAACGAAGCGGTCGTTGTGGCGTGTTACGAGTTGCGCGATGGCGCTATCGGGTCGCTGTTCAGCGGTCAGCCGGACGGCGATCTGACCGACGACGACCGGCTCGCCTTATTTCAGGTCCTCCGTGAGCGCATCCCCGCTCTCTTCGTTGCCAGCATATGGGCGGAGGACCCCAACGACCCGACCAACCGAAAGCAGATGACCGTAAGCGCGCTCCGGTCCCTCTTGAAGACGGGTTTCGTGAACGCCCAACGTGGACTCGACGACGACACAGCAAGAGACACCGATGTTCTGGCCAAAATCTTAGAAGGGCTCTTCACCGCAGCGCAATCGCCAACAGCCGATCAGAACCATCAAGTCATCGCCGAAGCTTTGCAAGAAGCCGTACGGGACATCCAGCTAAAGATCGAAGGAGGCTTCAAGGAAGAACTGCACAAGCTGATGCCCACCTTGCGCGCCTTCGGCTATCCCGGCCTCGACGGTTCCGAGTTGGAGACGGAGACGACACTCGACGTGGAACGCCTCCTTTCACGCCACACTAAGGTGAGATATGCGGGCCATCATGGTATCCTAATGCCGGAGTCCTATACCGGTCTCGGGATACGCAATCTCGTCTTCATCCTGCTTCGGATCGTCAGTTTCTATCGTGCTTTCCGCGCGGAATCAAACGCTCCCGGCGTCCACCTTGTGTTCATCGAGGAACCTGAGGCCCACCTGCATCCGCAGATGCAAGAAGTATTCATCCGCCAAGTGTCGAAGATCGCTCACGAGCTCAGCGGGCAGGAGGGCGCTCCCGTGCCCTGGCCGGTCCAGTTCATCGTATCGACGCACTCATCCCACGTCGCCAATGCGGCCGGCTTCGAGGCGATCCGGTATTTTCTCCCGACCGCCGCCGATGGCGTTCGCCAGACCGCGATCAAAGACCTGCGCGAAGGGCTACGTGAAACGCCGGAAGATCACAGAAGGTTTATCCACCAGTATCTGACGCTGACTCGATGCGATCTGTTCTTCGCAGACAAAGCCATATTGATCGAAGGCACCAGTGAGCGCCTGCTGTTGCCCGTCATCATCGAAAAGCTGGAGGAGGCCGAGCCCAACACTCCCAAGCTGTCCAGCCAGTATATGACCACAATGGAAGTCGGCGGCGCCTACGCGCACAGATTCTTCGACCTTCTCGACTTTCTGGAGCTGCGGACCCTAATCATCACGGACCTTGACTCCGTCGTTGCCGCCGGCGGCGCCGCCTGTCCGGTCCATGAGGGAACGGCCACGAGCAACGCCTGCCTCAACGCTTGGTTTGAAGGCCGCGACTGCTCGCCCGAAGCCCTTTTGGCGAATGACGACGCTGCCACAGTCAAGGGACTCCGGCGTATCGCCTTTCAACGGCCGGAGGCCGAAGGCGGTCCGTGTGGCCGCACTTTCGAGGACGCGTTTATGCTCGCGAATCCGGCGACGTTCAGCATCGGAGGCGCCACGCCACAAGAGCAAGCCCGGTGTGCGTGGGACAAGCTCGATAAGATCAAGAAGTCCCAGTTCGCCCTCAAATACGCAATCGACGAGACTGATTGGACCGCACCCGGCTACATCCTTGACGGATTGAGATGGCTCGCGGCTGGCGGCATTCCTGACGCGGACGCGGCGATCGGCCAAGTAGCTGCCGCGGACCTCCCCGACGCAGCAGCGGCTCAAGATGGCTGACGTCGAGGAACGACTGAACCCGGCCGAAGAGGCCAGCCGCAAAGCCCTTGCCGAGGTGTACGGCTGCCTGGAGCGCAACGAGAGTTTCCTTGTCGAAGCCGGGGCCGGTGCCGGAAAGACGTACACACTCGGCAAGGCGCTTCATTTCCTTATGGACCGCTACCAGCACACTCTGCCGCAGCGGCATCAGAAGATCGCGTGCATCACCTTCACCAACGTGGCAAAGGACAAGATCGACGCCCGGACTGACCGTAGTCCGCTCATCTACTGCGACACGATCCACGCATTCTGCTGGTCGCTCATCAGCGGGTTCCAGAAACAGCTCCGGGAACGACTGCCGGACCTAAAGCACTGGCCCGACAGGATTGCCGAAGTCGGCGGCCTCGGCGAGCGCGCCGTCGAGTACGAGCTTGGGCACCGAAGCATCAACGACCGTCGTGTCTCCATTCATCACGACGACCTTCTCATCCTCACCATTGCTCTGATGGAAAACGCCAAATTCAGACGCATCCTGAAGTATAAATACCCGATCATATTGATCGACGAGTACCAGGACACCAACGCTGGCTGGATCGACTCCATCAAGAGCCACTTCCTCGGGCAGGACGGATCGCCGCAGTTTGGCTTTTTCGGAGACCACTGGCAGAAAATTTACGGCGAGGGATGCGGAAAGATCGAGCATCCGGGCCTCACAGTCGTCGGCAAGCAGGCGAACTTCCGGTCGGTTTCCATCATCGTCGATTGCCTGAACCGCATGAGACCCGAACTGCCCCAGTTCGTTGCCGATCCGAATGAACAGGGCAGCGCCCGCATCTTTCACACCAATACCTGGACGGGCGCCCGCCAGACGGGCGGTCATTGGGGCGGAGACCTGCCTACCGACACCGCCGACTTGGCGCTTCAGATCGTCCTCGATCGCCTCGCGGAAGACGGCTGGGATCTGTCTCCCGAGAGCACCAAGATTTTGATGCTCACGCACCGCGTCCTCGCCGGCAAGCAAGGATATCCCAGCATTCCGGCAGTCTTCACCTATAACGAATCATTCACAAGCAAGGAGCATCCCCATATTGCCTATTTCGCGGACGCGCTGGAGCCCGCCTGTGAGGCTTACTTCTCCCGGAAGTATGGCGAGATGTTCCGGGCGCTCGGCCCTAACATGCCCGCGATCCGCGCTCGGGCCGACAAGAGGAAATGGTCCGAGGCCATGCAGAGGCTCATCGAGCTGAGGGAAGCCGGGACGGTTGGCGAGGTGGTGGACCATCTACTTGCGGTCCGCCGGCCGAGGGTTCCCGGCGCAGTGGAGCGGCGTGAACGCGAATTGCGGGAGCTCGATCCTGAAGCCGGTGAGGACATGCCGCGTGCGTTGAAGGAGCTCCGCGAGCTCCGGGCCGTTCCGTATCAGGAAGTTGTCGCCCTGTGCCGCTATCTGTCGGGCCATTCTCCGTTTGAGACGAAGCACGGCATCAAAGGCGCCCAGTTTGAGAATGTGCTGGTCGTCGTCGGCAGAGGCTGGAACAGGTATAACTTCAACGATATGCTTGAGTTGGCAAGACAGGGTGCGCAGGTTCCCGCCAACAAAGAAGCCGCCTTTGAGCGCAATCGGAATCTCTTCTACGTCACCTGTTCGCGGCCGAAAAAGCGACTGGCCGTACTTTTCACGCAGGAGCTTTCAGCCACTGCCCTTGAGACCGTAAGCAAATGGTTCGGCGCCGACACCATAGAAGCTCTGAGTCTCTAGCCTGATAGTCGTTTGGACAATCTTGGGAATTCGGCCCACTTCGTATCGAAACAATTCTTTGACCGCATTTCGGCAACACCCGCCTTTGAAGACTAAGTCGCCGCCGACCGCTTGGTCCGAGAGCCGTCCTAAGCGCCCGTGCCTGAGGCCATCGTGTTAAGGCCGTACTGGGCCGCTTCCTGCTGGCGCGACAGTTGGCGGCGGCAGTGGCCAGACCAAGGTATGGTTGAAGGCAGCGTTGTCTGAATCGGCGCCGAAGAATGAACCCTTTCGGCGTCCAATAGGGACCCAGCACGCCGCGCTTTTTCAAAGCGATATCACA
>CAYFQV010000224.1:0-4598 GCA_964345195.1 uncultured Spirochaetaceae bacterium
AGCTTCCGCTGGATCAAGTAAACACAATCATGCAAGAGCGCACCGGAATGGGAGAAACTGGTGAGACGTACCTGGTCGGCCCGGATAAGCTCATGCGCTCGGACTCGTTCCTGGACCAGGAATCCCACAGCGTTTCTGCCTCATTTGGGAATCCGGATACCGGTTCGGTCGACACCGTGGCGGCGAACGAGGCGCTTCAAGGCACGACGGACGCGAAGATCATTACCGACTATCTCGGTGGGCAGGTGCTCTCGGCCTATCGCCCTGTAGAGGTCTACGACACGACGTGGGCGCTGCTGGCTGAGATCAACGAAGCGGAGGTGCGGCAACCCGTGCGCTCGCTGATCGTCTCCATTATCATTGTCGGTCTCGTTGCGGCGGTGCTCGTAGCGATTCTTGCGCTCCTCATTGCCATGAGTATTGCCCGGCCTATGATCAAGGGCGTCGATTTTGCACGGTCGGTCGCGGAAGGTGATCTTGCGGCAAACATCGACGTAGATCAGAAGGATGAGATCGGCATGCTTGCCGACGCCTTGCGCGGTATGGTGCAGCGCTTGCGCGGTGTCGTGAGCGACATTTCCGGCGCATCCGACAACGTCTCCTCCGGCAGCCAGCAGTTGTCGAGTAGCGCACAGGAGATGTCTCAAGGCTCCACGGAGCAAGCCGCCAATACCGAAGAGGTGTCCTCCTCTATGGAGGAGATGGACTCCAACATTCAACAGAACGCGGACAACGCCGCGGAAACCCAGAAGATCGCGGAGAAGGCGGCGAAGGACGCGGAACAGGGCGGCAAGTCCGTGCAGCAAACCGTGGAAGCCATGCGCAACATTGCCGAGAAGATCGGCATCATTGAGGAAATCGCGCGCAACACAAACCTGCTCGCCTTGAACGCCGCAATCGAGGCGGCACGAGCGGGCGAGCACGGCAAGGGCTTTGCCGTTGTTGCCGCGGAAGTGCGACGACTCGCCGAGCGGAGCCAGAAAGCGGCGGCGGAGATCAGCGATCTCTCGGGCAACAGTGTTGCCGTCGCCGAGGAGGCCGGCCAACTGCTCGAGGCCTTGGTGCCCGATATTACGAAAACGGCAGAGCTGGTACAGGAGATCAGCGCCGCGAGTGCTGAACAGCGCTCGGGGAGCCAACAGGTCACCCAGGCCATCACGCAGTTGGACCAGGTTGTGCAGCAGAACGCCTCGCAGGCCGAGGAGATGTCCAGCATGGCTGAAGAGCTCTCCGGTCAAGCTGACCAACTGCAGCAAACGATCTCCTTCTTCTCTCTCGGGAGCGCCGGCGCTCAGGCCGGCGCGGGCGGTGTGATGGCTGCGGGAGCCCGACGCGCAAAAGGCACGTCCGGCGGCGCTGAGAGCTCCGGCGAGAAGTCCGGTCGGGGAGAGCAACAGGCTCTGCCGCAGTCCACGGCGCGGGCGTCCGGGCAATCCGGGGCGGCCGCGGGTACAGCCGAGGGCCGAGCATCCGGTGCTCAGTCCGCAGGCGGCCAGGGATCCGCGGGCCGGCCCAAAAAGGGGAAACAGGAAGAAACCGGCATAACGGTGCCTTTGAACACCGGTCAACAAGAAGAAAGTGACGACGACTTCGAGGAGTTCTGAGTCGAGAAGTTCTACGTCGAGGGGTTCTCCGCCGCGGGGTGGCGGCCCCTCGTCATTGCGGGGAAGCGGCGGGCCAGGTCCCGCCGCTTTTCATTTCGGAGGCGAGGCGAGCCGCGAGGTCGACCTGGAACGCGCCGAGGACGGCCCCGGTCCCCTCACCGAGGTGAAGATCCAAATCCAGAACCGGTTCCAGGCCCATTTCGTCGAGTAGTACCTGGTGGCCCCGTGCCCGGCTGCGGTGCCCGGCGAAGATGAAAGAGGTAACGTTCTTGTCAATGCTCATGGCCAGGTAGGCCGCCAGAGTGACCGGGAAGTTGTCCAGAACCACCGCCACGCCGCGGTGACGCAGGCCCAGAATGATGCCGACCAGTGTGGCAAACTCGAATCCGCCGAGCTTACGAAGTATGTCGTAGGCGTTGGAGTAGGGTGCGTGCTTCTTGACCGCTTCCGCAATAAGCCGACGTTTACGCTCCAACACGTCCTCTGAGATCTCGGTGCCACGATCGATTACCGCGTGCGAAGTACCAAGCGCAATGGCCATGGCCGCGGCGGCTGAGGTGTTCCCGACGCCGATATCGCCGAGCGCCACAATGTCCGCACCGGGAGTAATGCCGGCTCCGCCGATTTCACCAGCCAAGTCGCGTCCGTTTTCGATACAACGAAAGAGCTGATCGTGGCTCAGCGCAGGCTTGTGTCGGAAGCTCGCCGTTCCCGAGCCTGCCCGGAGGTCGCGTATGCCGGCTATGCCGAGTGGGCTCCGTAAGCCGCAGTCGACAACGGTGAGATCGAATCCGGTGGCCTTGGCAAGAATCGAGATGGGGGCGCTGCCGGCGGCGACGGCCCGAACCATCTGCTCGCTTACCTCTTGGCCGTGGGCGGAGATCCCTTCGGCCGCAATGCCGTGGTCGGCGGCGCAGACGACGACGGCCTTCCGCTCGATATACGGAGGCACGCGCCCCTGAATCGTTGCAAGCTTGCTAGCCAGCCCGCCGAATTGTCCTAAGCTACCCATGGGTTTGGTCACGGCATCAAGGTGGCGTTGCATGGCCTCGGCTACAGCCGCGGCACCGTCGTCTTCAGGCCCGTCTTCACTAACTGCCATGAATTATCCTTTTCGTCTCGTTACTCCGCTTAGCTAGTATTCAATGCCGAGCCGAGCGTCAAGGCCGCGGTTGAAGTAGTGTTTGATTTCCCGCATCTCCGTCACGAGATCCGCCCGGGCAAGGACGCTTTCTTCGGCTCCCCGTCCGGTAATGACGAGCTCCGGAGCGTCCGATTGCTCGGCGACAAGCTGCATGATATCGGTCAATGTCCGGGTTGACATCAGGTCGAGGCTTAGCGCTACGTTTGCCTCATCCATGATCACAAGATCATTGCGCCCTGGTGTGAGCTGTTCGCGGACGGCCTCCACACCCCGCGCGACGGCCTCTCGGTCCGCCGCGCCGACCGCCCGGCCAAGGATCAAGCCTCGGCCGTACTGTTCGACCACCGCTCCCGCCCGTCGCAGCGGAGCCGCTTCAGCCGTGTCGTGATCCTTTATGAACTGGGCCATATAGACGCGGCCCTCCGCCCCGAGTACCCGGAGGGCGAGTCCGATTGCAGCGGTCGTCTTGCCTTTGCCGTTGCCGGTATAGACCTGAATCATCCGTTCTCCTTCACGGCGGAGGGCGTCCGCGGTGCGTCTCCGGGGCGGGTTGCGTTGCGGTAGTGCGCCGGCGTCGTAGCGGTTACTTTCTTGAACGCCGTTGTCAAGTGGCTTTGATCGCCGAAGCCGACATGGCCGGCAATGTCCGCCACGGGAATCCGCGTACCCGTGAGCAGCTCTTGAGCCTTCTCGACGCGTGTCCTCGTAATGTAGGTCGAGAGGCGCTCCCCCATTTCGCGGTGAAACCGTCGGCTGAGATAGGACGGCGACAGGTCGGCAATCTCCGCCAACTCTTCCAGCGCAAGCTGACGATGATAGTTACGCCGGATATAGTCAACGACCTTCCGCAGCGCCCGGAAGTGAGCGGCGCTTCGGGGTACCGAGAAAGCGGAAGCCGAGAAGCGCCGGAGAATGCGCGACATCCAGTGCGCGATCTCGTTGACATCGTTCTTGGTCTGAAGCTCGTCGAGAAACTGGTAGTTCAAGCCGAAGACCCGGTCGGTTTCGGCGCCCCGGGCAATGCTGGTGCGAGATAGCAGCACAACCAGCTCACGGCATCTGTGCTTGAGCACCTCCAGGTCCGCGCCGGAGGTGAAAAAGACATGTCCGAGAAGCTCGTTGAGAACCTTCTGCGCGGTATCCACCTTGCCGGCGTCGATGGCGCGCAGCAGTTCGGTCTCTTTCTCAATCGGGTAGGAGGGTGTATTCGGGTCGTCCCCGGTGGTGATTCGGCGCTGCTTCAGCTCCTGAATGTACTCGTTCAGGCGGGACTCTCGGGCCAGACGGGCCGCGGACTCCGCAAAGGGATTGCTTTCAGGCCTTGATACATGCGCGGCTATGATCGCGAGAAGCTCCGCCAAGCTCGTGACGCGATCCGGGGCAATCCGAGGAACCGCATCGAAGAGCGTCTTGAGATGATCATGGTCCGGGTTGGCTCCGTCCGGATCCACGGCGGCGCGTATCTCCTCTTCGAAGAACTCAGCGTCGTCGATGGTGAGAACGGGGCCTGCTACAAAGCCTCCGAGGATGTGTCCTTCCTCCTTTATAGGAGAGACCCAGTGCGTGAAAGAGCTCTCGCACATGAAGATGTAGTAGCCGCCGAAGCGATCCGCGTTCCGGAGCTGTTCGGCGTGGGGGTATGCAACGGTGTCCACGCTGATCTCCCGGCCTTGAACAAGCCGGCAGAGCCGGCAGGGGTAGTTTTCGGCGCTCCGCGGCTGCACGAGACGCCCTTCGTAATCGATCACGACGCAGGAGATGCCGGTGGACGTGGCGTAGTGCTCGGCTGCTCGGGCCGCTGTGGCAATATCCAGCGTCGGCATGAACAAGATTCTACAACTCAGGGCAAG
>CAYFQV010000225.1:0-1243 GCA_964345195.1 uncultured Spirochaetaceae bacterium
GCCGCGGCGCTCGCCGGTGTAAGCTATGACGACCTGCACTTCCAAGACGGTGGGGATGCGAACTACCACTACGCATCCGCGCAAGACGCCGACGGCGTTTCCACTGAGCTCATGGCTCAGCTCGTGGATTACTGTGCTCGGGACACACACGCTCTTGCCGCGCTCGTGTTCGCCCTCGAGCGGGTAGTTGCTCACGCCGACAACCGGCCGTCGAGCTCGGGGTCGGGCTGATCGGGAGCCATACGGCGGTCCCCGTCGAGGCACCGACATTGCTTCCGGGGACGGCCGGGTGTTTCCAAAAACGGTGGTATTCGCGGACACAAGAAGTATTCGCGGCTGAAAGCCGACAAGAGCGGGCACAAAAAAGCCGTGCCCCGGGGGACACGGCCTCAACAGCTCGATCGGCTCGCCGCTTGGACGAGCACTCTCTGCTATTGCCGGGTTACCACAAAGTCGTCGAACTCCACTCCAAGGGAGTTGGTCCGCAGGCTGATGTAGTTGCCGTTCAGAATCGCCGGGTCAACACTGAAGTAGAAGCGAATCGGTGCGGTCGGGTCCTTCACGCCGATCCGGCCGGTCTCCGTGTTCACCCGAATGCTTATGGGAATATCTCGGCTCAGGTACTTCCGACCATCGGCAAGGCTAAGCTCCACCCCATAATTCTCAAGCGCCTGTTGGAGATCGATGGACATGCGGGCGTCGTCGAAGTACTGCTCGGCAAACGATGTCTCCCACAAACCCATGGTAGAGTTGTCCGAGCTTTCGTAGACTTGCGCACGGAAGCCGTAATGGATGGGCGTGTTTCGCCGCGTGTCGGCTCGCGTGTCCAGGTTGAGCCACAGAAGGTAGCTCTCGTCGTTACCCCAGGAAATGCGGCCGAGCGGGGGCTCAGTGACGCCGAGGTGCACCCCGAAACCGCCGTGAAGAGCGAGATCCTCCAAATCTTGTTCGCTGTCATACCCGCCGTCGCGATAGCGTATGATGAAGTCGATCTGATAGGTCCCGTTCTGTGGCAGGCGTCGCTCAATGCGCGCGAGACCGGTTTCGGTATCGCCCTGCACGAGTCGGCCGTTCTCGATGAACCATTCACCGTGTCCGGCCTGCCAGCCGCCCATGTTCGAGAAGCTATCCTGTGCGACTACATTCTGCGCTAGTAATGCCAACGGCGAGAGAACCAAAAGCAAGACCAACGTTAGTGAGACTCTCTTCATGCCTTCCTCCTCTCTAAGATGCCGAAGAGTAA
>CAYFQV010000225.1:1343-4551 GCA_964345195.1 uncultured Spirochaetaceae bacterium
CCGATGATCGCGGTACCGACCAGCGCGGGGACCGGTTCGGAGGCGACGAAGAACGCGGTTCTCAGCGAGACCGGTGAAGGCGGCTTCAAGAAGTCACTGCGCCACGAGAACTTCATACCGACTTTGGCACTCATCGATCCGGAGCTGGGCGTATCCGCGAGCCCGGAGGTCTCCGCCGCCTCCGGTTTGGACGCGGTGACACAGTTACTGGAAGCGTATATCTCGACGAACGCATCGATCTTTACCGACTCCTTGGCTGAGACGGGGCTATCTCTTGCGGGGCGCAGCTTCACCACGGTGGTTCAAGACGGGGAAGATCTACCCGCACGGGGAGATATGGCCTACGCCGCCTTTCTCAGTGGCGTGTGTCTGGCGAACGCGGGCTTGGGTATTGTCCACGGCGCCGCCTCTCCCGCGGGGGCCACCACAGGAATCCCTCACGGTGTGTTCTGCGGCAACCTGCTTCTGCCGGCAATACGGTCGACTGTCCAGCGGCTTGCTCAATTGGGTGAAACAAGTGGAAACGCGGCGTGGAAGCTTCGGCGAGCTGCTGCACTCCTGCGGCCGGATGAGTCGCGCGGGGATGAGAGCGAGCGAGAAATGGGGACAATGGAGGAGCTGGTTGAGCGCTTGGAAGAGTTCCTCACCATCTCCCCGCTACTTCGATTGTCCGCGTACGGCCTCACGGAGGCGCAGCTGGACCGGATCGCCGAGCGTACGGGACTGAAGAACCATCCCGTGGCGTTCTCGCAGGGTGATGTGCGGGATATGCTTCTGGAGCGATTATAATGAACGTCCTCGTCATCTGTCTCAATCCTACCATACAGCGAACCTTCGTCGTAGACCGCTTTCGTGTGGGAGAGGTGAACCGTGCGGCACAGCATCGCACGGACGCCTCCGGTAAAGGGGTTAACCTGGCACGTGTCCTCGTGCAGCTCGGCGTACACGCGACACATCTCACCCACAGCGGCGGACGCGACGGCCCGCTGTTTCGTGGGCTCGCGGAGCACGACGGCATTGAAATGGATGTGGTAGACGCGGATATTGAGATCCGGGTGGCACACACGATCGTGGATCGCGCGCAGGGATCGACCACCGAGCTCGTGGAAGAGGGGCGTGAAGTCCCCCCGGATGTGGAAGGCCGCCTTCGCGCCCGTTTCCTGCGCTACATGCGCGCCGTGGACGGAATCGCAATATCCGGCTCGAAGGCGCCGGGTTTTTCGCCGGACCTCTTCGCATGGATGGTCGGCGAGGCGCGCCGCAATCACACGCCGGTGCTTTCGGACTACCGCGGTGAGGATCTACAGGCCTCTTTAGCTCGATCCCCCCATATCGTGAAGCCCAATCTTGCGGAGTTCGTCCAAACCTTCTTGCCGGAAAGAGTACCTGCCGAGGGGCTTAGCGAGCATGTCCAAGACGCTTCGCTCCTCGCCGACGTGCGAGAGAAGATGCTCGAGCTCCACGAGCGCTACGGCTCGCTTCCGGTCGTTACCCGGGGTGCCTACCCAACCCTCTTCGTCGAGAACGGTCAGGTTGCCGAAGAATCGCCGATCGAGATCGAGCCGGTGAACACGATCGGCTCGGGTGACGCCTTCGCAGCGGGATTCTTTTTCAAGTACCTCTCGGGAGAGTCCGTGCGTACGGCCGTGCACTTCGGCCACGAGTGTGCGGCGTTAAATGCGGGTATTCTGAAGCCCGGGGTTATACGGTTCGAAGCGTCGGCTTAGCTCTGTTCCAATTCCAGGGTAATCGTGGGCTTGTCGGCTACCTCCGCGGGACCGAAGTACTGAATGGCTCCCGGATAGCGGTAATCGTTCGCGACCGCCCAGCTGTCTCGCTTGGAGGCGAACTCTCGGAAGGGCTTTCCGTCGAGATCAACCAGAGCCTTCTTGATGACGGGCTTTTTCTTACCCTTTCGCTGCTCGAGGTTCATCATTAGGGTAAGGGGGATGCCGGCGGCCGTCCACTCCTCCGCGGGGTGTGCAAGGTTCTGAACCGACGCCATGTAGCCGCTGAGCCCATTGGCAATGAGCGCGAAAGCGGTGTAACCCAGCGAGTAGCAATAATCCGCGTCGAAATTGGAGGGAAAGGCGCAGCGTCCCTCGTATCCGAAGAAGTGCTGCAGTGCGCTGAACTTGCCGCTGAAGGTCCCGGTGCTCTTCATCTCGCCGAGGCGTGCATCCACCATCTCGATCAAGAGTTTCTCAGTTTCAATGCGGGATACCTGGACGTTGCCGTGCGGGTCGCGGTCCATGAGCAGCTGACGCTGGATCTCATCGGGTAGGGAGGAGAACACGTACGAGGCGTCACGACTCAGCTTGCGGTTCACCCATGAGGCCTGTTCCTCGAAGGTGTGGAGCGTCTCGAAGTAAGAGGCTTCATCGGCCAAGATATCGTTCATCTCAGCGATCATGGTCTTCATTTCCGGAATAGACTCGATGAGGCCTTCCGGAACCAGCACAACCCCGTAGTTGTAGCCGTTTCGGCTTCTAGTCACCACCGTATCCACGATACTGTCCACAATGTCGTCCAGTGTGTGGCTCTTGGCGGCAACTTCTTCCCCGATGACGCACACATTCGGGCGTGTCTGGAGCGCGCACTCGAGCGCAATGTGCGATGCGCTACGTCCCATGAGCTTGATGAAGTGCCAGTACTTCCGGGCGGAATTCGCATCTCTGGCAATGTTCCCGATGAGCTCAGCGTAGGTTTTTGTGGCGGTGTCGAATCCGAAAGATGTTTCGATGTAGCTGCTCTTGAGATCACCATCTATGGTTTTCGGGACGCCGATCACCCGGACGTCACTTCCCTGGGAGGTGAAATACTCCGCGAGTAGAGCCGCATTTGTATTCGAGTCGTCTCCGCCGATTATCACGAGCGCGTTGATCTCCCGCTGCTTGCAGACATTGAGGGCGGTCTGGAACTGCTCATCCGTTTCGATCTTGGTTCGGCCGGAGCCGATCATGTCGAAACCGCCCGTATTTCGGTAGGCGGATACGAACTTCGGCGTCAGCTCAATGCAGTCGTCCTCGAGGATGCCGGAGGGGCCGTTGAGGAAACCCAGGAGTTTCGAGCCTTCGTTGCCCGCTTTCAGCCCCTCGAGAAGGCCCAGGATAACGTTATGGCCGCCCGGCGCTTGACCGCCCGAGAGAACGACGCCGACTGTAAGCCGGCGTGCGGCGTTCGGGTTCTCTCCGGCGACGAGCTGCGC
>CAYFQV010000226.1:0-4534 GCA_964345195.1 uncultured Spirochaetaceae bacterium
AGACGCAGGCACTCTTCGAGCTCGCCGCTCTCTGAGCGCGTCCGCCGTCACAGCGCGCGAATCGTCAAGCCCTCGCACAATCTCGTCGGCGACTCCAGAGTCACCCTGCCCTCCTGCACCTTTAGCCACGGCACCACACCGGCCTCCCAGTCCGCCAGCGCCGGCAGCGGCACGACGCCCTCGAAGGCCCGGGAGACCGAGAGCACAGCGCTCACCATATTCACGGCCACGCCCGCCCAGGCGTTCAACATGAAGAGCGCCGTTGCCGAACGAGGGTACATGTCGTTTCGGAAGTCCGGCCGGAAGCGGTAGCTCCCCTGCGGGTCGAAGGTCTCAGCGTGGGTGCGGGTGTCGGTATCTGTGTCGGGGTGGGTGTAGGTCTGGGTGTAGGTGTGGCTGTTGGGCTCGGTCTTGCTCAGGTACCGGGCCAGCATATCCCGCCACACCCCCATGCTCGGCCACTGCGTATAGTCGGTCGCCGCCGTCAGAAGATCCGCCCGCATCCGAGACCGATCCAAGAGTAGCTCCGTCCCTGCGAACAGCAGATACGCCAAGCCGTTGAGCGTGAGGGGGCTTGGTGCGTCGCGATCCGCGGAACCGGTCGGCCCCGCCGGCGCCTGTGGAGAGATGCTCACCGCGTAGTGGTCACCGCGCCACGCTTCATTCTCGAGGGTCTCGAAAATCCGCCGAGCTTGCCCGGCGTATCGCTCATCGCCGGGGGACGCGGAGGGCGATGGGGACGCAGACTGAGCCGTCGCCGCGAGCATCTCGGAAAGCCCCTGCAACGCCGCCCCCGCCTTGATCCCGAGGTAGACCTGATCCTCGGTATCGCGAAAAAGGGGCTCGAAGGCGTCGAAGGTGTTGTTCGTCCCCAGATTCGGAAGCCCGTTCCCGTTCGTGTCCGAAGCCACAACGTAGTCCGCCAACTCCCGGCATAGCGCCGCATGTCGCGCGAACACCGCCTCGTCGCCCGTCCAGCGCCAATAGAGGTAGTGCATCAAGATGAAGTTCGCGTTCTCCTCCACCGGCATGGGCCCGGGCATGTAGATCTGCTCGTCAATCTGAAAGCCGCCGCCGACATCGTGCTCCATGATCCCCGCGGCGGGACCAAAGCTGTACGGACGCTGTCGGTTACCCCGCCGGTACACCTCAGCCCACAGCTCCAGCTGATCCACCAGGCACTGCGGCCGAAACATGAGATAGATCGGCACCAGGTTGTACTCAACGTCCACCGTCGAGAAGTAGCCCGTGCCCCCCTCGTAGTTCGTGTAGAAGACTGAGCCGTCCGGCCGCCGCAACAGCCACGTCGACCCTAAAAATATGTGGAACTGCCAGGCGGCAAAGCGGCGGATATGATCAGGGATCGATGCATACATAAACAGCTCATCAAATCGGCTGCTCTTCTCGACCAGCTCCGCCCGGTGTTGCCGCGCCCAGGCCAGCACAGACGCGGCGTCCGCGAAGTCTCGCCGATAGGCAAGCGGGCAGGACTCGCCGAGTCGGTCCACCACCCCGTCGGTCACCGCCGCCAGGTAGAAGGAAACCTCGACCGTCTCGGCGACCCGCTCCGCGCCCGCCCCGTTCCCGGCATCCCCCGTGACCTTCACCCGCCGTGCCAGACAGAGCCACCGGCCCGCGCCGTTGTCTATGGTCCGGGTCCTGAATCCAATGCCGTCCGCGGCGCCGACGGCGAGGGAGCAGTGGAGGAGGTCTCCCGGCTTCGTCTCCGGCCCGCGGAAGTTTGCGGCAACCTGCTGATCTTGGGTGATCATATTCGCGCCGCGGGTGGTCTCCCCGGCGGCGGTCTCCCCGGCGTCGTCCTCGCCGACAGCCGCCGTTCCCGCCGTTGTTGTCCCCACCGTCGCTTCCAGACCCGCGAGCACCGTTAGCTCCGACGGCGCGGCCCGCTCCCCGGCTTGCTGAGGTGTCATGCGACAGGTTACCAGGAACACCGGCGCCGTTGAGATTGCATCGTCCTGCGGATAGAAGGGTGAGAGGAACTCCCACTCAATCCTTAGATCCGCCGGCTGGGACTCCCCGCGGAATCGCAGGCGCGTCATGCTGCGCTCGACACTGTGCTCTAACTGCACCGTCTCTCCGCGCACGAACGCGGCGTTGTAGTGGGTCGGCATACTGAAGCGTCCCTCCGGCGTCTCCACCGCGAGGTATATCGGCAGGTTCGTGTTGAGGGGCCCCAAACCCGCCGGCAGGAGCGCGCGATCACCCCGCCCCAGGTCCAGGCCCAGCCGCGAGCCGAAGCGAAAGATGTACTCGTCCTCGTGCGGTCCGGCTTCCACGTCCGGACCTACGCCGGCATGGAGCGCAGCGGTTCGTCCTGTCGATTCCTTCACTCAGCCTCCCGTGCCCAGCCGCTATATTTCCCGGCCGATAGATAATGAGGAGCCGCCACCTTCAACACACCCGCGTGCAGGGTATGCCGAGGAGCCCCGCAAGCTTCTCAATCCGGCCGGCCACGTGTCCGACGCCCACGGCGCAGTGGTGAGAGGGCCCCGACTTCGCCCAGGCCTCAACGAACTCCCGCGCGCCGAGGGCGAAGCGGTAGCGACTGTTCGTATTGCCAATGTGGAGTACCGGACCCTCCACGGACTCCCCTTGCGCCGTCAGCAGGAACACTCCCTCCGGACCTTCGCAGACCGATAGCAGGGTCACCGGCCCATGCTTGACCGACATCTGTATGGACAGCCCCTTGCCGGGCTTGCCGTGGTAGACCGGCAGTGGAACCAGGCCGACCTCTCCCTCGGCAATGGCGAAGTGCGCGGGCCCATCGTGGCCGAGCAGGACAATGTCGTCCTCGAAGTCCATGGCGTAGAACTCGCTGAAGGAGCCCCCGGCACCGAAGCTATCCATGATCTTCATGGCCTGTGCGTTCTTGATCTCGTTCTCGCCGGCCACCGGCACATGCCGCGCGGTGAGGAGACTGGTTCCGGCAATGACGGATGTGATGATGTCTTCGTGTCGGCCTCCGCTTAGCCCTTCGTAGTAGTAGGCAAGTGATCCGAGCCCATGCGCCTCGACGAGCATGTCGAGAGCCACGGATGTCTGCGCGGCCCGGTCGAGCTCCGCCTCCTCACACTCGGGGGCCACGGCGAACTCCCGCTCGAACTCCGCGCGCTTGGCACGCAGGTCCGCCGCCGTGACCGCGTCTCGCAGCGCCGCGAGCTCATCGATTTCCAGGAGGTCAAGGCTTCCGCCGAAGGCCGCGAGCTGCCGCGTCATGTCGGTGTAGACATCCAACATGCCGTCGTAGTAGTGGCCCATCACGCCGAGGCGGTTGTCGCGCATGACCCGTCGGACGCCGGCTGCATCGACCCATTCCTGCAGCTCCCGCCGCGTTCGTTCCTCCTGCATGTAGCCCGTCACGAGGTGATAGGAGATGCCGGCACGCTTGAACACCGAGGCGATCTCCGGCACGCAGCAGGCTTGGCAGTGCGCAAGCCACTCGCCGGTCATGGTCCCGCGGTCGCCGATGGCGTTGAAGGCTTCGTAATCGATGCGCGGCACCGGTTGAATGTTGAGGACCACAATTGGGCTGCCCGCCCGTTGGGCCACCGGCAGTACCGTGGATGAGAGGGCGTAGGTCGAGATGAATAGAAAAACGATGTCTAAATCCGCTTCCTTGAAGGCGTCACCAACCCGTACCGACTTCTCCGGGGTATCCACCAGCCCATGGTCCAGCACCTCCGCGCCGAAGCCCTCGAGCATGGCGTGAATCTCACCGAGATATCCCTCCAGGCGCTCCTTCAAGCCCGAGAACTGCGGCCAATAGGCTTCCAGGCCGATCCCGAAGAGACCGATTTTCGATGATCCGTCGTGTGAACTGCGCATGATCCTTCCTCCTCTACGCTCAGTCCGGCGGCACAGGTCGGCCGCCGGAGTTCGCTACATGACATGTAGCCTGCACCGTCGCGGCGGCGCGTTACATGGACAATTCCACGGTCGGGATGTACAATCTCACAGTGTTACGGAGGCACGGGAGTGCCCGCCGGTGCGCAGGAGGCCTTGTGGCACAGCCCTTCGTGAAGTATCTCTCCCCGGACAGCCACGACGAAGCCTGGCGGATCTACTGCACGGACGCCGGGCGTAACAGCGTAGCTCCCGGCGCCGCCTATCCCCCGCGTCCATTCACGCACCCGGAGCCCTTTCGCTGCAATCTCACGGAGCTGCGGATCGGGCGGGTACTGCCGGAGTTTCAGGTCGTGTACATCCCCCGTGGCAGCGGCAGCTTCGCCATGCCCCCGGCCGAGCCGCGCACCGTACAGCCCGGCTCAGTGCTCCTCTTGTTTCCCGGAATCCCGCACGCCTATCGACCGGATAGCGAGACCGGTTGGGAGGAGTACTGGATCGGCTTCGACGGCGCCTACCCGCGAGAGCTGTGGCAACGGGGTCTCGTGAGTCCGTGTCGCGCGCAGATCGAGCTCGGGCTTCAAGCCCGGCTCATTGCGGATTTTCACGAGGTTTTTCGAGAAATGACCGCGGAGGAACCCGGCTTCCAACGACGCGCCGGGGCGCTCGT
>CAYFQV010000227.1:0-4499 GCA_964345195.1 uncultured Spirochaetaceae bacterium
CTCCGGTACGCTGCGCACATGAAAATTGGTCTTATTGGTCTGCCGAAGAGCGGAAAGACGACGATATTCAACGCGCTTACTCGCTCGGAAGCGGAGGTCGCCGAATACACCTCCGGCAGGGTAGAGCCGAACATTGCGGTTGTCGACGTGGAGGATCCGCGCATCGACCGCTTGAGCGAGATGTATCAGCCCAAGCGGACGGTGTACGCAAGCATCGACTTCATTGATTTCGTGGGTGTTGATCGAAGCGAGGGCAAAGAGCTGTTCAGCGGCACCGCCATGAACCTGGTCAAGACGGCGGATGCCCTTGCCATCGTCGTACGAAACTTTTCGAACGATGTTCTCGATTCCACCCTCGGGCCGCCCAATCCGGTTCAGACCGCGGATGCGGTCCGCTCCGAGCTCATGCTCAGCGATTTGGTCCTGATCGAGACCCGCCTCGAGCGCATTGCCGCGGATCACCAACGCGGCAAGAAGACCTCGCAATCGCAGGCTGAAGAGAAAGTGCTGCGCATTCTGCACGACGCCCTCTCCGCGGACACGCCGATCTCAGAGCTTGATCTTCCCGCGGATCAACGGAAACTGATTACCGGGTTCCAGTTCCTCTCGGCGAAGCCGGTTCTCGTCATTGTGAACTCCGGAGAGGAGAACTACGGCCAATCCGAGGAGATCGTCGAGAAGCTTCGCGCGGCGTACGCGACGATCGAGTTCGCCGGGAACTTCGAGATGGAGCTCAGCCGCTTGGATGCTGATGAAGCCGAAGCCTTCATGGAGGACTTGGGTATTTCCCAAAGCGCCCGGAGCCGTTTGACCACGTTGGCCTACGAGTCTCTCGGGCTCATTAGCTTCTTCACCGTCGGTAAGGACGAGGTACGGGCGTGGACGATCCATCGCGGCGACTCCGCGGTGGAGGCGGCCGGCACGATTCATTCCGATCTGGCCCGCGGCTTTATCCGCGCCGAGTGCTTCAGCTACGAAGATCTCGTGCAAGCCGGAAGCGAAAAGGGCGTCAAGGATGCCGGGAAGTTCCGCCTTGAGGGCAAGGAGTACCAGGTCCACGACGGGGATATTCTGAACATCCGCTTCAGTGTGTAGCAGCTCTTGCCATGCCGGCGACGGCGCCGCTCCGGGTATAAGCGACACGCCCGACGCTTGAGCGGGGCGCACATTACGGGTGGACGGCGGTAAAGGTCAAGCTGACGGAGGAACGCAGGGCACCCGTATCCTGCCGGATAGTCCCCGCGAGCTGACCGGCGAGGGACTGAACAATGCTGTTTCCCCCGGAGCGCTGCCCTGCATCTCCGGCGCCGGTCAAATCCACCGCATGCCCGTCATGGGAAAGGATCAGCTCCAACAGGTCGGAGTCGTCCAGGCTTAACGAAATGATGAGGCTTCCGGAGGCGGGTGTGGCGAATGCGTTCAGATATGAGCCGGCGACAAGCTCGTTCAGAATGAGACTACAGGGTACCGCTTGATTCACCGCGAGCCATATGGTGTCGAGGCGGAACTCAAGGTCAATGTGTTGACCGGGCTCTTCCAGTGCCTCGCCTATTGTCGCAAGCAGATGTCGGACAATCCGATCGAAGCGGACCCACTGAAGGTCTTCCCCCTCGTGGAGCTTTTCATGGACTGCAGCCATTGCGTGAATCCGCAGTCGGCTTAGCTCCAACTCGCGCTGTGCGCCCGGGTCGTCAACGCTCATGCTCTGAATAGAGAGGAGGGACTCGACCACGGCGAGGTTGTTTCTCACCCGGTGGTGAATCTCGCCCAGCATGTTCTCCTTTTCCTCGAGGAGCGCGGCGATCCTCTGCTCATGGGCGCGGCGCTCCCGTATGTCTCGGACGATCGCCACAATGAGGGGCCGGTCATCAAGCTCGAGGACCAGGGCGGATGTCTCCGAAGGGACAACGGCACCGCTTCGCGTTGTACAGGTCAACTCGCTTGTCCACGCGTATTTGTCGCTTGAGGTGCGCTGAAAGAACTCGCGGAGACGTTCCATCTCATCGGGGTGAACATCCGCGGCAGGCATTCCGATCAACGCGTCTCGTTCATACTCCAACAAGTCGTACGCCGCGTCATTGACTTCAAGAATGAGCTCGGTTTCCGGATCAATAACAAAGACAGCGTCGGTGGCGTGATGAATCAGTGTCTTTAGCTTATTCTCGTATCCCTGCTTGAGACTGGTAATGTCGACCACGTATCCTCGGCTCGCAACAACCGCCCCGTTACGACTAAAGACCGGCTGCGCCCAGAGGTAGACCGAGAGAAGTGCGCCGTCTTTCGTCTGCATCTCCAGCTCGACCTGACGGATCGTCTCACCGGCTTGAAAATGCTCGAACACTCCGCTCGCTTTCGCCTTGCCGTTGGGACTATCCGCGTACAGATCAAACACGGACATGCCCTGCAGCTCTTCGAGAGTGTAGCCGAGAAGCGCACACGCGAGATCGTTCGCGTAGTAGACCTTGGCGTCCGCGCCGACGGAGAATGTGGGCAAAGGGGTCTCTCGGAGCAGCTCACTGAGCTCGTCGACGTAGTCTATGATTTCTTCGCGTGAGGGATGAAACGGCACTTGCAGTACTATCTCCTCAGAACTCCATCGTACGAGCCTCTTGCAACAATAGCCTGAAAGACACCAACCGCCCGAAAGATATTAGAAGTTCTCGCCGAGCGCAAGCGTGTCTGAGAGTTTGGGAATGATGTCGATGCCGACGTCCCCCACGCTGAGATGACGAAACACGCTGTTGCAGGCTCGGTACGAGCCTGCAAGCATTGATTCGACCATGCGCAATGCATCATCTTTGCCTGGATGACGGATACCACGCGCGCTAGCGCCTTGATGCAGTTTGTACGGTTTCAGACGCAGCGCGCCATGAACATGAACCCATTCGCGCTGGAGTACTACGCAGAGGCGCAGCGACTTCTGGAAGGGATCCGCGAGATGCTGCCGAGAGAGCGGGGCGTTGCGGCCTACGGCCCGAGTGCCGTGGAGTTGGTCGGGAAGTTGGTAGTTGCGCCCACACTCTCCCGGAGCGAGGGCGATATGCGCGGCGGTTCTCACTTGAATGACAATGCCCACGGTCTTGCCCATGCGGTTCCGGATGCCGGCGAAGAACATGCTGCAGTCGCGGGCATTTTGCGGCAGCGCGACGGCGCGTATCATGTCTTTGATCGTTACGTCGATCCCGAGCGCACGACTCCCGTGACCCGCGAGGACATCGATCTATTGCAGGAGCAACTTCTGCAGGAGGGTTCCGGAGGGGCATTCTCCGAAGGCTGAGGCGGTGCTTTGTTGGCGAGGCGCTCCGGATTCATGGGCACTCGTCCCGGGGGCTTCACCGAGCGGGAGGCTGGGGCGTAGCTTATGAGTCATGGCACGTTACTACGTCACGGCGCGGCTCACCGGTGATCGCGCCGCACTGAGAAACGAGATCGACTCCGGAAGGGTGAAGCGAATGTTGCCATTCGGACCGGCGCTTCACCATTCGTTAAAGAACGCTCGCTACGACGAAAAGAGCGGCCGCTGGGTCTGGGAAGAGCTCGACTTTTGCTCGCCGCCTCTCGCCCAGGAGCGCGAGGCCCTCTTAGACCGCTACTTCGAGGACATTCGAACCGAACAGGTCCGCAAGGGTGAGGGCTGGCGGAGAACGGCGGGCTTGCAACCCGCGTGGACGCGAGGCGGCTGAGTTGTCGCCCGCCGGCAATGTCTAGTACTCTCATCTTCACATGACACACGAAGAACTGGCCGACCAAAGAGCGTTGGTGCTACAGAGAATCCAGGAGATTCAAGACTCGCTCCCCTATCTGAATGAAGAGACGAAAGTCGTTGAGCCGAGTGTGAGTCTCGGTCGCTTAACACGCATGGAGGCGCTCAATGACAAGGGCGTCAACGAACACGTCCTCAGTCAAGCGCGGAAATCATTACAGCGTCTTGAGAACGCGTTGCGACGCATGGAACAAGGCACATACGGTATTTGCGTTCGCTGCGGCAAGGAGATTCCCCTCACGCGGCTTCAGCATGTGCCGGAAGCGCTCTTCTGCGTGCCCTGCGCGGAGAAGAAGTAGTTCAGCGGCTCGGCCCGGTCACCAAAGCTTGTGCCGAGCTAGAGCTTACGCGGCTCAGGATGGTCGCAATAAGAAGAATGGCCGGTATATTCGCGGCCAGGCGAGTCAGCGCGAAGGGAAGACCCAGGGCAGCGGACTCGAATAGAAACATGGGAACCTTCGTCGTAGACCAGGCGCCGACGAAGACCATGACGTTGAATACGCTCGCCCCTTTACGTAGGAGAACCATTGCAATGGGAAAGGCCGCATACAGCGGCCCCGCGGCAAAAGAGCCCATAATCAAGGCGAGGCACGCGCCCTGAAGGCCGGAGCCCGTCCCCATGTGCCGCATGAGCCGCTCGCGGGGCACCCACATATCCAGAAGCCCCAGCAGTACGAAGACCGGCGGAATGACCAGAAGCATTTCCCGGAGGCTGAAGCCGATGGTCCCTATCGCG
>CAYFQV010000228.1:0-4463 GCA_964345195.1 uncultured Spirochaetaceae bacterium
CCGAGTGGATTTGCGAAGAAATCTTGACGTATTGCCGAAAGACATATCCGAGCTTGTTCCAACCGGAACCGTAGCCAAACAACCGGCAACGCCGATCAACGTCGAGCCACACCAATCAACGTCCGGGTTGACCTAACTTTCACGCTGATATACGAGTAGACACGTTGCATTACGCCGTTGCACCGTGTGCGCACGGTTGCTTATCGCTTCTCAAGCTGGTGACGCGAGTTCGATTCCCGTCGCTCGCTGTATCCTGACAGCGGGAAGTTCCCCAACAGCTGTCGTTCAATCCGCTCCGATTGGCTGGGCATGGGCGATTCATAACTGAACGCCTCAATCTGACCCACAATTTTGACGCGATGTTCCTTCAACTTGCCTAGGAGTGCTTCCAAGTCGTCGACACGATAGCTGACCATGAACGACTCTGTCGTCGGCTCTGGCAACTCCGAGTCTTCGTGAAATACCGACCACTGTAGCGTCCTCAAGCTTTCTTCTGACTCTTCCTCTTTTGTAAAGAGATGTCCGTAATCATCCATGGTGATCCCCAATACCGTTTCATACCAGTGCTTCGTTCGAGCAGGATTCTTTGAACTCTAAAAAACGCCCCCGACCCCTGTCACCTTCGCCATGCCTCACTCCTTCTCAGATTCTGCGCGCTGTTCTCCAGACAGTGCACTCGACAATCACTTGTCCGGGAGGATCGCCCCTGCCAGTTTTCTGTCCGAAGAGGTCGGCACGTGTCCCGTGCCGGGTGCGATGCCGGCCGCTGCAACTGCCTGTTTCCCGTGGGCACTAGAGCAAGATTCGGGTCGTTTCGGTGCAAGCGGCATAGTATGATTCGGCAACAGAGGAGTCGATGCGATGACCGATTCAACGTATGACCTTGGGCGAGAACAAATGCAGGCGTGGACATCTCTCGTCGGCGAGATCGAGCGATTCTGGGACGAAATACGGGACCTGCCCGTATCTTCGGGTGTAACCGCGGCCGAAATACGCTCTGAGCTGGGTCGCCGCTTTACGTTCGACAAGCCCATCCCATTGGAGCCGCTTACAACGGATATTTGCAGCCTGCTGCGAAGCTGGAGCGTTCATGTGACGCACCCGAGGTATTTCGGGCTCTTCAACCCGAGTGTCCGGCCCGCGGGAATAGTAGCTGATACGATCGTGGCCCTCTTTAATCCCCAGCTGGCCGTATGGTCTCACGCCCCGGTTGCCAATGAGATCGAACAGCTGACGCTGAGGCTGTTCGCCGATCTAATCGGGTATGACCCGAGCCATACCTTGGCGAACTTTACAACTGGCGGCGCCGAGGCCAACCACTCCGCTGTTATCGCGGCTCTCGTCCAGAGTTTTCCGACCTTTGAAGAATCGGGCGTGCTCGGCCTCGCAGGGCAGCCGGTCATCTACCTCACCACGGAGAGCCACCATTCTTTTGTTAAAATCGCACGTATGACCGGCTTGGGCACCCGCTGCCTGCGCGAAATCCCCACGGACGAAGATCATCGACTCCGCGTCGAGGCGCTGGAGCAACGGATCAAAGCTGACCGCAAGGATGGTCTTCTGCCGCTTATGGTGGTCGGAACTGCGGGGACGACCGGAGCCGGCGCGGTGGACCCTCTTGCTGAGATCGCTAGCGTGGCGAAGAGTTTCAACCTATGGTTTCACGTCGATGCGGCCTGGGGAGGCAGCGCGCTTCTCTCTCCGCGGCTTCGCAGCGCATTACGTGGCATCGACCGCGCCGATTCGGTAACCTGGGACGCGCACAAGTGGCTTTCAGTTCCCATGGGAGCAGGTATGTTCTTTTGCCGACATCCAGAGGCTGTTGAGCGCGCGTTCTCCGTTTCGACCTCATACATGCCCGGCGGGGCCGACGATGAGACCGTCGATCCGTATAGGGTAACGGCGCAGTGGTCGCGGCGCATGATCGGTCTGAAAGTCTTCATGGCGGTGGCGGAACTTGGCTTAGAAGGATACGGGAAGATAATCGAAGACCAGGCGGATCTCGGCAACCTGCTCAGGCGACGACTCGAACAGGGGGGATGGCTCATAAAGAATGAAACGTCGTTACCGGTGGTCTGCTTTAGCCATCCGGCGATAGAGCACGGGTCTATTACAACAGAACAGCTACTTAGTACAATCTACGCCCGTGGTCGGGTATGGATTTCGGACGTGGCATTGGGTGGCAAAGAGCGTGTCCTGAGGGCTTGTATTACGAGTTTCCGGTCGGACAGTTCCGACATTGAATGCTTGATCGACGAACTCGAGCACGCCCTCAGAACTCAGACAAGGCCCGGCCGCGAGGATCCGACATGAGGACATCCGTGTACTCCCAGGAATGTGAAGACTTCAGGCGGATTGAAGAGGCAATTCGATTCATCGAAGGAAACTTCCAGGCACAGCCGTCTTTGGACGAGATGGCGCAAGCCGCCAATGTGAGCAAATATCACTTCGATCGGCTTTTTAAACGATGGGCCGGCATCAGTCCGATTCAGTTCCTGCGATTCATGACATTGGAATACACCAAAGAACAATTGTCTGCTTCGGGAACGGTACTCGAGTCCGCTATGAATGCGGGTATGTCTGGGACAGGCAGGCTTCATGATCTGTTTGTGACGTTCGAAGGAGTAACCCCCGGGGAGTTTAAGAGACAGGGATACGGATTGAGAATCGCCTACGGATTCTTCGACTCCCCCTTCGGAGAATGTCTGCTGGCAACTACCAAGCGAGGAATCTGCCATCTTGGATTCGTGGGATCCGGCGGGCGATCGGACGCGCTTTACCGGCTCAATGCTACCTGGCCGGGGTCAGAACTTATCGAGCATCAGCCGTCCGTCCGTCCGCTCGTCGATCGGATCTTCGGGGCGAACAACAACGAGGAGCATCAACGCCCTTTCAATTTGCATGTCAAGGGGACCAATTTTCAGGTCAACGTCTGGAGGGCACTCATGACCATCCCGGAAGGCTGCGTCGTCGCGTATAAGGATATTGCTGCCCATATCGGTCACCCTAAGGCGGTGCGAGCGGTGGGTAAAACGGTTGCGATGAACCCCATAGGCTACCTAATCCCCTGCCACCGCGTGATCGCATCAACTGGAAAGATTCATCACTATCGCTGGGGATCGGCTAGAAAGCGGGCAATGATCGGATGGGAAGCCGCAAACAGATCCGGGAGACATCGGTGGATATCCTAGAGAGAAACGCATTGATAGATGGATTCCGGGTAGCGTACGGGGTCCATGGAACCGGCGACCCGGTGGTGCTCATCCATGGAACACCGTCGCACTCATACATTTGGCGGAACGTCTATCCCGCAATCGCCAAGGGAGGATTTCAGGTTCACGTCTTTGATCTCCTTGGATTTGGTCGGTCGGAAAGACCCCGGGATCCAGGCGTGGATACCTCGGTTGCCGCTCAAGCTGGAGTGCTACGGAGGCTCTTCGAGCTCTGGAGAATCGGTGGAGCCCACGTGGTCGCCCACGACATTGGAGGAGCGGTGGCCATGCGCTTCTCCTTATCGAACCACTCTTTGGTGAGGTCTCTCACGTTACTCGATACGGTAAGCTACGATAGCTGGCCCTCAGCGACGTGGCAAAACATCATCGATCGCGGGCTCGATGATTTGATACGGGTCGACGGCGATCAGCATGCGACGATGCTCACTCGACAGCTCAACATGACGGTGTACGACAAGAAGATCATGGACGGAGATACTCTGGACGCGTATTTGCGACCGATTAGCGGACCCATCGGTCAGCCGAGTTTCTTCCAGCACCAGGTCCGTCACTACGATAGTAGATATACCGAGGAAATCGCGGGGAGCCTGTCGGAGCTGGCAAAGCTCGGCGTACGGCTCATTTGGGGTGAGGAGGATGAATGGCAACCAATGCATTACGCACGGCAACTCGCCGGTGACATTCCCGGAAGCCGGCTTTGCACTATCCCTGAGGCAGGCCACTTCGTTATGGAGGACGCGCCCGAGCGGGTTGCCCATTTGATTCTCGAACATCTGAGTCAGCGCACATGACGGTCGAAGCGCGCAGCAACGACCGCGGCTTGAAGGCTGATCGGCAAGACTTCCCGCCTCGCCGGCGAGACGAACATTTCCTGGTGTAGCCGGTTGTGAGAAACCGCAATACAGGCCAGTGAATACCGTATCATTGCGTGCGAGCGAAAAGCATGGTATCGCTTGTCGGTAGATGGCTATGTCGAGACACTTCTTTGCGCACCCCATCCTGAACAGTCCGTACGAGCGTCCGGCCCGGCACTGGGAGCTGGACGAAAACGGGCAGCCGACCGGAAACACGATGAACTCTCGGCGCCCGGCCGACTTCATCACCCCGATTCCGAAGTCGAAAAAGCAGAAAAGCTCCGAGAAGCAGGCGCAGCTTGGGCTCGGCGCGGGCGCGGCCGGTCAGGAGTACGACCCGAAGTCAATCATCAACGAGATTCGTGCCGAGGTCGAG
>CAYFQV010000229.1:0-4457 GCA_964345195.1 uncultured Spirochaetaceae bacterium
GTTTCGTGGCGCGGGGGTGGCGCACGCCGGCGCTGCAGTCACCGTACGCACAGGTTCCCACTGCCGTGTTGCCGTGTTGATGGTTTTCGGCTTGCCTGCGGCCACATGCTGTGCAAGGCTGGAAGCAATCAAGGGAGGCGCGAGATGAATAATGATCGGGGACGGCAGATCGTCGTGTTGGTGTTGATCGTTCTGGGTACGGTCGCGGCGAATGCCCTTGGACTACTTATTGGAAGTACCGAAACGGGTGATATTGCGAATCAGACCTTTCAGGACTCGGTCTTCTTCTTTCCGGCAAGCTACGTCTTCGGAACCATATGGCCGGTGATCTACCTCGGCATTCTGGGACTGGCGGTGCATCAGGCGCTGCCGTCCCAAGCCTCTAATCCGCGCTATCGTCGCGGCGGATTGATGCTGGCCATCAACCTCGTGCTGAACGCAGGCTGGGTCGCGGTCTTCGGAGCTCGGCTGTTCGTGTGGTCTTTCATTTTGATTATTCCCATCCTGGTGACGGCGGTGCTGGCCTACGATTGGCTGAGTGTCGCGCGGCGGCCCGCACTACCGACCTCGGACCCGGTGCCGTTGGAGAGTGTGTTGAAAGGCGCGGTGAGTATCTACGTGGCGTGGTTGACCATTGCTACGGTGGCGAGCGCCTCGACTGCTCTTGTGGCCCTGGAATGGAACGGCTTCGGCATCGCCATGGAGGCCTGGGGCGTGATCATGTCGATTGTCGGCATCCTACTCGGCGGCTTCCTCCTGTGGCTATTTCGGGATCCGCTGTTCGCGATTGTGTACGCCTACGCCTACGTCGGGATTTGGGTGCGACAGTCGGGTGACGTCCCTGGTGTCGCTATCACCGCGGCCATCGGTGCGGCGATTTTCGTCGTACTCTTCGGGACCGCGCTGTATGTATGGCGTGGACAGGGGCGGGAAGTGCGGGCAAGCTAACCGCCTGATAACCTGATAAAAGGTAAGGAACCATCGAGCTTCGCCGGTGGCTTCACGACCGTGCTCGTTCGTAGGCGGCGCCCGAGAGCGCCCCGAAGCTGCGGATGCATTACGCGCGCAGCTCGGGGCGTTAACTGAAGGCTCTTTGGCGTCTTGACGTCCCACCGCCGGGATTCAGGTTCCCCGGGACATGCCGATCCGCCAAGCGCCACAAGCTCTACTCTTGGAGCTCCTCCGTCACCGTGATCTCGTAGGATGTTGTGCCCGGATTGTCGGAGCTCACGACGATTAGCAAATACTGCGTTGACGACGCCAAATCCTCGTTGAGCGGATTGATCTCAAAGGGGGTTTCTACCTTGTCTTCGTCCGCCGCGTCGGCGATAAATGGTAGTGACGCGAAGCCGGCCCGGCTTGTTGCCGACTCCGACCCATAAACCTCAACGTAGGTATCTGCGTTGCCGGCGTAACCCGACCACTCGTCGGCAATGCTCACGCTGTAGTTAACATCCGCTGTAGGATCGATCGAGTAGGCGTAGGCCTGCCAGTCGTCACGAGCGACGAACTCGCCCACTACGGTTTCATTCGGCGAAAGCGTGGTGATTTCCGGGTCGCCGAGCTCGAGGTCAATGGGACCGGTATAGCTGCCGCTGATCTCCGTGTCGAACTCGGTGCTCAGGTCCCATGTCAGGGTGTAGTCGGAGCCGTCGCGCGAAACTTCAACTGAACCCGTGGAAAGGCGCTCGTAATTGTTTGCAGTGATCTCGGCGTCGCTGTTGTAGTCGGCTTCGGACACGACGTCGGCGACCCGTTCCGCTTCGGAGAGCGATCCGAAGTCGACCGAAGCCTCATCCAGGACTAGGGCGGAGCGCATGTCGCCGATCTCGTTCGAGTCGTCGACAAGCGAGTACGTGCCTTCGGGAATGGTGCCGTCTTCCACGCCGATGTTCAGCCTGAACTGAATCGAGTCTTGATCGTAGAAGGGCTCCTCGTCGGCGAAGTAGCCGAAGAGGGCCGGAGCGGTCGATATGGAAATGCGTGTACGGAATACACCGTCGGCAAACTCATCCTCGATTGGGTGTTCCACCGCCATGGCGTCAAAGCTGGAGGAAGTGCCCCACAGTTCGCCCGAGCCCGAACCGCCGCCCGTGGCGGTCGCTTCGGTTTGACTGGCCTCGTACCTGACGTCTACGCCCGCTGCTTCGAGGGCCGAAAGTACGTCGCCGTTTGCCGTGTCCGGGCTGAGATCGAGCTGCGGATTCCCATCGAGTTTGACTAGCCCATCGTTCGCGAAGGCCCCGTTGTCCAGTAGCGTCTGCAAGGGCGTTATGTCGGTTATCTGCGTGTCGGGCATGTTCAACACCCGCAGGGAGTTCAAGCCGCTAATGGCCGCCAGATCCTCATCATCGAAATTGGTTGCGTAGAGCTCCAGATAGCTCATGCGCGGCAAATCGGCGATCGGCGTGAAGTCGGTTATTTTGTCGGACCCAGCCGCGTTGATGAGATCCAGGTTGGCGAGCGTGCCGATAGTCTCAAGCTGTTTGTTGTTTGCGTCACTCGGGTCGAAGGAGATACTGCGGAGCGTATCCGCCGAGGGGAGCCAGACTTCGTCGATGAGGGTCTGCACATTCTCCTGGGAAAAGGCGGCGTTAGCTGTGCCGGAAAGCTGCACTTCGCTGAAGCTGGTCCCGGCGTCTACGAAGACGGCGACGGCGTCCACCATGGCGGTGAGGTCCGCCGAAGTCACCGAATCGGCTTCGAAAGAGTGGCGCAGGAGAATACGATCCAGCTTCGGGAAGTTCGCAGGCGTAACCAGCTCGGTCCACTCCGTGACACTCACCGGCAAGAGTCCACCCATGTTAAGACTGGACAGGTCCTGCACGTCGGCGAGGGGATCAAGTTGGGTGAAGGCGAGCTCGTAGCCTGTGTCTTCGCTTCCATATATGTTCAGGTAGCGAAGCGTATCAGTACTCCCGATCGTTTCAATGTCGGCGTCGTCGAGGGGAAGTCCGTCCACCCGAAGGGCCCGAAGACCTCGGAGAATCGAGAGATCCGGCAGTGCGAAGGTTGAGGGGTCGGGGTAGTCGTCCGCGACCAATTCGAGCTCGTCGACAAATGCCAGGTGGTACTCCGTGACGTTGCTTGTCGTGATCGTTGAGAAGGGTTGTACGGCGTCATTGACCTCGAGCTCTTGGAGCGTGCTCAGAATGGCGTCTTGCGCGTCGCTTTCGACGTTGAGCTCGTCGAGTGTTCGCGGATCTCGTACAGGCGTTACCGAAACGTCGTCAACGTAGATCGTCGCGGCGTCCGGTCCGCCGAACTCCCCAAAGTTCATGGCGAATCGCGCCGCAGGGTAGCTGAAGCCGGTCTGTTCATACACAGGAACGGGAATGGTGAAGGTGCGGGCCTCCTTGGTGAGCTTGCGGGCCTCCCAGAAGTAGTGCTCGAAGGGCGCGCCGGTTACGCCGAGGCTGTCGAACTGCACGTTGAACTTCCGGGATGCCGTCGGATAGGAGTCGCTGAGCCACGCCGTGAACTCGATCTCCCAAAGATCGCCCTCAGCTATTGGAAAGCCGATGTCGAAGCCCGTACCAATGTGCCAGTTCTCCGAGCCGTCGTCGGTGAAGCTGATCTTGAGCTCTTTGTCGCCGTCGCCGTCAACATCGGCGACCGTAGCGTCCAAGATCGTGTTGTCACCGCCGGCGTAGTCGTAGAAGAACCAGGCCGCTCCGCCGGCGTCAAAGTTGCCGTTGGCGATCTGGTTGCCGGTGTCGAGAGCTTCCTGTGAGTCGAAGATAGCGATGTATTGGCGTGCGTACGCCTTGTCGTCATTCACCTTCGCGACGGCGCCTATGACCTGCGTTTCTTCGATGGTCAGCGGGCCGTCATAGCGTTGCCCCTCGGCGACGGGATCTCCGTACCCGTAGACATAGTAAATCTCCGCCCCGTCGGTCTCCGTTTCGATCTCCAAGGTCTGTGCCCCGACATATTGACCGCGTTCCAGGCTGAATGTCGGAGCGGCAAGCTCGCCCGAGCCCGAATCGCCGCTTCCATCCCCGTCGTTTCCTGTATCGTCGGTCTGGTTGGTATCGGCGTCGTCGTTGGTGAGCCCGCCAAGGAGGCTGTCACATCCGACAAGGACACCGGACAGCATCAACACCAGCCCGCCTGCCACAAGAAAGCTCCGCACTTTGCCGCTCAACAAGTTCTTCACAACTGTTCTCCTCTGTATCTCAGCCCGGATGGACACAATCAAAAGAAGGCAAAAGGGCTGGACTGCTAAGTATTAGCGTCTAACTCAACTATACACCAGGGAGGGAGAACTACAAGCAAAACGGCCATCAGAGGCTTGGATTCTTTATCAAGAACAACATGCCACGTCGGACTAGCTAAGTAAGATTACGGTGCCGTCCTCACGTGAACCTTGAGGTGTGCATGGAAATGCCCCGGTATCGGCATTCTTCCGCCGCTCTCTATACTTCATGATTCGCGGGATGTCGGCGGACTATCCG
>CAYFQV010000230.1:0-4451 GCA_964345195.1 uncultured Spirochaetaceae bacterium
ATTGTCCATCTGACTGATCTGCACCTTGCGCCTCCGGGAAAGACGCTCTTAACGAGACAAGAGTTCTCTACGGTGGCAGATCGTGTAGCCGTCGTGCCAGGGAACCACGATCAGTCGACCACAGTTGCGGAGGTCTTCACACAACTTTCGTGCGAGCCATGCGGCCGGCCGACGATCATCGACGTGGGACGAGTTCGCGTAATCATTCTGGATACATCTGAAGGCTATTTCGGACAGAACCAACTATCGTATCTGCGGACCCAAACGCGAGACGCGGATGCCCGTGAGCGACAGATCTTGGTCTTCGCGCATCATCCGCCCTGCACCTTGGGTGCGCCGTTTCTCGATCGGGATTTCGCAGCCGCGGACGTCGCCGAGACTACCGAGCTTCTCTCAGCCGTGGCCGTGTCGGTACAGTTCTTGATCAACGACGTGGTACGTATTATCACCCGCTACGGGCACGACTCGACTCAGACCGAGCCACAATCGACCGACCCCATCGAGATAGGGGCGCGGGTAGAACGTTTTACCCGAATAATGGCCCGGCAGTACACGGCACACCTGGAGCTCGTCTGCGACGATGCGGTTCCGGCCTTCCTCGGATACCCCGCCTTAGTGGAACAGGCTCTGATCAATCTGGTCAAGAATTCCTGCGAGGCACTCACGTCCCGCGACCAGCGAGTCTGCATTCGAGTCGCTGAACACGAATGCTTCGTGCTCTTTCAGGTGTGTGACCAGGGTACTGGCTTCACTGTACAGACTTTCGGCAAACCCAGTCCGGGCGAAGACCTCTTTGCAACAACAAAAACGCAGTCCGGAGGGACGGGACTTGGAATTTCGGTCGTTCGCTCAAGTGCCGAACGCCATGGCGGTTCCCTTCGATACACCGGAAGCGGCGAATACGCCACCATCGCGGAGTTGCGGATACCGGTTGAAGCGGAATGAATACGACGCTCGACATCGGAAACGATGCCGAGCGCCCCGCTCTGAACGAAGTTCGCCGGTACTACCTGTGAGTTGGCGATTACCTATCGGATCACTCGCCTGCTTCTCGCAACTGTCGCTGAAGTTGTTCAGCGTTTCGCACCGTTAACTCGTGCCCGCGATATGACTCACTCGCCGCAGCCGTATCCCCGCTTCGGTGAGCTGCAAGATACTGCTGATAGTAGACCTCCGCCCCTTCTACTAAATAGGAGAGTTGGCCACCGGGAGCCGCATCAGGAACACCCGACGACCATGCCCTCCCCATAGCTGGCCCTGGCGCCGGTGTACCGTCCTGCGTCGCCGCCAGCGCGTCGCGCTGGCGTGCTGCTTCACGGTTGTACTCTTCCATTGCATCGGCGACCGCCTGGGCCGCCTGCGCAGAGATGGTCACAGTAGCCTCTATCGTCGAAAGGACATCATCGATTCTCTGTTGACGCACCGCGCCAACAAACTCTCTATGCGCTCTGGTTGCTGTACGAATATACTCTTCAATCGAAATGGATTGCTCACGACCGGGCTCCGCCTCATCCTCGCCGGCATCCGCTTTACCGACAAGTCGACCTTCGTAGTAGCGAACCTCGTCTACTGTGTCCTCGGTGATTCTGAGCATTGTGCCATCAGGCAACCCGTCAGCAAAAGATCCCTCGAGTGTAACGCCATCGGAAGTAACCAGACGTCCGTCGCCGTCGGGGACTCGGTCGATAACCTCACCGGCGTATTCGGACCCGTCGGCATAGACGATACGTGCGTCGGTGGGCTCTGATGAACGTAACGGGCCGGTGTACTGATCACCATTGGCGTCCTGGATGAGAACGTCTGAATCTCCGATTTGCCATAACCGCATTCCGGCATCGACAGAGACGGCATGGGGTTCGGAATCTGGAACTATTTCAGCAAGCCAGATCCAGTTCTCGCTTTCCAGCGGACTTGAGTATGGCCGCGCGCCAACTCGATCGCCTTCCCGGTACTCCACAATTTGTACCGCGCCTTCTAGTCCCACCTGCACGTACTCGCCCTCCTTGACGTTTCCGTCCCAGTATCCGATTAGCCGATCACCATTTGGGCTCTCCTCGATAGCGATTCCAACAAGCTCGTCGGCTACATACCGACCGGTCACCGCTCGACCGTCGGGGAACGTTGTTGTTCCGAACCCGCTACGACCCAAAGGCGTCAGTCGCCCCTCAAAGCGGCGCCCATCCTCGGCACGCCCATCTCGATCGAATCCGGCAGCGTTGTAGCCAGTCAAGAGATCATACCCTTCTTGATCGGTAGCGCCTTCTATCGCTGCCCGAAGGCCTTCCTCCGTCTCGTAGACGAGAACAACGGCTCCTACAGTGCCCGTATAGTCAGATCGGGAACGTTCTGCGCCTGCGGAGCTTTCCGTCGAGTCCAACAAAAGCGCCAAATATACATTGTGATCACCGATAACATATCCCTCGAAGAACGTCCTGTGCCCGACGATCTGCCCGTTGCGCTCCACCGGCAGAAGCCGACGCCGTATCGTCCGGACTTGGAGCGGTTCCAACTCGGGGACGAACCTCTGCCCTTCGCTCGCCCGCGGATACGTAACGAAACTGTCAACAGGAACCGGAAATCTGTCGATACCGGGGTGCATGTAAGTTTCAACTTGCATTGCGGCAGTGTCCATAGCACGAACAAACCCGGTTGGCCCAAGGCGTACTTGCTCGAAGTCGAGCAGTGCAATGACATCGTGTCCACCGGTGGCTCCAACGCTTATGTAAGTCAAACCCAGGTGTGTGTGCTCCGGAACCTCAAAATCGTTCTCTATGGGTCCAAATGTTGCAGAATGAACCAAGGGAACATGATATGACAGAAACTCCGCGTCGTTCATGTTTTGGTGGTAGGACCGCGTGTACAGGAGTGGCATTCGCTGCTCAAACAAATGTAGCGCTCTTACCATTGGCTCATGTCTCATGAACGAGTGAATGTCCTCCAATGGACTGAGTTCAGAAACATCTGCGTACCCATTAACGACTCCATCGATGGACTCGACGGCCAAGGAAAGGCCAGTCTCACCGCGTAGCTTGTTCATTCCGTCCACCAGCTCGTCATGGGAAAAAGATCTATCGACGAGATATGGATTATCTCCGACTGGCGGACCGTCGAGGGAGATTAGCGAGAAGCAGGAGCTAAGGACCGCAACCAAACCTGTTGCAATAGCCAACCGTCCAATCAAGGTAATAGTGCTGTTGATCATTCCTGTGCCTCCCCGGCTATTGGCTCGAGTTCTGTAGCCCTTCTGTGTCCGAACGAGGGTCTGAACTCAAAACCGATTTGAAAGGAGAATGGGTCCGATTGCGCCATATCGAGAGTGAGGCGCGGTAACACCTTTATCCAGCTCGACCCCGGATTTCCACTTATGAACCCGCCCAGATGAATCGGTAACAGTAGGTCGAATCGGCTGAGAATACCAACCACGTCGATAGCCGCGCTTGTATACCCCTCTGGAATGCCTTCGAAGACCGTCGATCCCACAGCAAACGGGCCAAGAAAGAACGTTTCGTACTCTTGGCCAAGTCGGGGTTCGTCAAACTCATACACGGTAAAATAATGCCCGCCCAGAAACACAGGACCAATCGCAAGAAACGGCGCGAGCCGGAGCGGCCCGGCCATTTCGAGAATGGGGATGCGGCTCCCACCGCCAAAAAGATAGACTTGTTGGTTCTGCACATCATCAGCAAGTGCAAGAGAAGAAAAGCTCAAGAACAAGGGATTTAGATACGCTGGCAAGCTCACATCCCTGGGTGAGAGTGCAGGATGAATCAAAGCTATTGGAAGACTGATCATTGTTAATAAATCAAGTTCGAGAACACGGTCGTCTGGCCTCGCCGCGTCAACATAGTAACTGAAGAGCGGATACGAATGGACCCGCCGTGCGACGTTGCCGATTTCGTTCCCGATTACTGGCGGTGCATTCGTTTGGGCGGTGACGAACGTGCCATTAGCTCCCAAGAAAAACACGATCAACACGACTATCGGAAGACGACTGAAGATATGCATCGTTAAACTCTTTATATTGTCGAAAATGACGATCGAAGTGTCTATTGCCCGCCATAGGACGCCGATCAAAAACATCCTCTGAAAAATCAATAGTATTTTTGTCATGGCGCACGAACCCCCAGTACTCCTCAGCAAAATACGCGCCACCACGAGCACTCGATAAAGTATTAGTATAACGCCATACCCTATAATGCTTTACCAAGTACGCTTGCCGAGGCTGTAACTCCATCAAAGCAGTGTTGCTACTCCTTCACTACACGTTTCATTAAATCGCCGTAACGTTTCATTTAGCGTCAGTCGTGCAGGCGAGATAAGCCTCGTGACTAACGTCTCCGAGGCACTCACCTCCCGAGACCATTAAGTTCGCATACAGGTCGCTTGAGCGGCTCCCTTTCGTCAAGACAGCTATGAGGGAAATTTAGGTTAGCCGTAGCCGTCCTTTCTTT
>CAYFQV010000231.1:0-4353 GCA_964345195.1 uncultured Spirochaetaceae bacterium
CGGCGCGCCGTCGGGGATGTTGCCGGCCAGCGCCTCGGTCAGGATCTCGGGCCGGGTGGCGCCGTCGGCGGGGGAGACGACGCGCACCTGCGTGTAGCCGTTCGCATCCATGAAGCGCAGGGCGGTGAAGCGGTTGAACCAGGTGTAGGCGACCTGTTCGATGACTTGGCTCCGCCCGTCCTTGCGGATCGCGTTTTCCAGATCCTTCACCGCCTCCGGGTATTCGCGCCGCGCGGGCGCGCCCTCGGCCAGCACCAGATCGAGCTTCGAGGTGACCTGGTCGATGAGGAGGTTCCGCGCGGCCTGGGCGAAGGATTGGAGCGCGTTGGTGTCCATCAGACGATCACTTTCTTGCCTGCGTGGATCTCGGCCAGCAGGGTCTTCTTGAGTTCTTCGATGTACGCGTCCACGTCCGCATCGTCGGCCAGGTACGGCTTGGCGAAGGTCACCTTGACCTGGGAGGCGTTGACGTAGCTGGGCGGCTGCGGGGCCGGAGCGGGCGGGTCATTCACGCCTGTCGGAGTTGGGCCCGGTGCGGGGCGGTTCATCCGGTCGATCTCGCCGATGACCTCCGCCAAGAGGTTGTTGCGGATGTCGTTGGACCTGTCGCGCAGGACGGGGATGAGCTCGATCCGGTCCAGCCCGGTCTTGCGGGACGCGATCCGGGCGGTGATCTGTTGCTGGCTCTGCTCGGGCAGCGCCTGGAATTCCGCCATCTGGGTGACCTTCGCGGCGACCTCGTCCGCCGCCCTCTCGACCGCCTTGCGTTCCTCGAGGACCTTGTGCTCGACCTTGTTCTTCAGCTCATAGAGATCGTTCTTGAGCGACTGGATCGCGTTGCCCTTGTAGCACTCCGGATCGTCCAGCGCGGTACGCAGCGCCTGAGCCGCCTCGACATCAACGTAGTCGAGGTTCGCGCCCTGCTGCGTGAGCGTGCCCCGCGCATCGTCGTAAATGCCCTTCTGCGCGCCGGCCATGAACGACTTGATCTTGTCGTAGACGTCCTCCTTGGCGTCCAGCAGGTCATCCTCGGCCTTTGCAGGCTCGGTAATGTACCATACCGCAGACTTGCCCTTCATGGAGTTGAGTCGATCCCGGAACGGCTCCAGCGCGGTCATGAACGGGTAGTCGTGTTTCTGGCGCGTGAGGTCATCGACCTCAGCCTCCAGCTCATCGACACTGGCAGCCCATTCGGCGCCGATGTTTCGTGCATCCGTGCCCCCGGCCGGTTTCGAGAAGAGCTCCTGATAGAGATCCTTGGCCTTGCGGATCTGGGCGGCACTGAACTCGGCCTGCGGGGTCAGCAGGATATTGGGCAACGCGTGACTGTTGGAGAGCGCCTTGGCCAGGTCGAGCCCTTCGGTCACCGTGCTGTCGACCCGCGCCTCGATCTTGCCCTTCGCGACAAGGCTGCCCGCGAAGCACAGAACCGCCGTCGTGGGCCAGCCATAGGGCTTCATGGTGAACCGCTCGGTCAGGTACTTCGCCGAGACCTTCACGCCGTTCCGGGCCTGCGCGTTGATGAAGCTGAGCACATCCTGTTCGGCTTCGTTCAAGCCCGGCCCATCCTCACCGAACAATCCGTTGTCGGCCTGGACCGCCTTGTTGATGTCCGCCTCGGAATAACTGACCCCGCGCAGCATCGGAAGGTTGGTGTAGACCTTGTCGACAAGCGTCTGGAAGGCCTTCACGACGCGTTCCTGCGGATCCTCAACACCAATATCCAGCTCATCCCCGCGCACGAACATCCGCGCGGCACCCATGAGTTTGCGCAGGCGCATTTCCAGATCTTTCGCCCGGCGCCCGTTCTGCTCCCCTTTTTCGGCCACGATACGATCGCGCCCCGGCTGGGGTGAGCCGCTGCGTGCTTGGCGTATGAATTTGTCGGTTTGCTTGTAGAGAATGAGGTCCCGCACGAAGGTTGCGTCCGCTTTCATCAGAACGACCAGCTCTTCGTGGGACATGCTCTTCATCCGCACTGCTTCAGCGTGATCAACTTCATCGCTGAACGGAGAGATGAGGTTGATCGACAACTCGTACTCCCGCCCAAGAGCATGATCGTCCAGCTTGCGAGTGAACGGATAGTCGCTCCCCGTGGCCAGGTGCTTGATCTTGCGGTGACGCAGGACCGTGTCGAATGCGAGTGTTTCGAGTTCCTTGGAGACCTCTGATGGGTCGACATCGAGGCCCTTGATCTCGGCTTCGACGTCTTTTTCCTCGTTCGTCAGGAACTCGTAAACATCCCCATTGCGCTGGATCAGCGTGTTGCGCTCCAGAACCCCCAAGGCCTCCTCGATCCGGCGCTTTTGCTTGACCTGATCCGCCTCGAATTCCGAGAGTAGCAGAACGCTTATATTGCGTACGGACGGCTTGAATTCCTTTACGTATTTCAGAAGGAACAAGACCTTGAGAACGCGAACCGCAAAAGGATCGTCAAGGTTTCGCTCGGCGATCTGGATGCTCTGCTGGACTGATGATTTCAGTGCAGAACGGATGCCTTCGAACATGAGATCGAAGGTCGCCAGTCCGCCGACCGGCTGCTCCTTGAGCTCTTTGGCCACTTGCTGGAAAACGCCCAACATGGACCGCTCGCCCACCGAACTGTGCCGCCCCTCGAAGGCGTTGTGCTCCGACAAGCCAGTGATGGCCATCTGGAACAGCGTGTATTGATAGGGCGGGAACGGATAGCTGGAGATGAAGTGATCCCGGTCGCGGTAATTCTTGAGCTTGATCGACCCGTCAGCGAAGTCGAACAGCGTCTTGAGATTGTTTTCCTCACGATCATGTAGGTTCCCGAGGGTCACCGCACCCTTGTCCGTCTTGGCCAGCAGGCGTTTCTGGATCACCTCCGCCACGTCCGCAGAGTTCAACGGGACCCGGTTGTTGAAACGCGCCTGAATCTTCGAGAAGTCGTTCTCCTGCCGCTGGGTGAGATCCCCGATGACCGAGGCGATTTCCTGCTGCGCGGTGACGATGATCCAGGCTTGACCCTTGCATATGGTGTTCAGGCTTTCCGCGATCGTCTGCAGGTTCGTCATGAGCTTGACGTTGTCGGCGATGTACTGTCCAACCTCGTCGACAAAGAAGTTCAGCCGAAAATGCGGCTCCTGTTGGTCGATCCAGGCTTTCACTGTCCCTGCGAAATCCTCGATCGAGACGCGCGTATCCTTGCGGTATTGGGGCAGAATATCTTTTGCATCCGCCGGATCGCCGCCTGTGACCTGCGCGAAGGCGCGCGCGACGTTTGGAGCTTCCAGCAGGGCCTGTTCCCGGCCGCGTTCCCAGGATTTACCCGCGGCCTTCTCAAAGGCCTCTTTGAATGCATCCAGCAAACCGCGCCCGTGAAGGTCCCGCTCGAACTGCGCGATATGCGGTTGCTTGCCATAGAACCCGCAGGCCTCATCGAACACCTTCTGGAACACCGCCAGCAGCGCATCGACATCCGTTTTGGAAATGACATCGGCCTTCTGGTCGATATTGAACAGGATGGACTTGGACGGGATCGAGACAGCCTTCTGCAACGCCCCACTCAACATCGGCTGATCTTTCAGCTTGTCACCGAAAATGTCGGCAGCGCGACGCCCATCCAGTTCACGATTTTCCAGCACGAGCGCCAGCATCTTGAGCAGGTGTGATTTGCCTGAACCGAAGAACCCGGAAATCCACACGCCGTTCGACGTGTCGTAGTTGTTGTACGCCTCGAGGAAGTCTTCGAGACGCCGGGCGATCTCATCCGTGATGACGTACTCCTCCAGCTCCATACCCAGGCTGGCCTTGTCGTCGGCCTTAATGACGCCGTCGATGGGACGGTCGACCGGTTTTTCAAAAATGTCTTGGAGAAGCTCGGCCATCCGATCACACCTCGTAATTCAGAATGTTGAAAGCGCGGTAGTACTTGTCGTCGTGCAGGCGACCGAAGAGATCGAGCGACGCACCTGTCGCGAGCGCATGCGTGTAGCTCCCGGGGAAAAACAGAACGGTCGGGGCATCTTTGGCCGTGCTCTGCAGGTTGTTCAGCACGTTGTGCGACCGGATATAGGGGTAGACCTCGCCCACGCCGGACAGAAATATCACATCGTGCGGGGTGGCCTCGATCGCCGCGCCAATCTTGGGGATCAGGTGCTCGTGGGGATCGAGCACCCCTTGAAGCAGCTCTTTGAATTCCGCCTTCTCGGTTTCCTGCTCCACCTCAAGGATCTGATCGAGGATGTCGCGGTCACGCAGGATCTCGATGGTCAGATCGTAAAGGCTGAGATCGAGCACCTTCACGCGTGCATGTTCGGCCCGGGTGACGAGATCCCGGCGGTCGTCCTCCACTCCGAGCGCGAACTCTGCCGGAAACGGACAGATGAA
>CAYFQV010000232.1:0-4322 GCA_964345195.1 uncultured Spirochaetaceae bacterium
CGGAAAGATCGATGACCGTGTCTACAGCGAGCTCACCTCGGACAATCCCATTGACCTAACCCGCTATCAGGTCCTGAACAACTATGCGGGACGCGCCGGCCTGATCAACTCCGGCGGCGCCTCCTCCGGCAAGGGCGACCTTGAACAGGCGGTCAAGACTGCGGTTATCAATAAGCGTGCGGGCGGCATGGGACTGATTTCCGGCCGGAAGGCGTTCCAACGCCCCATGAAGGAAGGAGTCGAGCTCCTGCACGCAATTCAAGATGTATATCTGGAGCAGGACATCACCATTGCGTAACACGGGTCGAGAAGTCACCTGCCCATAAGACCGTATTACCGGCCGTGCGCGGGCGGGCGCCCCGCGCCGGTGCACGCCGGTCTCGGTTTTGACGCTCTTTCGGCTTCAGGTTTTAGGCCAAATCCGTCGCCGCCCAGGCGTCGCTTACGCGGTAGAGCATTCGGCAGGGGCGTTCCTCCACCGGCGAATCCGTATGGCGGAAGTCCCGCATTGCCTCCTGTTTTCCCTCGCCGAGAAAAAGAACCACTGCGGTGGATGCGTTTTCGATCAGCTCGCGAGAGGCGGAGACCCGGCGCGGGGGCTCCTTCGGCGCGTTGTCTGAAATAATAAAGCGACGACCGGTTTCGCGGACCGACGGGTGATCGGGGAAAAGGGATGCAATATGTCCATCTTCGCCGGCACCCAACAACACGACATCGAATCCGGCCTCGCGGGACGGGGCCACTCCCGCCAGCTCGTGGGTGTAGGCTTCGGCATCACAGTTGCTGCGACCGATTTCCTGCGGAAGATGGACGTTGTCTCGCGCTAGGCGTTCGCTGTTGAGAAGCGGCTCGAAAAAAACGTGCCGGAGTGCTTGGTAGTTACTGGCCGTGTCGTTCACGGAAACGCAGCGCTCGTCTACCAGAAAGACGTGCACGGCCGACCATGGAAGGTCCTCGGCGGCCAAGTACTCGGCGACACGCGCAATCGATCGTCCGCCGGGCAAGGCCAGAACCGCTCGTTCGCGTTGCTTCACAACCGTTCTAAGCCGCTCTGCAATGAGCTCGGAAACTTGTTGCGCTACGGTGCTGCTCGTTCCGGTTATCCAGTTCACAGGCTTCTCCCTCGTTCGCCGGCATAGTACGCCGTCACCCCCGGATTAATCTACGCGCCCACCTTTCGCAGGTGTAGATGGATTCGCAGTTTCACGCTTCGCCATGCGTCGGCAGCGGAAGAGTTACGTGATGGCTGGTGTAGCCTTCCGCGTCGCGGGTATCGAAGCTTCCGTCTACCTGGGAAATCGTGGCCGTAATGAGCTCCAGCTCCCCGGTGCCGGGAGGCTCTGTGCCTGAGCCGTCACCTTTCCCCCCGAACGGGGTCTCGCCCGGGTGGCGAACACTCATTGCCAATGAGTGATCCCGGACTTCTCCGGTGACCACAATCATGTCGCGGCTTTGACGAGGGAAGATGCGGTTCGCCACGATTGTAACGATGGTGCCCAGGACGACCACCAACGGAAGCGCGAGTAGCACCGGGACGCCGGCAGCCGTCACATCGACCTGGAGTCCGAATCTCCGGCTGCGCCGCGATTCCACGGGCAAGAGCTGAGCCAATCCTGTCTCGAGAAAGCTTCCGAGATCGCAGTGATCGGTTTCGTTTCCCTCATGGGCAAACTCGTGGAATTCGGCCACGTAGCGGATGAGCCGCTCCGGTGTAATCGGGTGCTCTCCCGCCGCATCCGCAATGCTTGTCGTTAGACTGCTCAGTGTCTCCAGACTTGCGCGAACACGGTGATGAATCGATCTGACGGCGAGACGCTGCGTCTCGAGGGCTCGGCGCAGATTGCTCTCACCGCGTTTCCTTTCGGTAATATCCTGTTGAAAAATAATGTACTGCGCGACGGTGCCTTCCACGTTGCGCACGGGATAGACTTTCAGCCACGACCAGTACGATTCACCGGAGCGCTTCCACACGATTCTGTCCGCCTCCCAGGCTTCCTCGGCGCTCAGAGCTTTTATGATCTCGCTAAAGGTCTCTTCCTGCAGGTAGCGGCGAGCGAAGCGCCGGAGGTTCGCGCCCAAGGCCTTGCCGGGCTCCAGCATGTTTAGCCGGAAAAAGAAGGGATTAGCATAGCTCACAACGCCCCGGTGATCCGTAATGCAGACGCCGACGGCGATCTGCTCGATAGCGAGGGATAGCTGTGTGAGCCGCTCTTCCGACTGTCGGCGCTGGGTGATGTCACGGATGATTCCCACGGTGCCGGTAAAGTGTCGTTCCGCCGTGTCGCCGAGGTAGTGACCGGTTGCGGTGATCTCCCCGTAGGATGTCAACGATGCAATGATACCGCCGGAGCTTCCGCCGTCGCTCTTTTTCTTTAGACGAATTTCCAATGAGTTGGTGCGACGGTCTCCGGTTCGGCGCTCATCAAAGAGACCCGGGGCTCTAGTGCTGCCGGTTTGTGTTCCACGCAGCTTGGGGAGAAGGTAGCGGCGGCTTATCCGGGGAAGCTCTTCTTCAGCCACGAGTCTACTGAAATGCCGCCCGAGCAGGTCGTCCGGCTCGTATCCGAGGCTGCGGATCGATTCGTTGACGAACACGAAGTAACCGTCCGGATCGATCTTGTAAACAACATCCGGGATAGCCTGCACGAGATCCTCATAACGACGTTCGCTGGAGCGGATAATGTCCTCATGGGTCGTGTGCAAGTCCCGGTTGCGGAGAATCTTGCGTACCATGATCGGAATGAGAGACACAAGGTGGTAATCCGGATCTTTCAGGAGGAGCTCGCTGTCGAACATGCTGGTGGCTTGTCCGAGTGCACGTTCCTGCTCGACGCTTCCTACCACTATGCTGCCGGCGCCGGCGTACCCGGGCAGAAGCTCCGTTACCTCCTCGCCGTAGAAATCTACATCAATCATGAGGACGCCGGCGTGCGCACCGTCGCCGGATAGCGTCGGCTCGGATCCGGGGTCGTAAATCCGTATCTGAAAGTCGAGCTCACGGGCGTCTGATAAGCCTCGTAGTGCCTCGGCGAGATCAGGATCACCCGTAAGACAGTGAAGGGTCAGCGACTGCATACAAATTCGGAGTATAACACAAATGGCGAAGCAAATACGCGCTGCGTTTGACAGCAAAGCGCGGGATTGTATACTGCGGACAATCTTTGTACCGGGAGTTGTCTCTCATGAAAGCTCAAACCGCCGTCACGCTCCGTGACATCCTGTCGTATAATTTCATCTCACAGCCTCGGTTCTCGCGGAATGCCGGGCACTTGGCGTTCCGCGTGCACCAGGCCCGCTACGAGGACAATCGCTACGCAACTGATTTGTGGATGATCCGGATTGCGGGATCGGAGGTCAAGACGGCGACCGCGGGCCTTCCAACGCGCCTTAGCGCCTGTGGACGTGTTTCGGCGTATGCCTGGGAAGATGAGGAATACCTCTTGTTCGCATCCGATCGGGACCCGGATGACCGGAAAAAGCGTGAAGAGGGCGAAAGGTTCACGCAGTTCTACCGCATTTCGATTACCGGCGGGGAAGCGGTGCCGGCCTTTCGCACTGATTTCGTGGCGAGCGACCTGCGTGTCCTGCAAGATGGACGCGTCATCTTGCAGGGGACCCTCGACCATGTAGATGAGGAGGAGCGCAAGGCCCGGAAAGAGGCTTCGGTAACGCGCGTCAACGAGATTCCGATGTGGTCCAACGGCGCGGGATTCACAACAGATACCCGGTCCGCACTGTTCCTCAGGGCTATCGACGGAACGCTGACGCGGCTTACGCCGGATTTCTGCGGGGTAGAAGAGTTCTCCGTTACAGAGGATGGACGACACCTTCTGTTTACCGGCTATGAGTATCGGGGCAAGCGAGAGGCGCGGAACGATCTGTATTGGATTGATCTCGCCGGCTTTGATCCGACGGCGACCGCTGCGGGACAAGCGCCTCGAATAAAGCTGAGCGACGAAAGCCCCCGTCAGTACGGCGTCCCGGTCTTCGTGGATGGGAATCGCGCCCTCCTCGCGGTAAACGCGATGGAGCACTACGGCCTCAACGAGAACCCCGACTTCGGCGAGATCACGCTTTCAAGCGGCGCGTGGCGTGTCGTCACCAAAGGTTTGGATCGTGCCGTCGGGAGCTCCGTCGGATCCGACTGCCGATTCGCCGCGGGATCGCCGCCACGATTCCGCGATAACGCGCTCTTCTTCGTGACAACTGAAGGTGAGAGCTCCGGGCTCCGCTCGCTGGACCCGGATTCCGGAGATGTGGCCGACGTATACGTTCCCGAGGGCAGCATCGACGCCTTCGACATTGGAGATGGTGTGGCCGTC
>CAYFQV010000233.1:0-4310 GCA_964345195.1 uncultured Spirochaetaceae bacterium
TCGGCACATCCGCCGATGACCTCATAGACCTCGGCGAACATCAACTCCGCGGCCGTAACCGCCCCGTTCGGCTCTACACGCTGCCGTGAGAATCGGTCCCGCCGACCACACGGCCGCCCCTGACGACCAGCGCCGGGGCATCGTGCTCCCAGAGGGCCTCCCAAACGCTCGCCTCACGGAGGACGATAGTGATCTCGCTTGGGTCGCAGTTCATCGGGCCGCAGGACGGACAGACGAAGCAGGACTGTGAGAACGCGGCCCGCAAGCGCTGCGGCTTCCTTACGCCGCTTGAATGCCGGAGTACGCGGCTATCCGATCACGCGTGCTAAGGGCGTAATACCGATTGTATCTACTTGACAGATGCATCTGTGTTTCAGATACTATGACATGATTCGTTCGTTCGGGGACCGCGACAGTGAGCTTGTATACCACCAGCGTTTGTCCAAGCGCTTGCCACACGATATTCAACGACGAGCGCTTAACAAGCTATTGTTGCTCGATTCCGCTGAGAACGAGAACGACTTGCGCGTACCGCCAGGCAACCACCTTGAGCAGATGCACGGGGACTGGGAAGGATTCCACTCCATCCGGATCAACCGGCAATGGCGTATCTGTTTCCGTTTCGAGGCCGGCAACGCGCACGACGTCCAGATCACAGATTATCATTAGGAGAACCGGATATGAGTACGACGGATACACGCGAAGACGCGACGATTCCCACGCCGAGCGTAGGTGAGATTCTCAGCGAAGAGTTCCTTCAGCCCCTGGAGATAACCCCGTATCGCCTGGCGAAGGAACTACACGTGGCAACGAGCTCGATCCTCGACATTGTGCACGGCTGCCGCCGACTCAGCGTGGATATGGCGCTGCGGCTGTCGCGCTACTTCGGTACGAGCGAGCGGTTCTGGCTGAACCTTCAGAATGAAATCGACATCCGAAACAGAAGAGAATCGTTGGCACCGGATCTTGACACCATTCACCCATTCGAACATTCGGTGTAGCGCTACGGAGCCCTACCGTGGCCAGGCTGTACGGGTGTACCCTGGCTGTATACCAACTGCGTCCAGCAGACGCCTTGACTATCTTTATTGGCGGCAACTACGACGTCGCGGCGCCGGTGCAGACCCACGATGAAATCGGCGAGCTGGGCTACGCCATGAACGAGATGATCGCCGGGCTTGCCGAGCGGGAGCGGATCCGGGATGCCTTTGGCCGTGCGGTCACCCCGGAGGTTCGGGATTACCTGGTTGAACAGCATCTTCCAAGCTTGCCGTCGATGCGCCCCGTTCGGCTCTACACGCTGCCGTGAGAATCGGTCCCGCCGACCACACGGCCGCCCCTGACGACCAGCGCCGGGGCATCGTGCTCCCAGAGGGCCTCCCAAACGCTCGCCTCACGGAGGACGATGCAGTCGGCGGGCCCACCCACCCGGAGACCGTAGTCCGAAATGCCGAGGGCGCGCGCCGCGTCTACGGTGAGCATGTCGTAGATCGCCTCCAGATCTTCGAAGCTCGTCATCCAGAGAAGGTGGCTCGCCAGGAAGCCGACTTCGAGCATGTTGTTGCGGCCGAAGGGGTAGTAGGCGTCCGCACAGTCGTCCTGCCCGAGAGCAACCGGCACCCCCGCGGCGCGAAGGTCCCGGACCCGGGCGTGGAGTGGGCCGGTGTGCGGATCGCTGACCACCGAAACACCCGCCTTCTTCAGTAGGCCGACCAGGCGACGGAACGTTGGTTCGGGGTAGAGCGCCATGGCCCGGGCGTGTTGGGCGCTTACGCGGCCCTCCCATCCCATCTCGAGGGCCTTCGACGCAAGCATCTCCGTGGTCCAGAGATTGGGATCGCCGGCGTCGTCGACCAGCATGGAGACGTCCCGGTCGAACTCCAGGGCCAAGTCGAACATGCGGTCGACGTGCTCCTGCGCGTCCAGATCGGTGAGCTCGATCCATGGAATGCCGCCGACAATGTCCGCGCCCATCTCCAGCGCCTCCCGGACGTAGTCCTCAGCGCCCGGACCCTCGCCGCCGTCGTCGCGGATGACGCCGTCCTGCGGGAAGGCGACGACTTCTATCGTGCAGCGGTCCCGAAGCTCATCCCGGACCTGCAGCACCGCCTTTACACCCTCGAGCTTGCCCGTGGTGTCGACGTCGGCAAAGGCGCGGATGTGGGTGTTGCCGTAGGCAATGGCCCGCTCCACCGCCCGGCGAACGTTCGGGACGATCCAGGCCGCGTCGTAGTCCTGCTTCACCGCCGAGGCCAGCTCAATGGCGGTCATGGCGCCGCCCATGCCTTCGCCGTGGTAGGCCTCGAGGGCTTCACTGCCGATTCGTTCCAGGGTGTAGACCTTGTCCAGATGCAGGTGGCCGTTGACGAAGGGCTCGGTCACCAGTCGGCCCGCCGCGTCAATGTCGCCGCTCGGGCCCGCGCCTCCGGCCGGCTCGATCGCCGCAATCCGGTCGCCGCGAATATGAATGTCGAACAGGGCCGCCTCCGACGCCGCACGATCCGACCCTGCCTCGTCGGCGTGCGCGCTTCGATCGCCGCGCAGCCGCGCATTCCGAATCACGTACTCCTCTGCCATTGCGTCCTCCTCCGTTTCCGGGTAGCCTTAGCCCCAACGCGCAGCACGGCCCATACCGGCGGGCCGCCCGGGGTGCCCGGGCCGCCGGCGTCAGAAAGGACCGCCCTATCGAATGGTTTGAGCCACTCATACTCCTCGGCGCCGGACTGGTCGCCGGTTTTGTGAACACCCTCGCCGGCGGCGGCTCACTGCTGACCCTCCCGGCGCTTATCTTCCTCGGTTTGCCCTCGCCCGTGGCCAACGGCACCAACCGCGTCGCCGTTCTCATGCAGAACGCCGTCAGCACCTTCCGCTTCCGCCGGAAAGGCAAACTGGACATTCGCGGCTCCGCCCCCGCAGTGATTTCGGCGATCGCCGGCGCCGTCATCGGCGCCTTCATTGCGGCCGAGCTCCCGGAAGAGGTCTTTGACATCGCCTTGGCCCTGGTCTTGGTCTTAGTCGTCCTGACCCTCTTCATCCGCAAACCCGTGCCGGGCGACGACGCCTTCCGCGCCCGCTCGGTGTGGCTGCAGATACCGGTCTTCTTCGTCATCGGCATCTACGGCGGATTCATTCAAGCAGGCGTCGGCTTCCTGCTGATCACCGGGATCACCTGGCTGTTGGGCATCGATTTGGTTCGCACCAACGCCACGAAAGTCCTCATCATACTCGTCTATTCCGTGTTCGCCCTCGGCGTTTTCACCTTATACGGCCAAGTCGTCTGGCTCCTGGGTCTCATCCTCGGCGTCGGCAACATGGCCGGCGCCTGGATCGGCGTCCGCTTTGCCGTGAAGCGCGGCGCCAAAGCGGTCCGCTGGGTTATTGTCGCCGCCGTAGCCGCGAGTGCCCTGCGGCTCTTAGGGGTCTTCTGAGCTTGCCGACTCAAGGACGATGCATACGTTCCCCCGTCCCGGCCATGCATATGCGGCGGGGACGGCGCCTTACGCGCTGTTGACGATGTACTCGATCGGCCTGCCTTCGAGCCACTCAATCACCCGTTCGGCCGCCATCCGCTGCATGCCGAGCTTCCCGTGGTCGCTGTCCGATCCGACGTGGGGGCTCGCGACAATGTTCAAACCCGCGAGGTGCAGGTCCGGCTCCGGCCAGGCTTCATCGATCCCGTAGCCCCAGATGAGGCCCTCCTTCACGCGCCGCCAGGCCTCGCGGTTGTCCACCTGGTAGCCCCGGGCGCAGTTCACCAGGATCGTTGTCGGACCCATGAGGTCCAACTCCGCCTGCCCGATGAGCTGTTCCCGGGCGGATGCATGGAGGGTCACCACATCCGCGCTGCTGCAGAGCTCCGGGAGGCTCACCATCTCCACCCGGTAGTTCCCGATCCAGTCGATCTCATCTCCGCGATCATTCGCAAGGATCTTCACGCCGAAGGGTTCCAGAAGCTCCGCCATGAGCATGCCCACGTGGCCGGTGCCGACAATCCCCACCGTCGCCCCGGTGAGGTCTATCCGCGACGGCCCGGCCTTGCGCAGACCTGCAGCCGCCCGCTCATGCTGCGGAATGCGCCTCCCGGCAATATCCAGGATGGTTGCCAAGGTCCACTCCGCGGTGGGCCGGGCGTTCGCCCCCGGGGCGTTGCACACCGTCACCCCGGCGGCCCGAGCGGCGGCCAGGTCGATTGCGTCCACCCCGACCCCGTAGCGCGAGATCAGCGACAGCCCCGCGGGTGCGTTCCGCCGGCCGGACGTCCCGGTGCCGGCGGCGTAGCCCGCGCCGATCGGCGCGCCCGTTCCGACTTC
>CAYFQV010000234.1:0-4299 GCA_964345195.1 uncultured Spirochaetaceae bacterium
GTTGGAGGGGAAGCTAACGATTCAGAGCATAGGACTCACGTTTCTTCACTCGTCCGCAGAACCGATAGGAAGGCGGTTTGCGGAAGCTCGACGTTCCCGGCGACTTTCATCCGCTTCTTGCCCTCTTTTTGCTTTTCCAAGAGCTTACGCTTACGCGTAATATCGCCGCCGTAACACTTGGCGGTAACGTCTTTCCGGAGCGCGGGGATGGTCTCACGTGCAATCACATTCCCGTTGACCGATCCCTGAATTGGGATCTTGAACTGATGTCTGGGAATCTCTTCCTTCAGGCGTCTGCAGATCCGGCGTGCCCTCGCCTCAGCATGCTCCCGAAATACCAACTGCGACATGGCATCCACGGGTTTTCCGTTAATCAAGATATCGAGCTTCACAAGCTCGACCGGCTGATAATCGATAATGTCATAGTCCAAAGATGCGTAGCCGCGGCTTACCGACTTCAGGCGGTCGTAAAAGTCAAACAGCACATCCGCGAGAGGCATTGTGTAGGTTAGCTCCACCCGGACCTCGTCCAAGTACCGAAGGTCTTCCTGGTTTCCCCGCCTCTCGAGACAGAGATTGATCACGGGGCCCAAATACTCACTCGGTGAAATGATCGCGGCGCGAATATAGGGCTCCAGAGCTTCTTCAATGTCGTGCTGCTCCGGCAATTCTTGTGGTGTCTCAACATCCATGGTTTCGCCGTTCCTGAGTTTCAGGTGGTACTGCACCGACGGCGCCGTGAGAATAATACCGAGATCGAACTCGCGCTCGAGACGCTCCTGTACCACTTCGAGATGCAGAAGGCCGAGAAAACCACAGCGGTAGCCGAAGCCAAGAGCCGCCGACGAGTCTTTCTCGAACACCAGCGATGCGTCGTTGAGCCGCAGCTTTTCGAGCGCCTTGCCGAGCTCTTCGTACTCGTCCGTATCGGCGGGAAAGACCGAAGAGAACACAACGGGTTTGACTTCCCGAAAGCCGTCGAGCGGCTCGGGGGCAGGATTGTTTGCGTGAGTAATCGTGTCACCGACCCCGACGCTTCCGATATTCTTAATCCCCGCAATGAAGTAGCCGACATGTCCGGCGGATAGTTCCTCCACCGGTTCGAGGATGATACGGAACTGCCCCACCTCTTCAACTCGATAGCTGTCGTTCGTGTTCCACATGAGAATCTGATCACCCGCGCGAAGGCGCCCGTCTACCACCCGAAAGTGCACAATAACTCCGCGATACGGGTCGTAGTGGGAGTCGAATACCCGCGCTTTGAGTGGGGCATCCGACGTCCCTGCCGGCGGGGCAATGAGAATAACGATAGCTTCGAGCAACTCATCGATTCCCGTGCCTTCCTTGGCGGAAATCTCTATCGCCGTTGCGGGATCCAATCCCAGGTCGTGCTCAATTTGTTCCTTGACCTCCGCAACCCGCGCCCCGGGTAGATCGATTTTGTTTATGACCGGGATGATTTCGAGATCGTGATCGAGCGCCATGTAGAAGTTCGACAGCGTCTGTGCTTCCACACCCTGCCCGGCGTCAATGACCAGCAACGCCCCCTCGGAGGAGGCAATGGCACGAGAGACCTCGTAGGCAAAGTCCACGTGTCCGGGCGTATCTACGAGATTCAACTGGTAGAGTTGGTCGTCAGCGCTCCGGTGGGGAATCGTGATCGCGTGCGATTTGATGGAAATGCCCCGTTCACGCTCAATATCCATGGAGTCCAGTAGCTGATCCTTGAAATCGCGCTCGTCTACCACCTTGGCGACTTCGATAAGACGGTCGGCAAGCGTAGACTTACCGTGATCGATATGAGCTATGATGCAAAAGTTACGGATATGAGATTGTTCTACCATGGTGTCCACATTCGTTGTGTTGGATTACCGTCGACGCCGCCCGGCAAGATCAGCTGTCCAGGAGCGCACGCACGCTACGTAGGAAGTTGCGCGGTTCAAACGGCTTTTGCAGGAACTCAACGTGCAGCGTCTCGGGCCACGTCTCCGGCAACTGCTCAGGATAGCCCGATAACAGGACAACCTTCAATCCCGGCTGGAGCCGATCAACCCGCTCAGCAAGCCGTACACCATCAATGTGCGGCATAACCGCGTCCGTGACAAGTAGCTGCACAGCCGTCTGTCGTTCTTCGACCACGAGTATGGCTTCACCGGGGTTCGATACAGCGACGACCTGGTATCCGGCGCTTCGAAGCGCCCTCGTCAAGACACTCAGCACGTGGGAGTCACGTTCGACAAGAAGAATGCTCTCCGTTCCGCCGACCGACTCATCCAGCTTGACGTCGGCGTGGACGTCCTCCGGCGCTCCGTGCTTCAGTGGTACATAGACGCGGAACGTAGAGCCGGTATCCGGGTCGGAGTCGACGTCGAGGGCTCCGCCGATTTGATGTACGATGCCATAGACCGTGGAAAGACCTAGCCCGGTCCCGTTTTCCACCTCTTTCGTCGTAAAGAAGGGCTCAAAGAGATGTTCCATGACCGACGGAGGAATTCCAACGCCGGAGTCGGTCACCTCCAGCAAAACGTATTCGTCGGCACGCAGCTGTCCCGCGTGGACCGCCCGGGGAGATGGAACATGCACTGTCTGAGTCGCCAGGCTCAAGACGCCTCCGTCGGGCATGGCGTCGCGGGCGTTCACCGTGAGGTTGAGCACTACCTGCTCGAGCTGACCGCGATCAGCCCACACCACCGCAGGATCCGCAGCGAGGGACACACGAAGCGCCACGTCCTCCGAAAGAAGACGGCGGATCATGCCGTCGAGGTTAGCGATAAGCGCGTTGAAATCGACGCGTTGCCGTTCGGCATACTGCCGACGGCTGAAGGTTAACAGCCGGCGAGTCAGGGACACCGAGCGCTGCGCGACCGACTCGATTCCCTGGATGTCCTTACGCACCGTCTCCACATTCAGATGCTCGCCGCTGTTGAGTGTCTGATCGATGAGTTTCGTGTAACCAAGAATGGCCGTGAGTAGGTTGTTAAAGTCGTGAGCGATCCCGCCGGATAACCTGCCGATTGCTTCCATCTTCTGGGCCTGCCGCAACTGCTCTCGACTCTCCTCGAGCGCTACTTCCGAGGCGACGCGTTGCGACACATCTCGGAACACCCAGACCGTACCGACGCGGGTACCCTCGTCATCCAGCAGCGGCGTGACCGTCCGCTCCACGGGAATGGCTTCATCGTTCACTGTGAGGAGCTCATCACGCCCCTCCACATTTTCCGTCTGCGTATTCTCTTCACCGCCGCGCCGGCGAAAACGAAACGCAGCGGTAAATGCTGAGCCGACTACATCCTCCTGTCGCGAACCAACCACGGAAAGCGCAACCGGATTGGCAAAGCTGACGGTGCCGTCATTGTCGGTGACTACTACGCCTTCACCAATGCTGTTCAGAGTGGTTTCGAGAAGCTTCTCGCGGTCGGCGATCGCCCGCTCCATTCGATGGCGGGCCAAAGACACCATGACCGTAGTGCGCAATTCGCGTTCTTCGAAGGGCTTGATGATGTAGGCGTAGGGATGGGCCCCGAGTGCACGCTCGACAGTTGCTTCATCCGCATGGGCGGTCAGCATGACGATCGGTATATTGTGCGAAGCGCGAAGCCGCTCGGCGGTCTGAAGACCATCCAACCCACCCTGCAGCTTGATGTCCATGATTACCAGAGACGGCTCTAGCTGTTCTACACTCGCGAGCGCGGCCTCTCCCGTAGCTACCGGATCGTAGACGACGTAACCGTAGCTCTCCAGATGCATCTTAATATCCAGCGCGACAATGCTCTCATCTTCGACAATGAGTACGGTGTCGGCAGGTGCATCCGCCGGGGGATCCCCCGACTCAGTCCAGAACGCTTCACCAACCACGGTCACGTAATCCCTCTCGCCTCTTCCCAGCTGCGCGGCGGTCGCGCATAAAGGTCACTGTTGCCCGGAATCCAGACCGAGCTTTTGCAGCTCGCTTCGCAGTGATCCTCGGTTAATCGGCTTAACAAGATAGCTCGTGGCACCTCCGTGATAGTAGGCTTCCACGACGTTCTTCGGATCCTCCAAGGCAGTGGTCATGATTACATGTACGTGATCACGATCTTCAACGCCGATCGATTTCTCCACCTCGCGGATCCGGCGAAGCGCTTCCTGCCCGTCGACATTCGGCATCATGATGTCGAGGAAAATAGCGCTATAGGGATCGTTCTCTTCCCAGGCCAGGCGAAAGGCTTCAACGGCTTCATCTCCATCAACGACAACGTCCGATGTCCCGTAAGGCTTCAAGAGCGCCTGTAATAAACGACGACTGCCAAAATCATCTTC
>CAYFQV010000235.1:0-4291 GCA_964345195.1 uncultured Spirochaetaceae bacterium
TTATGTCGCGCCCGCCGCTACAGAGCTCGGCCCTGATGAATTTTCCAGGCTAACCAGCGGCGATGTCCGTATGTAGCGCCAACGCCCCCATTGGCCAGCTATCGGCGAAGAGGTACAATGTACAAACACAACGCCGCTCATGGTGGCCCGTATTCCAGCCTCATACACCATAGCTCATGCCGCCATTATTTGACCAGCTTAAAACAATAAATAGAATAGCTTTTCAATCTGCGGGCGCGCGGTACACGCCTATGCTCGACGCAAACGCGCCTAATCTGGAAATTGCGGACGCAGTAGCATTTGTGCATGCACTCGCACTCTCCCCTGAGTATCAGCATCGCATCCACGACCTCGCGCGTGAGATACGAGACGCGTACCGTCCTCCGTCTCGCATGCTTCGGCGAGCTTTCTATCGGTGTGCAAAAAACCCAATCGCGCTCGCCGATCTACTTGATAAGCTGGCACGTGCAACTCCTGGTTAAAGTGACGCGGTTCGCAAGAACATTCTCCGGACACTCACCTTCTCGCAGGACAAGGTGCGAGCGGTCGAGCTAGCACTCTACGAAGAAGAAAGGAAACGTGCCGAAAAACCGCGCGATCAAACTCTACGGTCGGCGGAACAGTATGACGTTCGTCGGGTCTCGGATGCGCTCTCCCGCATCTCTCATTTTGTTAAATCTCCTAGTTTTCGAGCCATCGGCAGCAATTTCGTGCTCATGCTCGGACCGTGGGGGATCGGGAAGACCCACTTTCTCTGTGATATCACTGCGGCACGCGAGCGCGCAGGAGCTCTCACGGTCCTAGTGCTTGCTCACACTCTTCCCGAAACCGGGCACCCGCTTGACGCAGTTGCCAAGGCCTCCGGGCTGGCAGAGACAGGCTCCGAGTTGTTGACCCTCCTCGACTTGGCGGCGAGAGAAACCGGAGGGCGCGCACTTCTCATCGTCGATGGCATCAACGAAGGCGACCGTGCCGCATGGTCTGCGACGCTTTCTAATCTCAAGAGGCAGGTCGGACGCTATGCACACGTCGCAATAGTCCTCAGCTGCCGAACACCCTACGAACAAAAAATGTTTACGAATTTTGAGCTTAAAAGCGTTCTAACGTTTTGGCATCCTGGATTTCAGGACATTGAAGTCGATGCACAGAGCGAGTTCTTTCGATACTACGATATTCCATCTCCCTATTTGCCGCTGCTCGCGGAAGAATTCTCTCGTCCACTCTTCTTGAAATTGATCTGCAAGACCTTGCAGGGTTTCACGGAAGCAACAACCAGACGGAAGATCAATGAATTTGCGTCGGGGCATAAAGGGATGGCCAAGATCTTCGAGGATTTTGTGGTTCATCTGTCAAAGCAGGTGGAGGTAGCAAGAGCTCTTCCTAGTAAAAGTGTGTGGCGCCTGCTCAAAGGAAGCAAAAATGCTACCTCCGGCGAGCTCGATGGCATTGCCGTCGCAATGGCCGAAAAGGGACGTGATTGGCTCACGCGAACGGAGGCGCATGAGATTACGGCAGAAAAGATGAGTCTCTCGAAAGATGATGCGGTCTCGTTGCTAGATCTACTCGTCGCGGAAGGTTTGCTCGCTGAAGACCTTGTCTATAAGACTGGCGATTTAGCCGACGTATACCGGTTGCCGTATCAGCGCTTTAGCGATCACCTCATCAGTCGACACTTGCTTGAGCGCTATCTCGACACGTCCAGCGTCGATGCGGTCAGACGCTGCTTCTACAAGAACCGACCTCTGGGAAGGATCTTCGAGCTAGATCGCTGGGGTCACCAATACGCTCAGCCCGGTCTTGCCGCCGCCCTCATGCTTGAGTTCCCGGAGCGCATGAAGCGCGTTGTCCCGGAAGGGCGTGAGCTGGTGTTCTATCTCCCACGGCAGCGACGGCGCGTCAGCCCCCTTGTGAACGTGTTTCTCGAAGGATTGATATGGCGCTCCAGTGACAGCTTTTCGGACCAAACCCACTACATCATCGATATTCTGTTGTCTCGCGGCTTTGAGTGGGTGCAGCACGAGGTACTGGACACGCTGCTGTGCCTTTCAACGAGGACGGCCCATGGGCCGCTCAGGGCGCGGCTGGTTCGCTACCTCGACGGTCTCTCGCTCGTCCAGCGCGATCTCCATTGGAGCGAGTGCTTGCGGGTGTCGGAGGCATCGAGCAGTGCGCATCGCCTGCTTGGCTGGATCGAGAAGACCCGGGACCGTCGCACACCCCACCACGTTTCTGAGGTTCTGATCGAGGTCTTGGAGTGGTTCCTCACGACCACGAGTCGGCCACTTCGAGACCGAGCCACGAGGGCGCTCGTCCTTGAAGGAGAGAAGCACCCGGACATACTGTTCTCTCGAACCATCGCAAGCTTTACGCGCAACGACCCGTACGTGCCGGAGCGGATGCTCGCTGCCGCATATGGGGTCCTCATGCGCAATCGAACCGACCGTACTGCCCGCTGGACGCAGCACTGCGCTGCGTTTGCGCGAGACGTCTACGATCAGCTGTTTGCGCGGCGCGCACCTGCCCGTACCAAGCACATTCTGACTAGGGAGTACGCTCTCGGGATCATTCGGATCTGTCAGGAAGTCTCCCCACGCTGCCTCGCTGAGCGTGACGAAGCCCGGCTCTTGCCGCCCTTCGGGCGATACCGCGGGCCGATCCCTCCTGCGGAGCGCATCCTCGACGAGAAAGTTGCTGACGCGAAAAGCGCCGTCCATATCGATTTCGAAAACTACACCATCGGGGGGCTTGTTGAAGGGCGAAGTAACTATGATTTCGATCACACAGAATATGTTGAGGTCCGACGCCAAATATTGTGGCGCGTCCTGGACCTCGGATACACATCAGATGCATTCAAGCAGGTGGACGCGGGGATAGCCCGCAGCGCTCTCCACCACGGCCGCTCGGACCGACCTGAAAAAACAGACAGGTATGGCAAGAAATACTCGTGGATTGCGTATTTCGAAGTTGCCGGTATGCGTCAGGAGCTTGAGCGTGGAGACGTCTTGGCAAATGAACGCATCAGTGACATCGATATTGATCCGAGCTTCCCTGATGAACCGATGGTCTGGAACCCGGCCATTCTGGATGAATTGTTGTTCGACGTGCCTTCCCCAGCCGAGTGGGTCAAGAATGGCCCTACACCAGACTACACAGTGGTGCTGGAGCGCGATCGAGTAGCCGAAGTTGACGGCCCCTGGGTGCTACTCAACGGATTCATTGAAGAGCGTTCTAAAGATGCCGATCTTGGCGTGTTTACCTTTTTACGAGGTCTTCTTCTTGATGAGGCTGATACGGATCGGCTTGAAAGGCTTTTCTCCGACATAAAATACCCAGGCAACCAAGCGATCCCAGGCAGTGGAAGTGACTACTACACGTTTGCGGGAGAGGTACCCTGGTCGCCGCGTTTCGCGAACTCGTTATATGATCCGCATAGCTCTACGTGGCAGCGCCATTTGGGTGAAGCATTTGAGGAAACGCGGTGGCAGAGTGTTCGCAAGCGGTTTGGCGATCTAACGGCGCTGGAGCGCCAGCAATTGCCTGGCCTTGCTCCGTTACTGCGGATCATTGGTCTCGTGGAACCTCGCGAAAAGCTTGGTCGAGTGTATCAGGATGATGATATCGTCAAACTAAAGAAGCCGTGTCGAGTCCCCGGCATTCAAGTAGAGCTACCAATCTGGTCCTACGCGTTCGAAAGTTATCATAGTATCACCAATCAGACAGGCGGAATCAATTTTCCTGCGCCTTCGATCTGCCAACACCTCAGGCTATCATTTAAGAACGGAGGTTCAAATTTGGTTGATGCCGAAGGCAATCTTGCTTCATTGTATTGCGTCTCAGGCGGTGACAAGCCTTTAGGTCGCTCGCACCTCTTCTTTCTTCGTCGAGATCTTTTGGAACGCTACTTGCGCGCTACGAAGACAACGATTGCATGGACTATGTGGGGAGAGAGAGAACTTCAGTATGAAATGGTGGAGCAGCACAGGAAGGAGTTGGCACCAATTCATGCAAAGCACCAGCACATTCATCGTCGCATCAAGATCGGTTTGTCACGATAGACCGTATATGCATCTCAAACAAGGGCGTACGGATACATTGGGGACTTCGTCCAGCATCTCCAAAAAGGTCGAGTTTCCTTGGCGACGGGCGTCGGCCTGGGTCGGCCGTCGAGGAAGACCTTGTGCGGTCGCTTCACCTTTATTAGCCGACTTACCGAAAAAGGCGGCCCATTTCTCCTTCAGGCCGACAAGAGCCCGAACGCCGGCGGTCACACCGTGCCTCCCGAAGGATCCGC
>CAYFQV010000236.1:0-4287 GCA_964345195.1 uncultured Spirochaetaceae bacterium
CACGTGCGGTAATGTGGCCCATCTTCCGGCCCGGCCGGCACTCCCGCTTCCCGTAGAGGTGCAGGTGGACGCGATCCACGGCCAGGACCTCCCCGAGTCCCCGGTAGATGGTCGGTCCCTCCACGCCGGTGCCGATGAGGTTCACCATGGCCGCCGCCCCGTGCATGTCCGTCGAGCCCAAGGGCAGCCCTAGAATGCCGCGCAGGTGCTGCTCGAACTGATCCGTCTCCGCGGCTTCAATGGTGAGGTGTCCGGAGTTGTGGGGGCGCGGGGCTATCTCGTTGATGATGACCCCGCCCTCCCGGGTGATAAAGAGCTCCACTGCAAATATTCCGGCGCCGCCGAGATCGGCCGTCGCCGCCTCGGCAATCCGTCGAGCTTCCGCCGCGGTCGCCTCGGAGATGTCCGCAGGGTAGAGGACCGCCCGAACGAGGTGCAGTTCCGGGTCCATCTCCATCTCCACCGGCGGGTAGGAGCGGCAGGCACCCTCCGGCGTTCGCGCCACCAGGACCGCGATCTCCCGGTCCACCTCCACGGCTTCTTCGAGGAGGGAAGGGCCGGTCAGAGGGAGTGGCGCGGCGTCGTTCTTGTTCGCCGCCGGGATCATGGCGACACCGCGGCCGTCGTAGCCTCCGTAGCGCAGCTTCTGCACCGCCGGAAGGCCGAAGTCTTGGAGGATTCGCCGCGCGTTCCCCGCTTCGACTGCCGGGTCAGGCAGGGCTACGAAGCGCGGTACCGGCAGTCCCGCCGCGGCGGCGCGTTCGCGCTGGGCAAGCTTGTCCTGAATGACTCGGATCACGGCGGGGGCTGGGTGCACCGCTATCCCCGCGGCGGCGAGCGTTTCGAGGGCCTCTACATGCACCGACTCGATCTCCACCGTTACCGCGTCGGGTGTGAAAGCCGCCGCGCGCAACACATCATGGTAGTCGCGGAAGGAGCCGCGGATCTGCCGCGCGCTTGTGGCGGCGGCGGGACAGTCCGTCGTGGGATCGAGGATCGTTAGGCCAAGGTCGAGTCGCGCCGCGGCCTCGCCGAGCATGCGGCCGAGTTGGCCGCCGCCGAGCACCAGTATCCGCGCACGGCCGCCGCCGGTTGTGTCCCCCTCGAGATCAGGTGTGCCCGCTCGTTCTGCAGTGCGCATGGCCCCAGTATATCGAGCTGCCGGCGCTCCTGCGACTCCCGGCCTCGACGAGCGCGCCGGCACAAGCGTCGAGCCCCCGTGCGCTTACACGACGATCTCCATGCGCAGCCCCTCGGAGTCCAACGGCGCTAGGGTCGGGATGGTGCGCGCGACACCTCTCACAATGCGCTCCGCGGTCCACAGAACGGCAAAGGCATCCAGAACATCGTCCTCCGCGCTCCCCATCGCCCTGCGTTCCGCCGGCGTGGTGATCGGCTGCCGACCAAACACCGGTTCGAGCACGCGCAGGCGCTCGTCCCTTCCGGCCTGCGTTTTTTTGTTGTAGCGCATAGGTCGCTCACCGGCGAGAGCATAGAAGGACAGTTCCGGATGCACTTCCCGGAGCTTCGACTGCAGACTTGCATCCGTCCGCAGCGCCTCATCCACCTCACGGATCTTCGGCACAATGTTCCACAGCTGGTGGCTCAGCTTTTTCTGCTCGATCCGCGAGCGTATGTCACATGCCTCTTCGTAGCTCAATGCGTGAAGCACCGGCCTGATCGGTGCCGGGAACACGCTACTCGCTCGCCCGCGTCCGAGGAGTCGGCGCGCCTCGCGGTCGCATAGGCGGGCGCCCCGGTCGGGAAGACCGATCGGGATATCAATGCCGGTCGCGACGGTCTCAGATACGGCGGCGGACAGCTCCCATGCAGTCGGGAGCAGCCGCCACCGGACGCTGCCGGTATCGAGGTCTTTGAACAGGGCGAGCCACCCCGCTCTGCATCCGTCTATACCGCACACGCTGGGCATGGTTGCAGTGTTGTCGTGCACGGTGTCTTTGCTAGACTGAAACTCTAGATGCTTCATGGTAAGAGTCTCTTGAGAACTGGGTTCGGAAACTTCCGCTTGAGGACCAGTGCGTAGAAGGTCTCGCGTATGTCGGGTATTTCGCGAATCTCCCTAAGCACGCCCTCCTGAAGCTCATCCTTCACAACAATCGGCGGCACCACGGTCAAGCCGATACCTTCCCGGGCAATAACACGAAGCATGGTCATGTCGTTGACTTCCGCCCGAATGTTCACGGTGATGCCGAGCCTTTCGACAAGGGCGTCGAAGGCGACGCGAATGTTGCTGTCCGGGCTCGGGACTATCAGCGGTTCGTCGGAGAGGAGCTGCTCCAGGTTCCTGCCGGCCTCGTCGAATGCTGCATTGCCAATGAGCCCGACGAGTTGTTCGGAGATGAGGTGAGATACCCACGGTGTACCCGCGTCACGTGCCGGAGCGGTATTCGTAAGAGCTACATCAATGCGGTGTGTTTCGAGCTGTTGCAGTAGCTCCGCGAGTGACGCCGACGAAACGACGAGCTCGATATCCGGGTCCTGGAGCAGCTTCCTGAAAAAGTCGATTTGGAAGTTGCGCGAAAGTGTTGTGATTGCGCCAATGCGGAACACACGGCGATGCACTTCCTGATGCTGTGCAAGCTGGTAGAGGAGCTCCTCCCCGGTTCGGAAGATTTCGTCGGCATGATCAAGGACAAGCCGTCCCACCTCCGTAAGGACCAGCTGCTTTCCCCGTCGCTCGAAAAGATCGTGACCGAGCTGTTCTTCGAGAGTCTTGATCTGCGCCGAGAGAGCCGATTGAGACAGGTAGAGCTTCTGAGCGGCCCGCGTGAGATGACCTTCGTGCGCCACAAAGTAGAAATATCTAAGATGGTTGTAGTTGATCCTCACAGTATCATTCTATTTTCGCGAACGTTTGATTTGCAATAATCAATTTTCCATATCACATCATCTTGTATACCGTCTCTTTGCAGCGGACCGAACATGGTCAGGCTGTACGGAGGTTTGATATGGAATTCCTGCTCGAGTTCATCTCTCGATTCGTCGCCCAACTTCAGTCGCCGACTCTCGCCTTTCTCATTGGTGGCGGCGCACTTGCCGCGTTTGGAAGCAAGCTCAGCATACCGAGTTCGATATACCAGTTTGTTGTCTTTGTCCTGCTTATGAGAATCGGGATGGAGGGCGGCATTGAAATTCGGGAGGCGAATCTCTCCGAGATGCTGTTACCCGCCCTCCTTTCGGTGGCGGCCGGCCTCGCCATTGTCGTTCTCGGCCGCTTCTTTTTCTTGCTGCTTCCGAGCGTGAAGAAGGAAGATGGCCTTGCTACCGCCGGCCTTTTCGGTGCGGTCAGCGCATCGACACTGGCCGCGGGGATGGTGCTGCTCGACGAGCAGGGGATGTTCTTCGAAGCCTGGGTCCCCGCGCTCTATCCGTTCATGGACATCCCGGCCCTGGTACTGGCTATCGTGTTTGCTAATGTACAGGCAAAGAGAGAACGCGCCTCCGGTACCGGGAGAGTCAGTGTCGCCTCCGTTATTAAAGAGAGTTTGCAAGGGGCTGCGCTCTCGGCGCTGCTGCTTGGAGTCGTTCTCGGGCTTGTTGCGCGACCCGACGGTGTAGTCGAGAGCTTCTACGACCCGTTGTTCCGCGGGCTACTCTCGGTGCTCATGCTGATTCTGGGTATGGAGGCGTATACGCGGCTTAGCGAGCTGCGCCATGTGGGCCACTGGTTTGCGCTATATGCCGCGGTCGCCCCGGTTCTTCACGGTTTCATTGGCTTCGGGCTTGGCTACATTGCGCACCTGCTTACCGGATTCAGCCCCGGAGGGGTCGTGCTGCTTGCGGTCATTTCGGCATCCAACTCCGACATTTCCGGGCCTCCCACACTCCGCGCGGGTATTCCCGGAGCAAATCCGTCGGCTTACATTGGTGCGTCCACCAGTCTCGGCACGCCGGTCGCGATTGCGGTGTGCATTCCGCTCTTTTTCACACTCGCGCAGGTCGTGTTTGCGCTGTAGCAATGGTATGAGTCACACAAGGAGGCAGACGAATGTTTCACAAGGCCATTAAGATCATTGTAGTCACAGAAAAGTTCGTAGAGCGTGAGGTGCGAAGCGTTATCGAATCCCACGGAGCAAGCGGTTACACGCTCGTTTCGGCCGGCGGGAAAGGCTTGCATCACTTTCACTCAACTGAATCTCGGGCGTCGGTGGTTGAGGATTTCTCGAACATCAAAATCGAAGCCATTGTCAGAGAGCGCGAGACGGCCGAAGAGATTGCGCAGGCGATCATGGACGGTGTGTTTCAGCGATATCCCGGCATTATCTA
>CAYFQV010000237.1:0-4273 GCA_964345195.1 uncultured Spirochaetaceae bacterium
GCCGGCCCGGCGGTAGAGCTCATCAAAGCTTTTCATCTCGATCGCCCCGTGGGTTCGGCGTGGCTGTCGACGGCGGCGAGCTCCCAGCCGCGATCCAGCGCCGCCGTGTTGAGGGGGAGGAACTCCGCCTTTCCCGTGCCGAACGCTTCCTTCAGTGCCGAGGCAAGCTGTTCTCGGGTGAAAAGTGCCGTTGCGCCGATGAGGGCCCCGAGCATGACCATGTTCGCCACCTTCGTATTACCGAGCTCCACGGCGATATCCGTTGCCGGTACGGCCACGGCGCGAATGTCTCGGCGACTCGGCGCATCTTCAATAAGAGAGCTGTTGTAGAGCAGCACGCCCCCGCCCGGATTGTCGGCGACTTCGCCGCCGAGCGGCTTGCTAACTGGGCTATTTCCCAGGAGCTCGTCTTCGAACTTGCGCATGGAAGGATAGTTCATGGCAACAACGACGTCCGCGTTCCCGGAAATGACGGGGCTCGCAATGGCCTCGTCGGCAACGATGACGTGACAGTTCGCCGTCCCACCGCGCATTTCCGGACCGTAGGAGGGAAGCCAGGAGACCTCCTTGCCGTTCTGCATGCCGGTATAGGCGATTATGCGCCCCATTGACATGATCCCTTGACCGCCGAAGCCGGCGCAAATGACCCGCGTTTCTTCCGTCATGCTCCACCTCCCTCCGCGCCGGTGCCGGGTGTGCGAAAGTTTCCCAATGGGTAGTACGGGATCATGGTTTCGCGCAGCCATCCCAGCGCTTCCACCGGCGTCATGCCCCAGTTCGTGGGGCAGGTTGAGAGCAGCTCCACCATTGAGAAGCCGTGGCGTTGAGACTGGGTCTCGAATGCCTTTCGAACGGCCTTCTTCGCCTTGCGCACATGAGCGGGGTTGTGCACCGATACGCGCTCAATGAAGGCCGCGCCGGCGATCGTTGCCAGCATCTCCGACATGCGAATGGGATAGCCCGCGTGCTGGGGATCTCGGCCCAGGGGCGATGTCGTGGTTCGCTGTCCCACCATGGTGGTCGGCGCCATCTGTCCGCCGGTCATGCCGTAGATGGCGTTGTTCACGAAGATGACGGTAATGTTCTCCCCGCGGTGGGCGGCGTGGATGATCTCGGCAGTCCCGATCGAGGCGAGATCGCCGTCCCCCTGATAGGTAAACACCGTCTTGTCCGGATGGACCCGCTTTACGCCGGTTGCCATGGCGGGAGCACGACCGTGAGCGGCTTCGTGCATATCGCAGTTGAAGTAGTTGTAGGCAAAGACCGCGCACCCCACGGGGGCCATTCCGATCGCTTGCCCGAGGAGCTCATCCTCTTCGAGGACCTCCGCGACAAGACGGTGAATGATCCCATGGGTGCATCCCGGACAGTAATGGGTCTCCCGGTCGGTTAGTCCTCTTGTTGGTTCGAATACAACGGGCATGGTTACACCTCCTTTGTCCCCGGAATCGAGGAGAGCTGCTTGCTGAGCATCTCCTCGGCGGCGGCGGCAATATCCGCTTCTGCGGGGAGCATGCCCCCGGATCGGCCGTGAAACCCCACCGGCAGCCGCCCCTGCGCAGCGATCCGCACATCATCCACCATCTGGCCTTCGCTCATCTCTACCGCAAGAAGCCCGCGGACCGTGCTCGGCAGCTCATTGAAGCCGCGGTACGGGAAGGGCCAGAGCGTGATAGGTCGCAGGAGCCCGACGCGGACGCCGCGGGAGCGCAAGGTCTTCACGACGTTCTTCACGATCCGACTTGCGGTCCCATACGCCACGAAGACGAGCTCGGCATCATCGACCTGAAATAACTCGTAGCGGACCTCCTTCTCTTCCATCTCCCGGTACTTGGCTTGAAGCCTGCCGTTGAGCTCTTCGAGCTCGGCGGGGTCAATGCGGAGGCTGTTGATGATGTTCGGTTTGCGGACCCCGCCGGTGCCGGTGGTGGCCCAGTCCTTCGCGGGAAGCTCACGGTGAGGCGGATCGTGGAACTCCACCGCCTCCATCATCTGACCGATCATGCCGTCCCCGAGGAGCATGACCGCGTTTCGGTAGCTGTCCGCCAGGTCGAAGGCCTCGGTCATCATGTCGGCCGCTTCCTGCACACTCGCCGGCGCAAGGACCAGCAAGCGGTAGTCACCGTTACCGCCGCCGCGGGTTGCCTGGTAGTAGTCCCCCTGGGCCGGCTGAATGCCGCCGAGGCCCGGCCCACCGCGCATCATGTTCACAATGACGCAGGGCACCTCGCTGCCGGCAATGTAGCTAATACCCTCCTGTTTGAGAGAGATGCCCGGAGAGGAGGACGATGTCATGACCCGCGCCCCGGCGCCGGCGGCGCCGTAGACCATGTTAATGGCCGCGACTTCGCTCTCCGCCTGCAAGAAGACCCCGCCGACCTTCGGCAGCTCCCGGGACATGTACTCGGGGATCTCGTTCTGGGGGGTAATCGGGTAGCCGAAGAAGTAGCGACAGCCGCCCTTGATTGCCGCGGCGCCGATCGCCTCGTTCCCCTTCATCAGTAGCTTCGTGCCCGTCTCTATCTCAGTCATGCTTCGCTCCGCCATACCCTGCTCCTTCCAACTGCAGTTCCATGTCGCTACGCAACTCGCTCCACCTTGATCACCATGTCCGGACACATGAGTGCACAGTTTCCGCAGGCAATGCACTTGTCGGGATCGCTGACAGTTGCCGGGTGATGGCCCTTCTTGTTGATGTGATCGGTATCGATCATCACAATGTCCACCGGACACACCGACACGCAGAGCTCGCAGCCCTTGCAGCGGTCCGTATCGAAGGTCACTAGGCCTTTGGCTCGTGCCATCTATTCCTCCTTTACGCGCACGTCCAGGACTCGCGCAGATACATGGCAATAGCCATGCGCTCGCTCTCCAGGTTTTTCGCCGCCACTCCCCGGTGTCCCGGGTCCCCGCGGCGGGCTCGGTGCAGGGCGAGATTGACGGCTAACTCCGTTTTGCCACCAGCGTAGTGACCGCTTACCGCGACAATGCGGTTCACGCCTCATCTCTTTTCTTCTCCCGATGGTAGGTGAGCGCCTCTTCTCGGCCGCGTAACACCCGCAAAGCTCCCTCGGCCAGGGCTCGCATCTCATCCTCTCCCGGGTAGACGCGAACCGGGGCCAGGAAGGAGACCCGTTCACGGATCCAATCGACGACCTGCTTACTGTGGGCAACGCCGCCGGTGAGAAGAATTGCATCGATGTTTCCGGCGACTACCGCGGCCATGGCGCCGATCTCCTTTGCAACCTGGTAGGCCATCGCCTCCAGGGCCTCCCGCGCCGTCTCGTCGCCGGCCTCCGCGCGGGCCGAAAGATCCTCGACACTGTTGGTACCGCAGTAGGCGACCAAGCCTCCTTCGCCTTTGATTCGGCGTTTGAGCTGCTTCGCGTCGTAAGCGCCGGTCGTCAGTAGCTCGATGATTTTCAGTGCCGCGACGCCGCCGCTGCGTTCCGGCGTGAAGGGGCCTTCGCCGTTGAGGCCGTCGTTCACGTCGACCACGCGGCCGCGGTCGTGAATGCCCACGGTCGTTCCCCCGCCGAGATGCGCCACGACGAAGCGCATCTCCTCATAGCTCTTCCCCATCTCGGCGGCCGCCCGGCGCGCCACGGCCTTCTGATTCAAGGCGTGGAAGATGCTCACCCGCGGCACCTCGGGCATCCCCGACAGGCGCGCCGGGCGCGCGAGCTCGTCGACCACGACCGGGTCCACGATGAAGGCGGGTATTCCCCGCTGCTCGGCAATGTGCTGCGCCAGGATGCCGCCCAAGTTGGAGGCGTGCTCGCCGGCGTAGCCCTCTCGCAGGTCCTGCAGCATGGCTTCGTTCACCGCAAAGGTGCCGCCCGACACCGGGCGGATGAGCCCGCCCCGGCCCACCACCGCGTCTAAAGCTGTGGAGGCTTCGGCACCGGACGCGCCCACCGGATCAGTCGGGTTCGTCGGGTCCGGGTCCGCCTCGCGCAGCGCGTCGTGGATCACGGCCTCCCGAAAGGCGAACTGATCGGCAATGTTGTCGAAGCGAGAAAGCTGCTCCGCGCTGTGCCGCAAGGTTTTCTCAAACAGCGCTGTATCGTCCTCGAAGAGGGCGATCTTTGTCGACGTAGAACCCGGATTGATGGCGAGTATGTGTGGCACAACACTCTTGTTGCAGGAATCGTGCCAAACGCCGTTCATTGCTGGTCTCGGATGACCCCTGATCCGCCTATCCGTGGAGATGCGCTCGCCGCTGGGAAGCATGCCTCTAAATGCCGCCTCTTTAGGCACTTAACGCGAGGGC
>CAYFQV010000238.1:0-1350 GCA_964345195.1 uncultured Spirochaetaceae bacterium
GCCGCCCGAGCTATCGCTCGCACAGCTCCGTGAGCACCCCACCGGCCGACTTCGGGTGGATGAAGGCAATGCGGATTCCCCCGGCACCAATGCGCGGGGTCTCGTCGATCATTTGAACGTTCCGACTCTTCAGGCGAGCGATCTCGGCGTCAATGTCGGGCACCGCCAGGGCGAGATGGTGCATCCCTTCGCCCTTCTTCTCGATAAACCTCGCAATGCTGCTTTCCTCGCTTGTGGGCTCGAGAAGCTCAAGCCGCCCCTGTCCGGTCATGATAATGGCTACCCGCACCTTCTGCTCAGGGACCTCTTCCACCTCCACCTCGTCGAGCTTAAGTCCGTCTCGATAGAACTCCAGCTTCTCGTCAATGGACCGCGTCGCAATGCCGATGTGGTCGATTCCGCTGATCACGATTGTTCCTCCTGCGGGCCCTCCGGCAACAGTCGGCGCAGGCGCTCGCGTACCAAGCGATAGGGCTGTGTTGTGTTGCGCAGCTCCTCCGAGAGATCCCGGCCGTGAGCCGGGAAGAGCCCCGCTTCGTCCAGACGCCGGCGCAGCGTTGCCAGGGCAATCCGCTCCAGGGCCGCAGCCCTGCGGTCGCTGCGCCGCCGGGCACGCTCACCACTCTCCCGATATGCGGCCATGGTGTCAGTGAACTCTCGGACAAGCTCGTCGATCCCGCGGCTCTCCGTTGCGGAGGTCAGGACAATCCGCGGTTCGGTGTCCTCCATGCGCAGCGCCGCCTTCAGCGTCGCCGCGAGCTCATCTGCTCCGTCCCTATCCGACTTGTTCACCACGTAGATGTCGCCGATCTCCATTATGCCGGCCTTCAGCGCCTGAATCTCGTCCCCGGCACCCGGGACAACGACCACCAGGATCACGTCGGCAAGTGAGATGATCTCCACCTCGCTCTGGCCGACGCCCACGGTCTCGACAATAATCGTCTCGTAGCCGGCGGCGTCGAGGACGGTGATCGCCTCCCCGGTGGCAAGGCCGAGTCCGCCGCCGTGGCCGCGAGTGGCCATGGATCGGATGTACACCCCGGGGTCGGCGTGGTGGCGTCCCATCCGCAGCCGGTCGCCGAGGAGGGCGCCGCCGCTGAAGGGACTGGTGGGATCCACGGCGACAACGGCCACTCGACCGCGGCGCTCTTCGCCGCCGGAGGACGAGCTGCCGCCGGCCCGCGGGCGCCCGCCGCGCCGCGATCCGCCCTGTCGTAGCTCGCCGATCATGCGGTCAATGAGGGAGCTCTTGCCGGCGCCGGGAGGCCCGGTGACGCCGATAACATCGGCACCGCCGGTGTGGGGCTCCAAGAGGTCTATGAGCTCTTCCCGGGCCGGATCGTCGCTTTC
>CAYFQV010000238.1:1450-4165 GCA_964345195.1 uncultured Spirochaetaceae bacterium
GCCCCCTCGCGTGCCGTCGGTCATCCGCTGTACTCCCCGAATAGATCTCGCAGCACGCCGACGATCTCGCCGAGAGTGGCGTAGACCCGGACGCACTCCGTGATCGGCGGAATCAGGTTCGTGCTCTCATCCGCGGCAGCCTTCTCGAGGGACTGCAACGCGTGAGTGACTTCGAGCTCATCCCGCTCGTACTTCACCTCGGCGAGGCGGTCGGTCTGAGCATCCCGAATGCTGGGATCCGGACGCATGACCTGAAAGTGTGGCTCGTCTTCGCTTACATGCTTGTTGACCCCGACGACCACGCGGCTGCCGTCCTCCACACCCTGCTGGTAGGCGAAGGCCGCGTCGTCGATCTCCCGTTGCACATAGCCGGTTTCGATCGCCTTCACCATGCCGCCCATGGCATCGATCTCGTCGAGGTACTCCTGAGCCCGCCGTTCGATCTCGTTGGTCAACTCTTCAACTAGGTAGGAGCCGCCGAGGGGATCGATGGTGTTGGCCACGCCGGACTCATGGGCAATGATCTGTTGGGTCCGCAGCGCGATCTGCACCGACTCTTCGGTGGGCAGCGCCAAAGCCTCATCCCGGGAGTTGGTGTGGAGACTCTGGGCCCCGCCGAGGACGGCGGCGAGGGCGTAGAGGGTCACCCGGACAATGTTGTTATCCGGCTGCTGCGCCGTGAGGGCGGCGCCGCTTGTCTGAGCGTGGAAGCGCAGCTTCAGGGCGCGCTCGGATGTAGCGCCGAAGCGGTCCCGGACAATGCGCGCCCACATCCGGCGAGCCGCGCGGAACTTGGCCACCTCTTCGAGTAGATCCGCCCCGGCAATGAAAAAGAAGGACAGCTGCGGGGCAAAGGCATCGACATTGAGCCCGGCATCCAGGGCGGTCTTCATGTACTCCACGCCGTCGGCCAGGGTGAAGGCCACTTCCTGCACGGCCGTGGAACCGGCTTCGCGCATGTGATAGCCGGAAACGCTGATGACGTTCCAGTGCGGCATGTTTCGGGAGCAGTAGTCGAAGGTGTCTCGAATCAAGCGCATGGAGGGCGCCGGAGGGAAAATGAAGGTACCCCGCGCCACGTACTCCTTGAGAATATCGTTCTGGATGGTGCCTCGGAGCTCGGCGGGATCGACGCCTTGGTTCTCCGCGACGACAATGTACATGGCAAGCAGAACCGCCGCCGGTGCGTTGATGGTCATGGAGGTGGATACCTGATCCAGCGGGATCTCGTCGAAGAGCGTCTCCATGTCGCGCAGACTGTCAACTGCAACGCCGACCTTGCCGACTTCACCAAGGGCCAAGGCGTGATCCGAGTCGTAGCCCACCTGCGTCGGTAGATCGAAGGCGACCGACAGCCCGGTCTGCCCCTGATCGAGGAGGTAGCGGTAGCGCTTGTTGGACTCCTCCGCCGTACCGAAGCCTGCGTACTGCCGCATGGTCCATAGGCGACCACGGTACATGGTGGGCTGCACACCCCTGGTGTAGGGAAACTCACCGGGGAAGCCTTCCCGATCCAAATAGGTGGATGGATCGTCGCTGCGCGCGTCGTAGAGGCGGTCAAGCGGAATACCGGAGGCGCTCTCAAACGCGTCCTTGCGCTCGGGATGCTTGGCAAGCGTCTTTTTCAGCACCGAGGCTTCCCAGCGCTCGCGCGCCTCTGCAATGGGGGTAAAAGTCCAATCCTCAGTCATGGAATTGAAGCCAGTATGACCGGCCCATACCGCACCGTCAACAGCGCCGGAGCAGCCGGCTATATAAGATCGATGCCGAAGCGTCGCGTCCAGGGCCGCCCGGGCGCGTCCGCGGGATCGTTTCCGGGAGCCAGATGGATACCGCACTCCTCGAACATGCCGTGGAAGCGCGTTGACCGCTCATCAGTCTCACCCGCAGCAAGGGGCCGGCTCGAATGCCGGTCGCCCACGCTTGCGTAGCCGGCATCTTCCAGGGGATGCCGAGGCAGGGCGTAGACCCGGAGGTAGCGCTCGACATCCGCCTTGCTCATGTGTAGCAGCGGATGGATCTTCACCGTGCCCCATTGCCGGGTCACGCGGCGGCTGCGCGCTCGGTGCGTGGTTTGCTCGGCGCGGATGCCGCTGAGCCACGCTCCGGCACCGAGATCGCTCAAGGCGCGACGCAGCGGCTCAACCTTGCGCATACGGTTGTAGCGCTGCAGTACGTCGGGGTCCGCGGTGTCGTAGAGTTTGCCGTAAATCGCCTCCATGCGGGCGGGACTCATATTGCTTTGATAGACCTGGAGCTTGAGGCCCAGGCGTTCGGTGAGTCGTTCAGCGTAACGGTAGGTCTCCGGCGGAAGGTACCCGGTGTCGATCCATATCACGGGTATGTCGGGCACAACGGTGGTCGCCAGATGGAGAAGCACCGCGGACTGGGTCCCGAAGCTCGTGGTCATGACAAGTTCGCGGCCATACACATCCGCGGCACGCTCGACACAAGCCCGGGGTGAGCTCATGGTCAACTCACGGTGGAGACGGCGCGCGCTTAACTGGATTCGTGAGGATACGCTGTTCATGTTTTCCTAGTGCCACACTGCCGGTATGTGCGACAAGAGTTCGGCTATCGTGCCGGTATTTTTGCCGCCTCACCCTGTTTCAGAGCCCCCATCTTGCAGCTTTATTCAATATCCTTCACATTTTTGACGAATGAATCTATGAGCGGCTCCTTCAGTTTCTCGGCTGGAAACTGTGCGCGAATCCA
>CAYFQV010000239.1:0-4161 GCA_964345195.1 uncultured Spirochaetaceae bacterium
TTGCGGCCGTCTTTCTCCTCGCACTACCGCTTTCGGCGCAGACGCAGCAGACGCGGAGCCTGCGTTCAATCGTCTTGGAAGACTTTGATGATCCAGAGGCGCGGACGTGGCAGGTAACAGCGAGTAAGTTCGCTCCGGAAGGTATGCCGGAGGCCACATATGTTGAGACATGGCCGGACGCTCTGTACCGACAGCCCCCGGAGGATCGTACACTGAGGTCTCTCGGCGTACGTGGGGCCTTCACTCGGAAGGGCTACAACTTCGTTGAGCTTACGCCGGGCAGCGGTGAGGGAGAAGATTTCCAGCCGGAAGGGATTCCCATTCCCGGCACCGTCGACACACTCGATCTTTGGGTGTGGGGGAGCAATCGCAATTACTACATGGATGTCCAATTGCGGGACTTTCGTGGTGTTGTGCATACCCTCCGTCTCGGCGACTTGAGCTTTCGTGGATGGCAGAATCTCCGCATTGAGGTTCCCAACTACATTCCCCAAGAATCCACGTATGTGCTTCAAGAGGAGGGGCTCAGAATCGCCAAGCTAGTTGTGTGGACTCGGCCGGAAGAGCGTGTGGATCAGTTCTACATGTACTTAGACGAGATAAAGGTCGTCACTGATGTATTTAGAGAGCGGTATGACGGTGAAGGCCTCGCGGACCCGGAGCGGGTTCAAGAGCTCTGGTCTAACGGAGAAGGGTCAAACGGCGGCGGAGAGGAGCAGTAGAGCATGAAGAAGATACTTGGACTAGTCGTACTACTGATCGCGTCCAGCTTCCTGGTCTTTGCCCAGCAGGCGCAGACCGATCCTGATAACCTTGGAACTGACACCGCTCAGCAAGCCCTTCAGGAAGTATCGATTACACGTTTCGAAGACCCCGGTTTCTGGGACGTTCACATACCGGCTGATCGGGGCGTCATCACGCACCGGAGCCTCGAGGGTGCTCCCGCCGACAAAGAGCCGATACCCGCCGAGGAAGAGGCGGGGATTGATCCACAAGATCGCTTTGTTTTAGGCGTGAAGACTGAGTTCTATCGACGCGGATCCACGAGCATTTCGATCGAGCCGATCCGGCCTCTGCCGATCCCGGGGATTACGAAAACGCTCTCGGTGTGGGTGGTTGGACGGAACTTCAACCACGACCTCTACGTACGGGTTCGCGACTATTTCGGTAACCGGAACTTGATCTACATGGGGCAGCTTAACTTTTCAGGATGGAAGCAGCTTTCCGCCCCGCTCCCACCGACTCTCCGGCAGCGGGATATTCATTACCAGGATCAGACCGGCGTTGAGATTTTAGGATTCGTGATCGAACCCGCACTCGAAGAGACCTTCGGGTCGTACTACGTGTATTTCGACGATATGCGTGCGATTACTGATCTCTTTCCGGAGGAGAGCAGGGACCCCGACGATATGTTGGATGCATGGTAGAGAGCCGAGGGAGATCTGCAGAGAGCAGTGAACTCTTGATTTTCGGCGGTTTTCAGTACGCATCCTCGATTCCGAAAACGTCCTCGATTGCGAGGACGTTTTTTTTAGGCTGCACTCGGCAGAACGTACAGACTGAAGCATGAACACGAAAGATGGCGGCAATTACTTCAAGTTTCTCCGGCACGTGTATTTCTTTCGCGATCTGCCGGACGCCGAGTTGGCGGACGTAGCGAGGCGATGCAAAGAGCTTAGCTATGCGACCGGGGACACCGTCTTTGCCGAAGGGAGTCGGGGGGATCGCTTCTACATTGTGATCGACGGACAAGTGGAAGTCTGGAAAGACGTGGAAGGTGATCCCAACAGTCTCTTGGCGGTGCATGGCAGCGGTCACCTCTTCGGCGAGATAGCACTCGTGGATGACTTGCCGCGCAGTGCAACGGTACGGGTCCGTGAGCCCGCTCGTTTGTTGTACCTGACGCGGGATGAGTTTCGGTCCGCGCTCGAGCGGAGCCCGGGAATGGCGCTGTCGGTGCTTCGGGCATTGTCCGCAATGATCCGCACAAGCAACGAGAGTTATGTTGAGAAGCTGCAGGAGCGCAATCAACAGCTCGCCGTCGCGTACGAAGAGCTCCAGAAAAGTCAGGATCGTCTTCTCGAACAGGAGCGGCTTTCCAATTTGGGGAAGTTCTCTTCAATGATCCTTCACGACATTCGTAATCCTGCGTCAGTTGTCAAGAGCTATGCCGAAATGATTCAGCTTCAGGCGGACGATTCGGCAAAAGTGGCACGCAACGCGGAGCGGATTCAGAAGGAGATTGTGCGCCTGGAACGGCTCACGGCTGATTTGCTGGACTATTCGCGCGGCCAAATCAGAATCAATGTGCAAATCGTTCAGCTCGAAAATTTCCTCAGTCGCGTGGCGGAGGCCGTGGAAGAGCGGCTGACCGCGAAAGGGATCGTGCTCAAGACGTGGAACACCTGTAGTGAGCCTGCACTATTCGATGAGGATCGTCTGTTGCGCGTTGTCTTGAATCTTATTGATAATGCACGCAAGGCGACGCCGAAGGGTGGTTCCATTGAGGCCGGTACGTCATGTCACGACCAAGGTGTTGTGATAGCAGTGAGCGACAGCGGAGAAGGGATGCCCAAAGCAGTCCGGGAGCGCATTTTCCAGCCGTTTTTCTCCTCCTCTGTTGAAGGAGGTACGGGTTTAGGAATGGTTATTGTAAAGAATATCGTGGATGCTCACGAAGGTGAGCTCCATGTTGAGAGCACTCCCCGAGAGGGTACAACGGTGCGGATCACTTTGCCGCATAGAGGTTGAGTACCTGCCGAAAATTTGCAGTGGTTGTATGGGCCAAACGCTGTGCTGATATCCCACGCAATCGGGCGAGAAAAGCAGCTGTATGCCCTAAGTAGCCGGGGTGATTGAGTTGCCCGCGCACAGCTTGCGGCGCGAGAAACGGTGCATCGGTCTCTATAAGTATTCGGTCCTCCGGCACGTAGCTCGCTGCTTCGCGGATCGCGTCCGACTTCTTGTACGTGAGATTGCCGCCGAATCCGATATGGAGACCAAGGTCTAAGATGCGGCGCGCTATCTCGATTCCCTCCGAGAAACAGTGCATAATGCCGCCTGCGCGAGGGGGATTCGATTCCAGTATAGATGCAACATCCAGGCCGGCTTCGCGGTTATGGATGACGACCGGCAGGTTCAGCTCGTCGGCGATCTCCAATTGTCGGGTGAACAAGGCGCGCTGTTCGTTTCGCGATCCGAAATCCCAATACCAATCGAGTCCGATCTCGCCGACGGCAAGCACGTTAGGGGTCCGTGCCTGTTCCAGGAGCGTGGCGCGCAGGGGCTCCAGCTCCACGCGGTCCGTTTCGGACGGATGGGCGCCAATGGCAAGATATACAAAGGGGAAACCGGCTAAAAGCTGCCGGCGCTGGGGCAAGGTATCCGGTGAAATGGAAATATCCAGGAGATCTTCGAAGCCGTTGCTGTGCAGACGCCTCATGATAGCAGCGACGTCGAGCCCTTTTTCGCGACACACTTCAGCATGGAAATGGGAGTCGCTCGACCCGGGCACTACCAGCATATTCTCGAAAGGGTCTTCCGTGCGCGCCATGTCAGCCAGGATACGGTGTCACGGAAGTTTGTAACAAGGGGGGAATTAGTGCTGACGGAACCTGCTCCGTCCTACTATGCTGAAAGACGTGCACACAAGATGTGTGTAATGAGTTAAGCACCGAGGACGCTGTTCATGCACGGTACTGCAAGCATAGTCACCGGCATCGTTACGCTTCTTATAATCGCTGCTGGGGCACGGCTTGTCACGAACAAGCTGCGTTTCCCCTTCAGTGTTCTGCTTTTTCTCATCGGCATTGCGCTTGCCGTAGGTGGACCACGTGTTCCAGCATTGGCGGCTATCACCAACCTGTCGATTTCCCCCGAGCTCGTCTTGATCGTGTTCTTGCCGACGCTTGTCTTCGACTCCGCCATGCACCTCAATGTTCGTGAGCTGAGAAAGGGTCTCGGGCCGATTCTACTGCTTGCCGTACTCGGGCTGGTGATATCGGCGATTCTGATCGCCCTTGTTGTGGCCGGTCTATCTCGGCTCTCGCTCGGTATCGCTTTGCTGCTCGGGGCAATCCTGAGCGCTATTGACCCCGTTGCCGTTATTGCGATCTTCGAACGTTTGGGCGCACCTCGCCGCCTTCATGTGCTCGTCGAAGG
>CAYFQV010000240.1:0-4149 GCA_964345195.1 uncultured Spirochaetaceae bacterium
TCAGCCCGCAGCAGCGCCGCAACCGTCGCAAGCGTCGGCGGAAGAAGTAATCCGGCGCGTTCCAAGCTCGGGTCAGGGGCGGTGAAACGTCGGTGTCCGTCAACTTGCGTGCTATAGTTGTATTGAGAGCAATATTCTTGACTTTTAGCATCATAATAGAGTTATTTCCGTTCATAGTGTTCTGCCGGGGGGAGAACTGATGCGAGATCGAGAAAACACGGCGGCAGGTTGGGGAAAGGCGGATCCGGATGAGGTCGGCGGTATCTATCGTGCACTGTTTGATCAGTCTCATGACGCAATGATGGTGTTTGATACCAAAGGACGCCTCTTTGATTGGAACAAGGCGGCTCTGGAGATCTATGGGCTCAGTGCGGAACAAGCTCGGGGACGCACCATGATGGAGATCTTCGCCCGAACAGCACCAACTTTCGACTTCCTCTCAAACATTGAGCCAAGTGTAAGTGGATATGACTTCAGCGCTACAAGCGGTGATTTTAAGACCATGCATCTGGAGCGTGACATTCGATCGCCACTCGACGCTAGGCTTCGCAGTGTTGAGGGTGTAGCCTTCCGTGTTGAAAGCGGCGGAGAAATGTTCACCTGCATCATCAGTCGAGACGTCACGGCGTCCCGAGCCAAGGAGCGGGAAGCGGGCGAGGACAATGCAACACTCGAGCGCCGTGTGTTGCAGAAAACCGCGGAACTGCACGAAGCCAATAAGAGTCTGACGCGCACCGCCGCACAGCGTTCCTCCCTTCTACAGGAAGTCCACCATCGGGTAAAAAACAATCTTCAGTTCGTGTTGAGTCTCATGCATCTTCAAGCGGCATCGGAGAAACAGGACCTGGGCGACTTCTTGGAGCTGATTGAGTCACGGATTCACCTTCTCATGATTGCCTACGAGGAGTTGTTGAGCTCCGAGAGTTACGAGTTTCTGGACACCGAGAGCCTTCTCGCGAATACGGTTGATCACATTGTGAGACAGATGAACGAGCGCGGTATTTCCCTTCTGATTGAAACGGAGCTAGATAGCGTTTCGGTGCCCGTGGACACGGCTATCCCGCTGTCGTTTATTGTCGGAGAGTCACTACAGGATTTCGCCGTGTTTACTCGGCCGGAGTCTTTGGGCAAAAAGTCTCACATTTCCTTCGGACGTCAGCATGACGGCTTCCGTCTGCGAATAGCTCTGGATCAGCTGGACCCGGAGGATCCGGCGACGATTCCCGCCGAGCTCGGATGCGGTCTACTGGATGCGCTCATTGATCAGATTGGTGGTACCTATCAGGTCGTCGGCGGTGAGACTGCGGCGCTTGAAATCGCACTGCCGGAAACGGTCGAATACCGAGCTCCCGCTTCCGTGTGAGCACACGCCGGGTTTACGCCGAAGCTTGGAATTCCCGGCTGCGGAGACACGGTACAAACAAGGATGACGCGACCATGACTGCCCCCACCACAACAGCCCCGACCGCGATCACCGTCACGGGGATTCGCTTCGAGTACAGTGAAGAGCCTGCGGCACTGCCGACCCTGCGCCCGCGGGTGAGTTGGCGCATGGAGAGCCATGCCGAAGGCATCTACCAGTCGGCCTACCGCATTCAGCTGGCTCGGGTGCCGGTGGGGCTGCGGGCCGGCACGGCTGCGCGTACTCCGACGGCTGCGTCCGCGGAGCTGCAGGGGTTCTTCGCGGATGGCAGTGCACTCTTCATTGACACCGGCTGGGTGGCGTCCGGGCAATCGCAGTTCGTGTCCTGGCCCGGCGAGGACCTGGCGCCGGCGACGGCGTATGCCCTGCGCATTTCGGTTTGCGACAACTACGGTGCCGAGAGTGCCTGGAGTGTGCCGGCGCGGCTCGAGACCGCCCGCGTTGGACTGCCCTGGACGGCGCCCTTCGTGGCGGCGCCGCCGGCCCTTACTCCTCCCGGCGAGTCCGCGCCGGTCATGCTACGTCGGAGCTTCCACCTGGACCGGGTGCCGGCGGCGGCCCGGGTCTATGCCACGGCGCACGGGATCTACGAGCTATGGCTGAACGGCCGCAGGTTAGGGAATGAGCTCTTTGCACCCGGGTGGACCGCGTATCAGCATCGACTCCTGTATCAGACTTATGATGTATCCGCTCTCCTGCAGCCCGGAGAGAACGTGATCGGTGGGCTTGTAGGCTACGGTTGGTACGCCGGTGATCTGACCTCGTTCGGAGCACGGAACATCTACGGCGACCGGCCGGCGCTGTCACTGGAGCTTGCCGGGACCTGGGAGGGCGCTGCGGAGACGGCCGCGAGCGGGCCCTCCGGCGCCACCGCGTGGCACCGCCTTGCCGACACCGCCTCCGGGGAGTGGCGGGCGAGCAGCGGACCCATTACCTATGCGGAGATCTATCACGGGGAGTCTTACGACGCCCGCCGGGAGATGCCGGGCTGGTGTTTGCCGGGTTTCAGTGACGGTGACTGGGCTCGGGTGGAGTTGGTGGAAGGCTGGAGCTCCGCTGAGTCTCCAACATCCGAGCCGTCGGCTGGATCGGGCACTGCTCGGATTGAGCCGCAGGACGGGCCGCCGGTCCGGAGACAGGAGACCCTGAAACCGCAGCGCATCTTCACCACACCGGCCGGGGAAGAGGTGATCGACTTCGGCCGGAACATCACCGGCTGGGTGCGCTTCCGCCCGGCGGGGCGGGAAGGCGAGCGGGTGCGCCTCTCCCACGCCGAGGTCCTCGACGCCGACGGCAACTTCTACAGGGAGAACCTGCGCTCGGCCCGAGCACAGGTGGAGTACATCCTCGGGCCGGCCGACGCCGCGGAGCCGGATGCCGCGGACTCGGCACACAGCGCCGTGGCGGCCACCCGCTGCTTCGAGCCGCACTTCACCTTCCATGGCTTCCGCTACCTGCGCCTGGACGAGCTCCCGGCGGCCATGCGCGGGCAGCTCGAGGGGACGGAGCCCGTGGGGACGGCGCCTGTGGGGACCGAGCCCCCGTCGCCCCCGGGGACGGCGCCTCCGGGAACGGCGCTTGCCGAAAGGTTTGAGGCGGTGGTGATCCACTCGGATATGCCGCGGACCCTGGAGTTCAGCTGCTCGGACCCGCGGCTGAATCAGCTGCATGACAACATTCTCTGGGGCTGGAAGGGCAACGCCCTGGATATTCCAAGCGACTGCCCGCAGCGGGACGAGCGCCTCGGCTGGACCGGCGACGCTCAGGTCTTCGTCGGCACCGCAACCTACCTCACTCAGGCCGGCGGCTTCTTCACGAAATGGCTCCGGGATTTGAAGTTGGAGCAACGGGAAGACGGCGGTGTGCCCTTCGTGATTCCGAACATCCTCTCCTTCGTCCACAACGCTGAGGGGAGCTTGGCCGACTGGCACTCCTCCACCGGCTGGGGCGATGCCGCAGTCATCTGTCCCTGGACGATCGCGGCGCGCTACGGCGATCACGCCGTCCTCGAAGAGCAGTGGCCGACGATCATGGGCTGGATCTCCTACATGCGGGACCACGCCGAAGATGAGGTGCTCTGGAACAGCGGCTTCCACTTCGGCGACTGGGTCGCCCTGGACGCTAAGGAAGGAAGCTTCTTCGGCGCAACGCCCAACGACCTCACCGCCACCGCGTACTACGCCCACTCCGTGGATTTGGCCGCGCAAATTGCCGAAAGACTGCAAAAGGACGATGAAGCCACCTCCCTCCGCCGGCTGCACACGCGAATTGTGGACGCCTTCCGGCGCGAGTTCTACACAGCCCGGGGGCGGCTTGCCGCGCGAACCCAGACCGCTCACCTCTTGGCCCTCGCCTTCGACCTGGTTCCGCCGGAGCACCGCGCCCGGACCGTCGCGGACTTGATCACGACCATCCGGGAGAACGACGACCATCTGGTTACCGGCTTCCTCGGGACGCCGCTCTTGCTGCCGGTCCTGGCGGACAACGGTCACCTGGACGAGGCATATCGTCTCCTCCTGCGGGAGGAGTACCCATCCTGGCTCTATCAGGTGAAGCAGGGTGCCACGACCGTTTGGGAACACTGGGACGGCATGAAGCCCGACGGCAGCATGTGGAGTCCCGACATGAACTCCTTCAACCACTACGCGTACGGCGCCGTAGGAGAGTGGATGTACCGGACGATCGGTGGACTCGACCTCAACGCATCAGATATTGCGGCCGGCCGC
>CAYFQV010000241.1:0-4134 GCA_964345195.1 uncultured Spirochaetaceae bacterium
GAACTACTGCGTGTATCAGGCCACTCCCTACGATCTGGCAGAGATCGAGGAGATCGCCCCGCGGTAGGGCGGGGCACGCCCAACGAGAACAGCTGGTGGCGGATTCATCTATCCCAGTGCCACAATCACCAGGCCTGCGACGATGAGCGCGATCCCCGCAGCACGGGCCGCGAGAGCCCGCTCGCCGAGAATTATCACTCCGAGCAATCCCCCGATCGGCACGCTGACCTGCCGAAATGCCACCACGTACGATACGTCTTTGGCAAATCCGTAGGCGGCGAGAACCAGACAATAGGCTGCAACGACTGCGATTCCCGTGCAGAGGCACCGCTTCGCTTGCCAAGGAGATTCCATCCGGAATGAATGAAGGCCGAGGCAAGCACGAGGATGCTGGCGGTCACCGACACTGCATGGCCTTCCAGACCGGCGCCCTTTCGCCGTAGCACATCCGAAGACCGTAGCCGATAGGGATCAGGCGGGCAAGTCCTTCCTGTTTAATGTCAAGACTCGATTGAGCGAGCGCGATCTGCGCCACAGGCCATTATCAAGGCTCCATCACACACCCAGGAGCTCGGGCAGGTCCGCAATACTCGCGAGGACTACATCGGCGTATGGCTCCAGCTCGCTCCGCCCAACCGCGCCGGTCAAAACGCCGACGGCGCGGCAACCGCATGCCCGGGCCATCTTCATGTCGTGCCACGTATCGCCGACAACGACGACCTCGGAGGCGGAGGTCCCGAGAGGAGCGAAAAAGGCACGAGCCTTTTCCGGATCCGGTTTCGGCTTGCCGCCGCCGTCATATCCGGCCACATAGCTCATGAGCTCCAGAACTCCCTGCCTCGCCAGAGCTGCCCGAGCCGCCTCGGTACTGTCACTCGTGAGAACACCGAGTGTGATCCTCGCCCTCCGTAGTCGCAAAAATAGGTCGTACAGGTCGGTAACGGGGACGTCAGCCGCGGCGCCGGCCGCCCTCCCGGCGGAGTCCACCCGAGCGGTCAGCTCGGTCGGCGACGGTGTGCTCCCACGGCCCGGCGGTGATCCACGCCGGACCAGCACCGCAAGCCACGCGTGCGCGATGTCCGCAGCGTTGCCCGCAGCGATCGCTCCGTCGGGCGCAAACCGGTCGGCCTCGGGATCGTACCCGGCTGCTCGCACGAGCTCTGACGCCAGCATTTCATCCCCGCCGGCAATATCGCGAGCACACTGAAACAGGAAGGGCAGCCAGGTAGCGCGAAAATCAAACAGTGTCCCGTCTTTGTCGAAGAGAACCGCAGCAATCCCTCCGCCGACGAACCCCTCGCCTGGATTCTGCACGAAAGCCCCTTTCGGCGCCCGAGCGAGGCCCAGGCGCAGTTGCTAGTTAGACAACACCCTAAATATGGATAACTAAAGAACAAAATCTAACGTTGTACATTTTAGCACGATGTTTTTTACGAGAGAAGGCAGTCGTCAAGTTCGGTCCGGTAAGTGCTAAATAGCTTCATTAGTGGTATTTACGCGTACCATAGCTGGCGCTTGCAAGTTCTCTCGTGTTTTAGTAGGGTATTTTTGACTCGTAGCCTAATAATTTGGGCACGATATAAATACAATGCATTGGAGGAGGTGTTGAGGTGAACAAGCCCAAACAAAACGCAATATTAAAAGGAGCGATGATGAAAAAGTTACTAATGCTCACTGCTGGTCTTCTCGTCATTTCCCTGGCGGCCTTTGCCGGCGGACAGGGTGAAACGGAAGAACGCCCGGAGACGACTACGCTACGTGTTGCCGTCCCCACGTTTCCCAATGCGATCGATGCATCGATCGCGGCAGAGCGAAATGCCCAGAACGTGGCATGGCAGATGTTCGACAGCCTGGTGTTTCAGAATGACCAGGCCCAGATAGAGCCTGCTCTCGCGCGGGAGTGGGAGGTATCGGAGGACGGCACCGAGTATACGTTCTACCTTCGTGAGGACGTCGAGTTCCACAACGGAGAGCCCTTCAATGCGGAAGCCGTCGCTTACTCCTGGGAGCGAGGGACTCGTCCGGAGCTCGAGTGGAGCGACCGATGGGCACGCGCGGACACCGTCGAAGCCATTGACGAGTACACTGTCCGCGTCACCACCGAAGAGCCTGACGCTCTGCTACTCGGTATCATGGCCCAGCATTGGAACATGGTGCCTCCCGAGTACACCGAGGAAGTGGGCGATGAAGAGTTCGGGCGCAGACCGGTAGGCACGGGCCCCTTCAAGTTCGTGGAGTGGGTCGTCGAGGACCGCATTGTCATGGAACGCAACGAGGACTACTGGCGGCAAGGTCTGCCCCGGGTCGACGAGGTAGTGTTCGTACCGATCCCCGAGTCTTCCACGCGCATGGCGGCCATCCAGACCGGAGAGGTGGATATCGTAAATCGCCTCTCCTTTGAGCAGGCTGAGAATCTGCAGGGTGTGTCCGGAGTAGAGGTGGTGACCTACCCCATAGACCGCGTGTTCTACATCGCCTTCAACAACCTGACCACCGGCGTCGGCGAGCCAACCGAAGACGTACGTGTCCGGCGAGCCATGAACTACGCGGTGGATCGTCAGGCCATCATCGACAGCCTCTTCGGCGGGTACGCAGAGCTGGCCACCGGCCTCCTCAGCAGCGGCAACCTCGGCTACGATAAGTCCCTCGAGCCCTACCCCTACGATCCACAACGCGCTCGAGAGCTCCTCGCTGACGCAGGCTACCCGGACGGCTTCGAAATGGGCTTTGCCGCACCGGCGGGTGCGTACACTAATTTCGAGCAGGTCGCGGAAGCGGTACAGGGGTATCTCCGCGAGGTAGGTATCGAAACGGATCTCTCCATTATGGAGTCGGGCAGATACTGGGATCTGGAAGCCCAAAAGGAGCTTCCGCCACTGTTCGGCGACAGCTGGTCCGAGCGCTCCGGTGAGGCCCTGCCTCGACTTCGAGGTGCGCTCGGCGGTTGGGACGCCAGCTTCTCCGCGTGGGAGGACGAAACCATCACCGAATACATGGACGAGATCAGCCGGACGATAGACCAGGAACGGCGCGCACAGCTGTACACGGAGCTGCACAACTACATGTTCGAGAATCCGCCGTTTACCTACCTTTACGTCCCGGAAACTTTCGAGGCTACCAACGACAGTGTGGTAGACTACAATCCGCGAGCGGCAGAGGACTACTTTCTGATGTTCACCGCTAAGGAGTAGACGCCCTCGATTTGCAGCACGCGCGGCGCTTCCACATCGGAGGCGCCGTAGCCCGCCCCCGCCTTTGGGGGCGCTTGTCGAGCGCGTTTGAGGGGAACTCCATGCAGCGATACCTGTTTACCCGCATCATCCAATCGGCCTTGCTCATGTTCGGTGTCCTGGTGATCACGTTCTTCATGGTTCGCCTCACCGGAGACCCGGCGCGCGCAATGGTCCCGCGAGACGCTTCCCCCGAGCGCATCGAAGAAATGCGCGAGGCGATGGGCTTTAACGATCCTCTCGCAGTCCAGTTCACGCGCTATATCGGCGGCGCACTGCGCGGGGATTTCGGCCGGTCCTTGCACTACCGACGGCCCGCGATGGAGCTCGTGCTGGAGCGCGTGCCTGCAACGATCGAGCTCACGCTTGCCGCCCTGGCATTTGCGCTCCTTTTGGCGATTCCCCTGGGGGTGGTCGGCGGAACACGGCCCGGAACCCCCTGGGACACGATGGCACGCGGCTTCGGGCTCCTGGGGCAGACGATCCCGAACTTCTGGCTGGCTTTGATGCTGATCGTGGTGTTCTCAGTCAATCTACGTTGGTTTCCGACGTTCGGTCGCGGTGGACTCATCTCCATCGTTCTACCGGCGGTGGCCCTGGGGTTTTTCCCCCTTGGACAATTCACTCGCCTCGTTCGTTCCTCGGTGCTGGAGGTCCGCGGAGAGGACTACGTCCGCACCGCCTACAGCAAGGGCATAGAAGAACGGCAGGTGCTTGTACGGCATGTCTTTCGAAACGTTGCCGTCACCCTTGTAAGTGTGGTCGGGATTCAGTTCGGTTACATGCTTGGCGGCTCGATCTACATCGAGAGCATTTTTTCCTGGCCGGGCATCGGCCGAATGATCAATGAGGCGGTGCAGGCCCGCGATTTTCCCCTGGTGCAGGCTATCGCCGTCTTCAGCGC
>CAYFQV010000242.1:0-4126 GCA_964345195.1 uncultured Spirochaetaceae bacterium
GCGATCTCCAGGGAGTAGAGCCCCTCTATCGCCGGTGCGACGAGCTCGGCTTCGCCGTTTCGGGCCGCGGCGACGTTCTCGACAATCCGCTGATGCGGCGGGACGGCGGGTTCCTCCGCCTTGAAGTCGATTTCTTCTCGGTGGTGCCCGACCTGCGTTGAGCGCTTCTCGGCCTCGTAGATGAAAGTGAGGACTGAATCGTCGGTAACGGTGTGGACCAGACGCCCGTCATCATACACCAGCGAGCCGTACTCACCAACGATCTCCAGACGGTTTGTGCCGGGGCTCTCTGCGGTGGAGGTGATGATCTGTCCGACCATGCCGTCGGGGTGCTCGAGGATCATGGAAACCTCGTCCTCGACCTCAATGTTGTGATACTTCCCGAAGCCGGCGACCGCGGTAATCCGCGCCGGCCGACCGGTGAGCCACTGGTAGAGGTCCAAGTTGTGGGGCGCCTGATTCATAAGTACCCCGCCGCCCTCGCCGGACCAGGTTGCGCGCCAGCCGCCGGCGTTATAGTAGGCCTGCGTTCGGTACCACGAGGTGATGATCCAGGTGGTGCGCATGAGCCGGCCTAGCGCGCCCCCAGCTATCAATTCTCGCATCTTACGCCAATGACTCAAGGTGCGCTGTTGGAACATGGCCGAGAAGATCAGCGGGCCGTACTGCTTCTGTGCCTCGTCATGAGCGCGGATCATGGCCCGGGCCTCTTCTATCTGCGCGGCCAGCGGCTTCTCGACGATCACGTGCTTCCCGGCACCGAAGACCTCCTCCACCACGGGGCGGTGCGCCGGATGTGGCACCGCAACGACAACGCCGTCAACGTCGACGGTCCCGAGCATCTCCTCTAGCGTAGCGAAGGCCGGTACCTCGTACTGTGCCGCGAGCTCCTCCGCAGCCTCCAGGTTTATGTCGCAGAGCGCCGCGAGATCCACCTTCTCACTGCCGCTAATGTTCGCCGCGTGCTGCCGGCCGATCCCGCCGATTCCCACAATCCCGAACTTCATTGTGCCGCCGCTCATGAGTGCAGCTCCGGTCCGACGCGAACGGCCTGTTCCTGCGTCTTAATGCAGAGCTCCGCGGCCTTGAAGGTGTGGTCCTGCGGCATGGCCTTCTCGGTGCCGTTGAGACAGTCGAGAATGAGCGCGCCGAAGTAGGGGAAGCCCACCTTGCCGTGGACGGGCATGTGCTGCTCGCCGTCGCCGTTTACCAGATACAGGTGACTGCCGACCTTGTCCCGGGCGACATCGACATACTTCCTGAGCTCAATGTAGCCGTCGGTTCCGACAATGAATGTCCGCCCGTCACCCCAGGTGGAGAGGCCGTCCGGCGTGAACCAGTCGACGCGGAAGTAGTTGGTGGTGCCGTTGTCGGCCACCAGCGTGGCGTCCCCGAAGTCTTCGAACTCCGGGTGGTCGGGATGCGCGTAGTTGGCAATCTTGCTGTGGAGGATTTGTGCGTCCCGTGCACCGGCGTAGTAGAGAAACTGCTCGATCTGATGACTGCCGATGTCGATGAGAATGCCGCCGTACTTCTCCTTGCGGAAAAACCACTCCGGCCGCTTCTCCGGCTGTAGTCGGTGCGGCCCTATGCCCATCACCTGCAGAACCTTCCCGATCGCCCCGTCCTCGATCAGCTGCCCGGCGAACACCGCCGCTTCGTTCTGCACCCGCTCGCTGTAGCACACCGCCCAGTGTTTGCCGCTGCGCTTTGCCGACTCCCGGGCCGCCGCGAGTTGCTCCGCCGTCGTGAAGGGTGCCTTGTCCACGAAGTAGTGCTTCCCGGCGTCCTGCACCTTGAGGCCAATGTCCCCTCGCTCGCTCGGCACCGCTGCGGAGGCAACCATGTTCAGGCTATGGTCATCGAGGAGGGCGTCGAGGCTTTCCACCTTCTTCGCCGTTGGAAACTGTTGCTGAAAGGCCGCGACCTTTTTCGGGTCGGGATCGTATACCGTGGTGATCTCCGCTCCCGCATCCGCGAGGCCGAAGCACATGCCGTAGATATGCCCGTGGTCCAGCCCGGCCGCTGCGACGCGGAACTCTCCCGGAGAGACCACCACGCTCGTAGCGGCCGCGCGTGGCGCGTAGCTCATGCCGCTGTTGCTCATACTATAAACTCCCTTCTGGCTGTGCACGTCGTCGCGGCGACGTGTCTTGTAAGCGTCCATTGACTTTACCCGTGCGGGAGTCGAAGGTCAACGCGGGACCGCCGGACGCTTGAAGCCACCGGCGACGGGCACGTAGAGTGAGGCCGAGAGGTGAGATATGGCATTAGGAGTAGGGATTATCGGGACCGGCTTCATAGCCGGACATCATGCAAAGGCCGTGGCGGCTGCCGACGGCATTGAGACCGTGGCGGTCTTGAGTCGGCGAGAAGACAGCGCCCGGAGCTTCGCACAGCAGCACGGACTCACACCCTACACAGATCCGGGGGCGTTCTTGTCGGATGAGCGGATCGGTGCCGTGTCCATCTGTACGCCCTCGGGAGCACACCTCGAACCCGCCGTCGCGGCGGCGCAGGCCGGGAAGCACGTCATTGTGGAGAAACCACTGGAGATCACTCTCGACCGCTGTGACGCCATAATTCAGGCGGCCGATGAAGCCGACGTCGTCCTGAGCACGGTGTTCCAGTCGCGCTTCTTCGCGAACGCCGCGGTGGCAAAGCGTGCACTCGAGGGCGGGCGCCTCGGTCGTTTGGTGCTCGGGAGCGCGGATATTCGCTTCTACCGTAGCCAGGAGTACTACAGTGCCGGTGCTTGGAAGGGCACGCAGACCCTCGACGGCGGCGGCGCCCTCATGAATCAGGGTATCCACGCCGTGGACCTGCTCATCTCCCTCATGGGGCCGGTTCGTCGGGTGAAGGCTCACACTGCGATCCTGGGGCATGTGGATATTGAAGTGGAGGACGTCGCAAGCGTAAGCCTCGAGTTTGTAAACGGCGCGCTCGGAGTCATTGAGGCAAGTACCGCCGCATATCCGGGTTTCCCGAAGCGGATCTCCATATCCGGAACCGACGGCGGCGTGACGCTGGTTGAGGAGGCGGTCACCGAGTGGAGCTTCCGGGAGGAGGAGCCCGGAGACGATGATGTGCGCAGACGCCTCGGTCCGGATGCTCACAGCGGCTCGGGCGGCGCCGCCGATCCCAAGGCTATTTCCTACGAAGGGCACAAGCAGGCCTTCGAGGATGTCCTGCGCGCCGTCCGAGAGCGGGAGGTCGCCGACGGCTGGGGGGGACCGGCCGCCGAACCCCAGGCACGCAGCGCAGCCGGCACGGGCGAGCGTCGGGTAATACCCGGACAAGCCCTGGTGGACGGCCGAGAGGGCCGGCGCTCGGTGGAGCTGATCCTGGCGATCTACGAAAGTGCTCGGACCGGCCGCGAAGTGTTGCTCGACGAGGGGACGTGAGCTCGCCGCGGCCGCTCATGATTACGGCATTGCCCGTCCGCTGCCCGAAGCGCGAGAGCACCTGGTCGTCATGACAAAGTCGAATAAGCACGGCGACGTTGCGCTATCCCGAGTGCATGCGGATGGAAGTTAGAAGCTTTCGGAAAGACTCTCTGACCTTGCGATAGGCCTTGTTGTAGGCCCGGCGAAACAAGGCGGCAACGCCGAATCCGGCACCTATACCGGATGCCGCTCCGGCAAGGCCAACGAGTACGGGGCCCACGACCAGACCTGGGGCGAAGGATGAGATAAGCACAGCGGTCCCGAGTGCAACCGCGGCCGCAGCCATGGGGATGGCGATCGCCTGAATAACTCGAAGGGCAATGGCGTTTACCTTGACGCTTCGATCGAGGGATGTGTGCACGGTAATCTCGGTGCCTCCGTCATCCTCTTGAGACACAATGACGGCGTAGCGCTTAATCTCCGCAACAGCTCTAACATTATAGTGAAAGGACCCGCTCGATGAATCTTCGAGCAAGGCAGTCCGCAGCTTCTGCGGAACCTCATAGACGAGGGCGGTTGACTGTTCATCAAACTCAACAATATCCACCGGCTCGGACTCAAAGGCAGGACTTGAGACCACCTGAGCAAGGGCGGCGCGCACCGAGGCCGGAGACGCGGAGATTCGTACCCGCTCGCTTACGGTCTTCTCGGCGAAGCCGAGCGCCTTTACGTGTCGTGGG
>CAYFQV010000243.1:0-4096 GCA_964345195.1 uncultured Spirochaetaceae bacterium
GTTCCTGACGAGGGGAGAGTGTTATGAAGCGCTTGCTGATAGGTGTGCTGCTCAGCCTGGCCGTATGCGGGACGATTGTTGCCCAGCCGAAACCGACCGTTTTCGGCGGATACTCGACCACGCAGGTGCGCGCCGAGGATTGGTGGGCCGAGCTGGATGTAGATACCGTGCAATACGTGCGGCACCATTCCATTATGGCCGGTGGGTGGATCGAATCGGCCAGCGACACGCTGATTCCGATAGTGCTGCGGATAGCAATGTCACTGCCGGTACGGACCCGGCTTAGCTGGCTTCACTCCAACTACGACTACGTGTTCAAAAAGTACAGAATCGGAAGTTACATGTTGAGCGCCGCACCCATGATCGGTGTGCGCACGCCCAGGGAGTGGGGGCTGGAGGCACTCGTGGGAGTGGGGCCGCAATTCGGTGTTGGGATCTTCGGTGTTGACTGGGAGGCATACCCCGAAGACAGTGAGCAGTATGGTGCGGCCTTAGACGCAAGTCACGTGGCGTTGCCACTAGGAGTGAATGCGGCGGCGCGGCTTGGGTTCTGGTTCAATGGTACACGTGGCCTTGCGGTGACTGCTGAGTACGGTTGGACGCTTTTCGATCCGGCACTTGAAGAGGATTACGGAGAGCGAGAAACTGCTCCGTATGTCCCGAACGGCCCACTGACCATGTCACGCTTCAGTGTAGCGCTGATGCTACTATCCCGCTGAACCACCCCGGCGCCGAGCTTCGGCAAGGTTGGACGACGTAGGCCTCAGCCCCTCTTGTCCGTGAAAGGCTCGCAGATACGCAGACCCCTACCCGCTTGATAGTTCCACCTAGAGCAGCCTGCGCTGTACTCCGCCAGAAAGCAGCTCAATCGCCGGCGAGAACTCAATCGTGGGCAGTGGACCTTCCCCGATTTCGTTGACAGCCGATCTGCTTGCACCCGTACCGTTTTCCGGAGGTGTCTGAGTACCACCTTGGCTCAGAAAACCTCTTGACGGGCCACCTCGCGGGGATGTTTTTCACGATCCGCCCCCAATCGTAGTTATGCGACTTTCTGAGCACGCGCCTCCTCGTATTCGACCGGGCTTCGGTAGTTTAAGGTCGAGTGCAGCCGAGTCCGGTTGTAGAATGCCTCGATGTATTCGAAGATCGCCTGCATCGCCGCTTCGCGGCTCTCGTAGATCGTGGTACCGATCAGTTCGCTCTCCAGGCTCTTGAAGAACGATTCCACGCACGCGTTATCCCAGCAGTTGCCCTTGCGGCTCATGCTTTGGATGATCCGCTTCTTGCGTAGGACGTTCCGAAACCTGGTGGCGGCATACTGCACGCCGCGATCGGAGTGGAAGATCAGCCCTTCGGGGGCTCCGCGACAAGCCACCGCCATCCAGAACGCCTGGAGCAGCGTCGAGGTGCCAAGGCTCTTCGATATCGCCCACCCAACCACGCGGCGACTGTAGAGGTCGATGATGACGAACAGGTACAGCCACCCCTCGGCAGTTGCGATGTAGGTCGCGTCGCTCGCCCAGACCTGGTTCGCCCGCTCGGGACGGAACTCCCGGTCGACCACATTCGGCGCCGCCTGGTGCTTGTGCCCTGAGATGGTCGTGACGCGGAACTTCTTGCGTGGGCGTGCGTTAAGCCCGTTGGCCCTCATCAGCCGCGCGACCCGGTTGTGCCCAACCTGGAGCCCGTGTTTGCGCAGTTCCGCGGTCACACGCTGGCTACCGTAGCGGTACTTCGCTACGTTCTCCTGGATGTCGCGGATCTCCACGACCAGTAACGCGTCCTCGTGGGCTCGCTTGCTCGCTTCGCGCGTGCGCCACGCGTAATACCCACCGCGTGAATCATCCAACACTCTCGCCATCTTCTCCGGGACGCCAGGGCGAGCAGCACGCGAAGCGTGCGACCAGCCCACGCGGTGGTATCGCCGTTGCTGGTCCATGAACTGGTACTTCATTTCCGGCGTCGATCCGAGAAGATGGCGACTGCTTTTCGCAGGATGTCTCGCTCTTCGCGCACTTCGGCGAGCTCCCGGCGCAACTTCGCGACTTCATTGTCCCGCTCATTCCCGTTGCCGGGAAATGCCCGTGGCCGTTCTTGCTCAAGCTGGCGTCGCCATCGATAGATGACCCCGTTTCCGATACCCAGCTCCGCCTCAATCTGAATGCCGGGCTTGCCGCTGGTATTCAGCAACTCAACCGCCTGCTCCTTGAACTCTCGTGAGTAGACTTTCCTCTTGTCTGCCATGTCGGTTTCCTTCCCTCGTCCTTCATACCGGACTGCTTAACTCCGTGTCCACTGAATCGGGGAAGGTTTATCGCTCATACTCCCGGCGTAGCCTGCCAGGGCTCGGTTTAGCAGTGGGAACACGGTCGATCACAAGACAACGTTCCCACTTGCGTCGAGCCGACGGATCGCATTACGCCTATGAACAGGCTGTCGGGTATCGGCTAATGATAGCCAAAGTCCGAGAGTGGGACGCCACCACGGACTACGATTACAGACGCCGCTATTGCGATCAGTCCTCGTCAAACGACGAAACGTGCGTGAACAGCGCGGGTCTCGATTAGCAATCCTATAACTACGGGATATCTCCCTCAGAAATCGATGTTGGTTGAACTGTGATAAACAAAGATCCACCGTTCGCAGGGAGGGCCTCCAAGATTGTTTCAGTCGAAAACTCTACTTGATAGTACCCGATAGGCCCGGGCGTCCAAACGCCACCGCCTTCGTCGTCGTTGTGATCGGCATCGTATTGCAGCAAGTAGTACAACACAATCGCAGCATCACGCCATTCCGTGTATAGAAGTTCCATCCGAACTCCACTACTCTCGAAAGAAACATCAATCGTGGCATCTGGACGAAGGAAGAATGAACCGTAGTAAAGTTTGTCCCCATTTTCCGTTATCTCCCTCGCCATAGCCCAAATTCTATCAGGAGCCCTCATAAGAGCTTCTGTCGCCGTCGGTGGATTAGGACTTTCAACTTCGGCACTTTGTTCTAGAGCTGCAGGCTCGTTCGTCTCAATCGGAGTAGTGGGTTTCTCCTCCGATGCACCGCAACTCCAAACGATCAATATAAAAAGCAGCACCAAACATACGCCGGTCATTGATCGGCCGCTATCATGAACATTTGTCATCGTGGTCTAAGCTCCCAGTGCAAATGCTCTCCGAACGAGTTCCCGGTGTTTCCCACATTTCCGAACTGATATCCCGGTGGGAGGGTAAATCGATAGATATCCGTCGCCAGCGCCGCTTGAAGCAGTTCGTTGAGTTGGTTCGTCGCAAAGGTGTTCGGGTGAAGATGCCCGTAGATCATATCGAAGTCGGGCGTTCTGGTTCGCAGATTCAACCCATACCCGGCACCCGGATCATTCGGGTTATCCCATCCGAGCGGGTCGAGACTCATTATCAGTGTCTCCTCCTGCGTTGTGAATAGTGGGTGGTTTTGGCTACCAGTCGCAAGATCTATCGCAAGACCTCCTTGCCACCCGTGAAGTTCTCCGGTGCGATAAGTGCCAGTGTAGCGTGAAAAAACCGATGTCACGTCAACTCCCTCGATCGGATCGATCACCCGTCCATCGCCGATCAACTCATACATCGGATTGTTGTTGTCCAGGCTCCACTCGTCCCGGATGCGGCCGAACGCCTGGGCGACGTCGTCTTGCGAGTACCGCTCGTTCCGCTCGCCGTCCAACAACCCCGGCACCCCGAACGACCCGTACCGCTCTCCATACAACGTCGCGTCATACTGTTCCGCAAACCCTCGGAGGCTCTGAGCTTGTCGGAACTGCGCATCAATCTCGGGTGTCATGGAGTTGCTTCCCAGAGCATTCATGTACTGTTCGGTAGCGTCTTGCTGCGCCGCGTTTACCGCGGCTACCATACTGCCCCCGTGCTCAGCTACCTCATCAATGTAGTCTCGCTGCATGAAGTACCGCGCCGCAAACTCCGCCCCAACCTCCAGAGCTTCCCGTCCGTCGTTCTTGACGTCAATGCTTCCTCCGACGCGGGTGAAGGTCGGAAGCCCGTCGGCTCCGGAGGCGAAGCTCCATCCGTGCTCGAAGACTCGCAAGGGCGCCCGCGGTCCGGCCTGCGGT
>CAYFQV010000244.1:0-4084 GCA_964345195.1 uncultured Spirochaetaceae bacterium
CGACTACGGGAAGCCCGATATCGGCGGCTTTGGCTACGTCCTCGTCTCTAATATCTCGCCCATGCACAAATAGGAATCGGCGCATAATGTCGTCTGTATGATATTGATGAGAGGAATCTCCGAATGCGTGAAATTCCTCGAACGAGACCGCCGCGCGCGTACCCCATGCGCGCATCGAGGAATGCACTTTGGTACAGATACACCGTGTAGAAAAGACCGGCATTTAACGGACCAGCGTTGGATCCAGTAGTGAAAATGATCAGCGGTGCGGTGAGCTCTTGCAGTGCCTGGACCGTTGAGAAAATGAAAACGTACAGGAGGCTTGGAGAAATCAGCGACAAGCGCGACGATCGTGATACCACGCGTATTCCTATGTCTTATTTTCAGATGCGCTAATCCTCCGGCGAGGACGGTAACACTTCGCACCACCGGTTGACAGCTCCATATCTGCATATCGAATTCGTCTCCAAAATTAGGAACTAACCTAACACGTCGGGAATCTGGTACTCTCTCGCGGGACGAACTTCAGAAAGGAGAATGTTATGAATCGTTTCGCTCAAGTTAAGGTCCTCGCCATCGTGCTTGGTTCTGTGCTCGCTACCGGTGCCGGGGCCCAGAATGTTGTCGCTTCGACTGCATGGACGGGCGCGTTTGCGCGGGTTGCCGGCGCGGAGGATGTGCATGTTCTCGCTCCGTTTGATCTCTCGCACCCGCCGGAGTACGAGCTCCGCCCGTCCGATGTCGGCACCGTGATCAACGCCGACATCGCGATTTATGCCGGCTATGAGAACATGGTGCAACGACTCGTGGAAGCCGCAAACCGGAGCGACGCGGAGACGGTGCAGATTCAGACCATCCACTCCGTTCCCATCATAAGACGCTCGGTACTGGCCATTGCCCGCGTGCTGGGTACCGAAGCTGTGGCACGCGTCAATCTCGCCGAGCTCGTGGATTACCTGGATTCCTGGAGTCGCGAGGTGGCCAGTTATGGCTATGATATGCAGCCTGTTGTGGTTCACTTTCATCAGCAGGCTCTGGCGCGCCAGCTGGGGATGAACGTGGTGGGTGTCTTTGGTCCAACTCCGCTTGCGGCACGACAGATCGATGAGTTCACGCAGATGGATCCACTGCTGATCATAGATAACGGTCATAATCCGGTGGCGGCTCCGCTTGTGGAAACTACCGGGGCCGATGTGGCGGTGTGGTACAACTTCCCCGGTACTCAGGGGACGCGCACTTTAACGGATATCTTCGAACTAAATCGAATCGAACTCACGGCGGTGGCCCGGTAGTGCCTACCCTGATTGCGTACCTCGACGACAGAACTGTGTATGAGAGCGAGGGAGTGTGGCTTCATCCATTGCTGGAACTCGAACCAGTCCTCGAGGCGGCGGGTTATTTCGCCTCCGACCGGGCACAGGCGTCCACCCCGCGTCTGAGCACCTACGACAAAGTGGTTGGACGGGCCGGTGCGCTACTCTCGGTGCGGCTGGGGGTGAAAGAGATTCACACGGAGCTTCTCAGCCGCCTGGCGGTGCCGATTCTTGACGCGCACAACGTGACGGTTCATGCCGAGCACGTGGAGGACCGCATCTTCTGTGCTACCGAGGATATCTTGGCTGAAATAAGCGATCCGAATGAGGCCCACCGCATCATCGTCGAGCGCCTCGAACAACGGCGCAGGGATCAGATTCCAGTTATTCAGGTAGTGGGGCTACACGTTACGCGTGCGGGAAAGCGGGCGCTCGAGTCGATCACGTTCGATATCTTTCCCGGGGAGACAGTACTCATCCGCGGGAAAAACGGAGCCGGCAAGACAACACTTCTGAAAAGTCTCCTGGGGCTGCTTCCCCTTGACAGCGGCACCGTACGCATCGGCGGTGAACTTGTGGGGAGCGCTGCCTGGAAGGCGCGGCGGCACCGAACGGCGTATGTGCGCCAACTCGAGGAACCTACCTCCCTCCCGATTTCCGCGCGCGAGGTAGTAGAAATCGGTGCTCGGGCGGCTGATCGAAAAAGCATTCGCACCCGGGCAATCGATGCACTGCACCGCACCGGGGTGGCACACCTCGAGCCGCGAAGATTCGGTGAGCTTTCCGGTGGTGAACGCCAGCGGGTTGCTATCGCACGAGCCCTCGCACAACAGCCTGAAGTGCTCCTGCTGGATGAGCCCACAGCGGGCTTGGACCCACAGGCGCGGGAGTCCCTGCTGGAGCTACTCGACGGACTCGGTCAGCGCCAGAGTGTGACGGTGGTCATCGTGTCACACGATCTATCTCGTGATGAGCTACCCGAGGCCCGGGTGTTTACGATTGATGAGGGTCGTCTCCAAGAGGCGACGGAGGTATGATGCTGAGTTATGCACCAATTCTCCGGGGGTTCATTGCGCTGGTCGTGGCGGGTCTCGCATTTCCTCTGACCGGTGTACTCATCCTGCGGATGAACTTGATCACCTTACGGTTCGCCCTCATGCATGCGGCCCTCCTCGGCGGCGCCGCCGGAATCGCGTTCGACATCCATCCGACACTAGCAACGCTCCTGGTCAGTAGTGTGCTGGTGGCGCTAATGGGCCATATAGCACGACGTAGTGGCGCCGGCTTGGGACCGGTGACCACGATGATCATGGCGGTGACTATCGCCGCAGCGGCAGCACTGACCTATCGCTACGACGTTCCTGCGCGAGACACCCTTGCGGTGCTGTGGGGCAACATCTACGCGCTGCGTCCCGGTGATCTTTGGGCGACCATTCTGTTTTCGACGATTCTCATAACTCTGTTCTGGGGATTGCGTCGCCAGCTGGCCGCGATGATGTTCAGTCCGGAAATCGCCTACGTCTCGGGCATGCCCGAGACAGCGCTGTACTACGGCGTACTCTTTAGCGTTGCCCTGACCGTGGGAATCGCAATGCGACTGTTAGGTGCATTGATGCTCGACGTCCTGCTCCTATTACCGGCGCTTGCCGCCGGGCAACTGGCGCGATCCGTGCGGGGACTATTCCTGATCGCCATGATTGCTGGTGTTATCTCAGCAGTGGGCGGCTTTTTCCTCTCCCTTGCGAGTGACATTCCGGCAAGTGCCGGGGTAGCTGCGGTGGGAGTTATTGTGCTCGCATTCACGCGCCTTCTGCAACGCCTCCATTATATATAGACAGTAAAAAGTGCGATATCCAGACTACGGGTAGAGCTTGTTTCGGGAATGAAGGGAAACTATTGAAGGAGTATTCGATGAACGTGACGGTAATACTGAATGGCGACATTGAAACGTGTTGCAAACACATACTCGCTTCGGATGTGGAATCAACCCTGCGCTCGTGGGTACCCGCAGGACATGACCTGCGAATCGTGAATCGGGAAACAACCGACTGGCAGCCGAATGCGATCGCCGATGTGGCTGAGCGCTGGTTTGGAAACGAAGCGTATCCGCTGGTCTACATCGACGATACGCTGTGTACCTTCGGGGCGATCCCCAGCAAGAAGAACCTGATTGCATACCTCAGCGGCGAGCGCGAGTTCGGCATCACTGAGGAGAACATCGTCAGCGCGGCCAAGGCGCTGAACTACGCGCCACGGGACGAGTCTCAGTAGTAGCGTTTCCCCCAAGTGTAGGAGGGGCGGTGTCCCTGGCTATTGCTCGCACCAAAAACGCTCGATCTGTTCAACCGACAAAACCTTTCCGGATGACTTTATATCGCCGTCGATAATCAGTGCCGGTGAAGATGCAACACCCAAAAAAGTGGAAATGGCAAGTAGTGTTTACACAGTTTGAAACGTTCGCGAAGTAACGGCTCACGTCCCCAGGATTGCGACGAAGATCACCACATCCTGGACGAAGTGAATGAGCCACGCCCAGCCGAATCCGCGCGTCTCGGCGATCGACTTGGAGAGCAGCCAGCCAAGGAAGCCGGCGAGCAAGACGCCGGTGAGGCCGCCCGGCGTCCCAAAGTAGTGGACTCCGCCAAAAAGCAGCCCCGACGTGATTGCGGCTGAGGTCGCTGAAAAGCCGCTCTCCAGGAAGACGCTCGTGACGGCGAACCGATAGATCCCCTCTTCCACGAGCGAGTTGGTGAGCGCGAACACGAGCGCAG
>CAYFQV010000245.1:0-4083 GCA_964345195.1 uncultured Spirochaetaceae bacterium
GCGGCGGTGACCTTCTGCTCCCGTGCCGTGTTCGGCACGTAGTCCAAGTCGCAGTCCGCGTCGGGCTTCTCGTAGTTGATTGTTGGTGGAAGCACCCCGTGGTGCAGGCTCAGTACCGTCGCCGCAGCCTCGACCGCGCCTGCCGCGCCGAGGGTATGGCCGATCATCGACTTCGTGGAACTGACCGCGGTCTGGTACGCGTGATCACCGAGGGCGCGCTTGATCGCCAGGGTTTCGCTACGGTCGTTCGCCGGGGTGGATGTGCCGTGAGCGTTGATGTAGCCGATATCTTCGGTATTCATCCGTGCATCCCGGATCGCAATTGTAATGGCCTGTGCCGCCGCGGCGCCGTCGGGCTGAGGTATGGCAATGCTGTGGGCGTCCGCCGTCATGCCCGCCCCGCAGAGGTAGGCGTAGATCCTGGCGCCGCGGGCCTTTGCGGAGTCCTCGCGCTCGAGGGTCATGACCGCCGCACCTTCGCCGATTAGGAAGCCGTCTCGCTCGGCGTCGAATGGGCGCGATGCACGCTCGGGCTCGTCGTTCCGGGATGTCAGCACGCCCATGCAGGCGTAGGCGTTGACGGTCAGCGGGGAGATGGCCGCCTCCGAGCCCCCGGCGTAGACAAGGTCCGCGCTGCCGCCGTTCAAGAGCATGGCGGCGGTGGCTAAGGCGTGACCTCCGGAAGAGCATGCCGAGGCGACCCCCATGTTGGGTCCCGCAATCCCGAGGTCAATGCTTACGTTGGCCGACGACATGTTGGGGATGATCATGGGAACCGCCATGGGGTTCCCGCGCCCGGGGCCTTTCTCGAGCAAGACTTGGTGCTGCTGCTCCAGATTATCGTAGTCCCCGGCGGCGGTTCCAATGACCGTTCCGACCCGATACGGATCGAAGCGATCCAGATCAACGCCGGAATCGCGGTGTGCCTGAATGGCTGCGCAGGAGACGATCTGGGAAAAGCGGGCCATACGTCGCGCTCGCTTTCGGGAGAGATAATCCGTCGGGTCGAAGTCCTTGATCTCCGCGGCGACCCTGCTCCCGTGTTTCGAGGCGTCGAAGCGAGTGATCGCTCCGGCCCCGGATACCCCGTGCGACAGGCTTTCCCAGAAGGCCGTCGCGGTATTCCCAATAGCGCTGTACACGCCGATTCCCGTAATTGCAATTCTCATGTGCTGCCTCTTCTTCGCCGTGGCTTCTCATTCGGAGGTCGCGAAATAGTCGGCGACCTCCGTGATATCCGAGCTCTGAGCTTCGTCGACGCTGCCTTCGAATAGAATGCGGCCTTCATGCAGAAAGAAGACGCGATCGGCAATCCGGCGAACACTCGCAATATCGTGGGAGATGATGATCATGGTAATCCCTAAGGTATCTCGAAGGTTTACAAGTAGGCGGTCGAGGGCGGCGGAGGTCAAGGGATCGAGCCCGGATGAGGGCTCGTCACAGAGCAAGAGCTCGGGATCGAGCGCCATGGCGCGGGCAAGGCCCGCCCGCTTGCGCATGCCGCCCGACAGCTCCGCGGGGAGCGCCCCTCCGCTGCCTGCAAGCTCCACGAGCGCGAGCTTGGTATCCACCATGGCATCCATTACGGGACGCGGAAGATCGGTGTGCTGCTCGAGAGGTATGCGGACGTTGTCGAACACACTTACTGAGTTCAGAAGGGCGCCGTTCTGGAACAGCACGCCTATGCGCGTTCGAAAGCTGTTAAGCCGGTTCTCGTCCATACCGGAGATGTCGTCCCCGAAGCACAACACGGCTCCCTCTTGCGGTCGCAACAGCCCGATCAAGTTGCGCAGCAGCGTGGTCTTTCCCGAACCGCTTGCGCCGAGAACCACCGAGATCTCTCCGCGAGCAAAGGACGCGTTTACCTGCTGCAGGACCGACACGTCCCCGTAGCTGACGGTGAGATCGCGGACGTGGACCATGGCATCGTTCTCATTCATATCAGGTACAAAAGGCTAAACACCGCATCCAATGCAATGACCCCGAAGATCGAAACCACCACCGACTGGGTGGTGGCGTGGCCGACGCCTTCCGAGCCGCCCGCGGCGGTCATGCCGAAATGACTCGCTACCGTCACGATTGCGGTGCCGAAAAACAGGCTCTTCGCCACTCCAATGGTGATATCCGTGGTGTTCAGCACATCCACGAGGCGCGAGAGGAAAACCTGCGCCGTGAGATCGAGGTAGAATACGCCGACGATCAGTCCGCCGGCTATGCCGACTAAGATGGACAGCGCGGTGAGAACCGGGATGGTGAGAAGCATGGCGAGCATCATGGGGACAATGACGTAGCGCACCGGGTTGAGTGCCATTACGTTCAGGGCGTCGAGCTCTTCGGTGACCTTCATGGTTGCGATCTGCGCGGCGATCGCCGATCCCGAGCGTCCGGCAATTATGATGGCGGTCATGAGAGGGCCCAATTCCCGCGACATGGACACGCCTATCAGGTCAACAACAAAGGTCCCGGCCCCAAACTGCTGCAGTTGATCGGCCGACTGCAGCGCGAGAATGATTCCAATGATCGACGAAAGCACCAGGATAATCGGGACCGCGGCCACCCCAATCTGATAGGCTTGCTTGGTAATCTCGCCGCGGCGACGGGAGGAACGCGAAAAGACGCCGATCAGAGTCCAAAACACAATGTCGGCCGCCAAGAGGAGAAAACCCGCCAGATACGCGCCAAAGTCATACAGTGACCCGCCGAGGCGGACCAAGGGATTCTCGGATGTTTGACGCGTGATTCGCTCGGCCGGAGGGAGCGCAAAGAGCTCCATGGTAGTGGCCAGCTCGTCCGCAATGTTGGCAAACTCGACGGGCTCCGAGGAGCCGCGACGCAGGTGCTCGAGGAACGCCACTCCGGCACTGTCGAGCTCGGTCACCTCCGCGAGGTCGATCCTGCGAATGCGTCTGCGTCTGCCCCGTGGCATCTGCTCGTAGAGCTCGCGGACGGTGCTTCGTAGCACGGGACCGCCAATGTACAGGGTGGTTTCTTCAAGCCGGATCATCTGAAGAAGTAATTTAGCTGTAAGAAGACGCCGTGATCCTGGGTGAGAACAATTTCACCGGCGTCGTCCCAACGGTTCGAAAGAATGTATCGGTACGCGAGCGAGACGTTTCCGACCAAGACAACGTTGAGGTTGGTTTCGAGCTCGAACGTGGGTTGCGTTGGATTTCCGAATGGGATGAGGGCCAAGCCCGAGCCCGAGATAATCGCATCCAAGGGGAGGCGCGCGTTGGCGAAGGCGGAGAGCTCGATACCGGTTTGCGTTGTAGTCGGCACGGCCTCGTAGACCCTGTAGCTCTTTGAGTCGATGGTTTCAGTTTGGTCGCTTACCTGATAGGTGTCATTGCGGATCCGCTGCGAGGCCCCAATTCCGACACGAAAGCTTACGTCGTAGCGTGCTCGACGCAGCGCGTTAACATTCAAGCCCACGCCCTGGCTGAGGTCCAATGGGAAGAAGGGCGGTGATAGGCGCACCTCGTCGGCACCGGCCTCTTCCTCAACGGTCTCTCCGTCGTCCTTCTTGACGTAGTTCTGGGGCTCGGATGGATAGATTCGGTTGCCCACCATGCTGGTCCGGCCGTCGAAGCGGATGAACGGGCCGTAGCTTTCCCTGAAGTCGTAGAGAAAGGTGTTCTCAATGCTCAATTCATCCGAGCTCACTCGTAAGGGGGAACCCTCCGAGCCGGTGAAGGTAATGGCTATCCTATTCTCTAAGTCGTTACTCACTAAGCCCTGTTCGAAGGAAGCCGTCGTCTCGTTTTCCGTGTCCAGAAAGTACGAGGTCTCGTAATCACTGGGATTATCGCGGTTGTCGGCCCTGAAGGACACACTACCGTTGAGAACCGAGCTTACGGTCCATGGGCCTTCCGGATCCTCCGGATCTTGCACGTCGCTGGTTCCACCGCCCACCAGCCGGGTCGGCGATCCGCTTTCATCGCGTTGCACGACCAAAGTCAGATTCTCGGTTCGCTGGGGCCGAAGGAGCAGGGTTACGTAGTCTTGGAGCGCGGTAAACGGCTGGTTGTTGATGGTTACCTTGTACTTATCCGGGGGAAGGATCCAAACAATCTGCGTAGGTGT
>CAYFQV010000246.1:0-4072 GCA_964345195.1 uncultured Spirochaetaceae bacterium
TCACTCGCTGAGACGCAGGGCCGATCCGGTGGCGGTGCGGTCCGCGCCGAGCGAAGCCTTCGCCTGATACATGGCTTTGTCCGCTTTATCAACCAGCGTGTCGGATGAGTGTCCGTGTTGGGGATACAGCGCCACCCCTGCTGATACGCCGACGCTGAGATCATGGTCGTTGTGGTGTATTTGCTCGGACATGGTCTCAACCAAGCGCCATGCCGCCTCCTCGGCTCCGGCTGCATCGGCAACGCCGGTCAACACGACGGCGAACTCATCGCCGCCCACTCGGGCGGCCAAGTCTCCTTCGCGCGTCGTGGCAATGAGTCGCCGTCCAATGGTCTGCAGCACGTAGTCGCCGAATGCGTGGCCATGCGTATCGTTAATCGGCTTGAAGCCGTTGAGGTCGAAGTATATAACTCCCACTACCGCGTTTGTTTGCGCGGAATACTCGATCCGGTGACCGAGAAAATCGAAAAAGGCGCGGCGGTTGAACAGTCGAGTTAGTTCGTCGGTGCCGGCGATTGCCTCCGCCTCTTTCCGCTGTTCTCGTTGTTCACGAGCGTCCTCTTTCATAGTGTTGTAGAAATACTGCAGTTTCTCGCGCATAAGATCGAAGCGCTGGATGACAATGCTTACCTCGTCGCGTCCCGGAACGCGGGGACGATAACTGAGATCCTGACTGCCTACGCGCTCCACGGCTTGCACGAGGTGATCGAGTGGGCCTTTAATGCCCCGGTATATCCACAAGCTGATTCCCGCAGCCATGACGAGAATCACCGCCAGCAATCCGAACAGCTGCCGGCGTGCGGATATCATGCCGGAAAGCGCCTCCGACAAACTGTACGAAATGACAAAGCGCCACGGCTGATTGAAGTCCGCCGTCCCGAGCCCGAAGGTGCTGTAGGCGTAGAGCCGAGCTGTATCGCCGATCGTAAACACCCCGGAATCGGCATTCATGGCCTCGAAAAAGGGTTCGTCGGTCACATTCTCGTAAAGCACGAAGGGTATTGAGCGATAGAGTATCCGGCCTTCTTGAGAAACCACGGTGAGGATCGTGGAATCAAAAGGCTTTGCCTGGAGCTCTGCGGTTTTCATGAGGGTGAGAAAATCAATGACACCGCTGACAACGCCGACAGGATCGTTGTTTGTATTCTTGATGAGTACGGAGAGCCGCAGGCGGACTCTGTCGGCTGCCCCGGTAGCGGCGTCGGCGTCGAGCGGCCCACCCATCTGATCGAGGGAAAAGCCGGTGTTGAGCGTGCGGCGCCACCACAGCTCTTCAATCGCGGCGCGCCGCTCTCGTGGCGGCGGCTCTAGTACCGCTTCGCCGGAAGCTTTGAACAATTCTACCGCGGTGAACAGCGGTGATCCGTACTGGAAGGCGGAGTAATCCAGAATGTTCGTCTCGATCCATTCAGCAAGCGCGGCTCGTTCAGCATCCGAGGCCGCTCCAGTCAACATTCGTTGTACGCGAGGGGTGCGTCCGAGCATGGCCAGTTGATCACGGTACATGATGACGCTGCGATCTACGCGCGATTGGATCTGTGAGCTGAACAGCCCGGCGTGGCGCTCGAGGGTACGTTGGTAGCTGCCTTGCAGCGTGCTCAAGAACACAAAGGTCGCCACTGTATAGAGCACAATGAGCAGGCCAAAGCCGACGTTCAACTTCGTTCGGATTCGCATGTGACCTCGTTGCCTTTTACATCACGGCGCAATACATCATGGCGCATAGTCTAAGTCTCCATCTTTAATGCGCGCGGCGTGAAGTGGGAAGAAGATGTTGTTCTCGCCCTGAGCTAGCCGGATCTCCCCGAAGACGCCTGGATAGATGAACCCTCTCTCCAGAACTCGAATCACACCGTCTCGCGTCAAGTCTTCACCATTGAGGATACCCGCCACAATCTTAATAATGTCGTAACCCGTAGCGGCGTAGTGATTGAGGGGCTGTTCGTAGCGCTCCTCGTAGCGATCCGAAACCTTCTGTGCAAAGACGAAGGCGTCGTTATACAGCAGAGGCGCGGCGGCAAAGACGCCGCTCAGATCGTTCTCTTGCCGGAGCGAGGGCAGGGTGATCGTGGACGTGCCCAAAACCATGCCTTCGTACGCCTGGGCGGATAGCTCCGCATGCATGGCAAGAAGCTGAGACGAAAAGCCGACGAGGTACAGCGCATCATGCCCGGCGAGAGTCCGGACGGCGGCCGCAAGCTCGTCTGCGTTCCGCGAGTATGGGACGCTGTCGATAGTGAGAGGCGATCCCTGTGCACGTCTCTCCATGTCCGTGAGCACCGAACGGCCGTAAGCATCGTCATTATGAATGATGCCGACCGTACGTGCGTCCCGGCGGCGCAGCAGCGAGAAGATCGGCTCGGTCTCGTGTTCCGCGGATGGGTAGAAGACGTAGGTCCATTCTTTGCCCCGGGGGATGGAAGGATCGGTCGCCACCAATCCAATAAGCGGGATCTCCCTGCGCTCGGCTTCCTCGCTGACGGCCTTTGTAACCGAGCTCAAGGTTGAGAACACCAGAAGCGGATCGTGCTCCTCGATCAGCGCCGCCGTCTGCTGCGCGCCGAGCTCGGCATTACCCTCGCTGTCCGCAACATGAAGTCGAATCTCACGTCCGTTGATTCCGCCGGTGTCGTTAACCTCATCGACCGCTAAATCCATACCATGGCCGACGGCGGGGACTCCGGAGGTCCCGCTGAGAGACAGGACTGCAGCAAATGAAACCGGCTCTTCCCGTGAGCAGCCGGCGAGTATCCACAGCGTAAGTAAAGCGCCGAGGAGCAGGGCCGACGTTCGCACGCCGACACGTGAGTTCGTTACATACATGAGGCCTCCGCTGGGAATGTACTGAGGCGAACGACAAGAACAAAGCCCGGCACGTCGGCGAGTCCGCGGCACGAGCGCCGGTGTGATAACGCTGAGCGCTACGCCCTTGTCCGCGCCTGCGCAACAGCCGCAAATCGTTCTCGGAAGAACCGAAGCCCTCGAGTTTCTTGCTCGTACCACTCGTCGTCGCTCAGGTTCAGGAACGCGTGGTCACCCTCGGGATACACAAGCAGCTCCACCTCTCCGCCGGCCGCCTCAAGGGCCGCAGCGTAGCGCTCGGCTTGGCGCAGGTGGACCGTTCGGTCCGCACCGCCGTGGTAGAGCAACACAGGCGGAAGCCGCCGGGCGCCTTCACGCTCGTCGGCCGACTCATGATCCGGTGCGGCGGGATCACCCAGATAGCTGATTGGACTATGGCGCCGCAGCTGCTCCGTCGAAAAGACACGAAACGTCCGGGAGTTTTCGAAGGCCTCTCCCTCGCGCATGGCGACTAAGTCCGTCGGTGCACACTCGCCGAAGAGGAATGCGAAATCACAGCCGGCACATTCCATTGTAGTGCCGACGAGTAAGGCCAAGTGGCCGCCCGAGGACACACCGTAGAGGCCCATGTTGTGGGGATCGTAGCCAAAGCGGTCGGCGTGCTCACCGAGCCACTCAATTGCCCGCCGGGTGTTGGCAACCGGCCCGGCAAAACCACGGATAATGCTGGTCGTGTAGTTGACGGCGGCCACGAAAAAACCTTCCTCCCGCATGCGTCGGAGAAAGCGATCCACTATGCGGATCGTGTTCTTGTCACCATGAATCCAAGAGCCTCCGTGCAGAAAGACCACGATCGGCGGCCGCGCCCGGCGGGCGGACCCGGCCGGACCCGACTCTTCGCTCCGTCCGACCCCGTGGGGATCGTAAGGCGCTAATGGTTCGTAAATGTCCAGTGTCTGAGGCCGCAGCCGCTCACGGTGATAGACGAGATCGGCGTGTACCGTTCCGGCAACCGGCGGTTTGGCGGCGCTTTCGCGCACCAAGCGTTGGATCGTTCCGGGCATTGGAAGAAGCAGTCCCTGCAACGCAGGGATGTAGATGAATGCGGCGGTCGTTGTCAGAATGATGACAAGAATGTATAGGACCATGCCCATGCGGAAAGAATGGCACCGCTTCCTCGCGTGGTCAACGGCTCGAGGTGCCTGCGGACGGGCGATAGATTCAGGGCATGAGACAAGCGCCTCTCCTCGTTGCACAATAGTGCTATATA
>CAYFQV010000247.1:0-4039 GCA_964345195.1 uncultured Spirochaetaceae bacterium
GAGCTCACGGCCAACACAAGCGCTCCAATCAGCAGCGCCAACCCCGCCGCGGCGGCCCCGATCGATTGCAGCGTGCGGCCGAACGACCCCGTATGTGACCAGGCCGCGGGCCTGAGTATACGGGACCGACCTACACGCGGGCCCGTCTCAGACGACTGCTCGTACTGTTGGTGAGCGCCCGCGGCCTCCCGGTGTACCCGCTCCATGATGGCGTCCACCCGAGCCTCCGCGGCTTCCGTACGGTCGTTTGGTTCGGCGACTTCGTCGACGGTTGGATCCGAGAGATCACGACGAATCAGCCGTGCAAGCCCGCGGTCCGCGGGATCGGAGGCATCCAGAAGCGCGAGGAGCTCGTTGCGCTCATCCCCGGAAAGGGTGCCATGACGCTCCCACGCCGCAATGAGCTTCGTTCGTCTTTGATCTTGCTGCATGTCGTCGTTCATAAGTCTATGATAATCCCGTACCTGCTCATGTATACCATCCCTACTCCTTCTCGGTTGCAGGCGCTTCCAGAAGTCCCCGGAGGCGTTTTCGGGCTCGGAAGAGACGGGACTTTACATTTTCACGGCCGAGCCCGAGTGCTTCCTGCACATCCTCCACGGGTGCCTCTTGGAGATAGTACAAAACGACAACGTCCCGAAGTGAATCCGGGAGGCGCTCGATCGCGCACCGCACCTCTTCCCGGGTCGCCTTCTCCACGGCCGCCTGCACCGGATCATCCCGCTCATCCGGCGCGGAAAACTCATGGGGGCCTTCCCGGTCGTACACGCGCCTCGTACGCCGGTAGACCGTCTTCAAGTGGTTGAGCGCGACCGAATACAGCCAGGGGAGAAAGCGTTGGTCCAGGCGGAAACTATGCAGGGACCGGTAGGCCTTCAGGAAGATCTCTTGCACCGCGTCCTGCGCGTCTTCTTCTCGAGCCAAGTACTTCATGGCCAGACGGCGCACAAGCGGCTCGTAGGCACGCACAATCTCTCGGTAGGCTTCGGTGTCACCGCGCAGCACCCGAGAAACCGCCGCCAGATCCCGTTCGTTGTTGCTCCGGACATTTTGATCTGCATGATCACTCACGGTGGGCAAAGCTATAGCACGGAATAGGGATTTCTCAAATACCACCCGCAACACAGCCCGAACACCCGCCGGCTCGAAGCGCTGCGGCCACCCGACAGCGCGACCCATGCAACCACCATGGCACCCCGCCGGTATACAAGGCAAATACCCATTAGGGAGGTTTCATGATAAAACGATTACGACAACGGATACTGTACGGCGCACTGGCCCTTGTTCTCGTGCTCAGCGTCGGCGCATGCAGCAACTTGTTCTCCCCGGACAGCGACGACAGCACAACATCGGATGCCACGGTAAGCTTCAATCTCACCGACGCACCCATCGATGATCCGAGTATCACCGGTGTATTCGTGAACATCCAGGAGATCGAATACCGACTCGGAGAGGGCGACGGCGACTGGAGAACAGTCGAAGACTATGACCCCGACAACGCGGACAACCCTTACAACCTGCTCGAGCTCACGAACGGAACCGTGAAGGCGCTGGGCGAGTTCGCCATCCCCTCGGGCAATTACGCAGGCATGCAGATTCGGCTGATTCTTGCCGGTGCTGATCGGCAAAGCCAAGGGAAACCGACGAATCCCGGATCCTTCATTAACAAGGATGATGACGCCGCATTTGGCGACGCGGATGAACCCCTCTTCGTTCCCAGCGGCGCGCAAACCGGCGTAAAACTAAATGCCCCGGAGTTCACGGTACCGGAGAACGGTGAAGTCACCATTACAGCCGACTTCGATGCGCGACGCTCCGTGCGCGTCACCGGACGCGGCTACCTCATGCAACCAACGATACGTCTCATTGTGGATGCTCAGGCCGGGAGTATCGAGGGCACACTGAGCGGTATCTCCGCCGACTCCAGCTATACCGTTCTGGCGTATGAAAACGACGCCTACACCGAGACCGAGGCGGACGAGCCTGCCGATGGCGAGACGCGATTCCCGAACGCCGTTTCGAGCGCCGAGCTCACGGATGCGGATGATGACGGAACCATAGACGACTACACGCTGCCCTTCCTGGCTGAAGGCGACTATGACCTCTACATTGCCGAGTACCGCAACGTAGATGACACAGAGGAGCGCGAGTATGTTGGCGGCGCAAGCGACAACAGTACTGCCGGCGGCCAACCGATCACCGGCCCGGCGGACGTGCCAGTCAGCGCGGGCGAAACCGCGAACGCAGCGGACTACTCCGTGTCAGGTGACGTTCAGTGAGCAGTAAAAACGTAGCGGTGCCAAGAAGACGGACCTGAACGTCAGCCGCAGCGTTAGATGTGAAAAAGCAAGTAAAAAGACCTGGCCTGCGCCCCTGTCGCCGCGGATTTTCCCCGCCGCGACGCAGGGGCGCTTTTTCGTACTTCAGGCATGCGGGCGCCGGTCTCCAACGATACGCCTACGCGCAACGCAGCGGCGCGAAGCACCAAACGCCTTCAGTAGAGCGCCCGGTCGCTCAACAGGCGCCGCCAGGCGGCTTCATCGTTCTCAAGCATGAGCTCCAAATCCCAGTGCCCGCCCCCAAGGGTCGGTGAACCCGTCCGGCGTTTCGGCAAGCCGGCGATAACTCTCGTGCTCGAGCCGGCGGGTCATGTGCCCGAAGGAGTTCTGGTTCAGGACAAGCTCAATGCCGCGAGCCGCGGCCTCTCGGTCCAGACGACGAACATCCTCGGGAGTCATGGGTGACCGGCCCTCCCAGACCTCCTGATGCTGCGCGTATACAAGGGTATGCTCCAGGGAGAGCTCCAGGTGGTTGTAGCGCAGCAGCAGGAGATCCAGAAGCTCGTCCAACGTTTCCCGCGTAGGCACCCGATTGCGGCTGATATCCATCATGTAGCCGCAGTCGGCATCTTCCGCCGCGACGGCTCCGGCCCGGGGCAACGCGCAGCTTTTGCGGAATCGGAAAAATGCGAGTGGCAAGGTCCGACAGCTTACTCGATGTCACCGGCGGACAGTCCTTTCACAACGTAGCGCTGCAACAGCAGCACCACGATCAGCGGCAAGAGGAAGAAGTTCCAGCCATGGAGAAAAGAGGTGATCGAAACCGCAATAAAGGCCGGCTGGACCATGAAGATCACAATGTGGTACAGCGCCTGCAGCGGCGTGCAGCCGTCAACCCGGGCCGCGTCCTCGATCTCCGAGGGGACCATCCGGAAATAGCCGGTCATGAACCACATTTTAAATTGTATGCGATAGGTGAATAGCAGAAGCACCAATCCGAACTTCGCATCCAGCAACTGCAGGTCCGCCATCATGGGAAAGAAACCAATGATGATCGGCCACCCGGGCAACGCTATCAGCGCCAGGGCCAAGAAAAAGAGAAACTTCCGCCCGGGAAAGCGGCAACACCGAGGAGAGCTCCGCCCGTGTCCAGACCGAGGATATGAGGACCCACAGGATCGGCACGGCGCTTCGGATAGACGTCGACGACGGCGCCGACGCTTCTGGTCGGGCCGCTCATGGTGAGGCCGCAGGGGCCGTGAAATGGGCGGCGAGTGGATTCGCGGGTCGGAAGCTTCTGACAATCGACATGCGTGGCGACCGTACACTCGAAAGCGAGCCCCGCGGCACCGCCGGCAGTGACCGGGACGCATTGCCGGAGCCGGATTACCACCTGCAGCCCGAGGTGGCTTCATCGACCACGCGCCTCTTTCACCACCTCGCCGTGAAACTCATCGACCGGGGAAGCCGGATCATTGCCCAGCTCGCCGGCATCTCCTACGAAGAGGCATGCACGGAGTTACACATCAGTTTGGAGGCGCGCCGCGCGGCGGCCGAGACGGGCGAGAGCTCTACTACGTCTCGGGGAGTTGGACGGCGCGTGAGTCTGCGGATAGGCGGTGATACGGCTTGGTGACGTGGATGGACATGCCGGTCACCTTACTGCATGATCCCCGGCATGGAACAACTATCACGCGCGATCGATTCCTTCTTTTCGTTCCCGGCATACGTCATGTTGCCGCTGATCATCTTCGTCATGG
>CAYFQV010000248.1:0-1399 GCA_964345195.1 uncultured Spirochaetaceae bacterium
GGGAACATTCCGTTGAGGTGAAGGGTGCACTGATCGATGGGAATGTCTTTGACGCGGTTCAAGCCGAGAAGTTGTCGCGGCTGCCTTCGCGGGAAGAACTTCTATCCAAGTTGATGGGCACCATGAACGCGCCGCTGCAGCATCTCATGTATGCAATGAACGGTGTGCCGACCAAGTTGGTTCGGGCGCTTAAGGCGGTGCAGGAGCAGAAAGAGCAGGAGAGTTGATCGGCGCACCCCTTTTCGGGGTGATAAGCGATCGGGAATCGAGGTTTAGTGGCTTAATCGCCCGCGGGGCCTCGATATATTGGGGCTTAGGCCCACGGTAACGGATATGACCGGCGTTAGTCTTCGAAAGAAGTGTTGCATGCTATCGCCGGCAAATACACACAAAAGGAGAGGGTAATATGGCAACACTTAGTAAAGACGACATCCTTGAGGCGATCGCCAATATGTCGGTATTGGAAGTATCAGAGCTCGTCTCTGCGATGGAAGAAAAGTTTGGCGTATCCGCAGCTGCACCGGTAGCCGCGGCTGCCGCGGGTGCTCCTGCAGCCGGTGGTGAAGCCGCCGCTGAAGAGGAAGAGCAGACTGAGTTTAACGTCATTTTAAAGGCGTTTGATGACGGCAAGAAGATTCCGGTCATCAAGGAAGTGCGTGGTATTACCGGGCTGGGTCTCAAGGAGGCGAAAGAGCTTGTTGAGACCGGTGGTAAGGCCGTCAAAGAGGGTGTTTCGAAGGACGAAGCCAACGAGATCAAGGAAAAGCTTGAGGCCGCCGGCGCGACGATTGAAGTTCAATAGGCGCACCGATTGGTCGAAAGAACGTAGATCTCTCTCTGTTTTCGATACCACAGGCGTCTGTGCCGCGCCTGTGGTATACGCGCGTTTATGCGGCATACGGCACGCCGGCGAGGTGCCGGAGTGCCGGCGTCGACTTGCGGTGGATCCGCTGGAATAACGAAGGAAGACCAACCATGTGTTGGGAGGGTGATGAGTGTTGAATAACGGGAAACAGATTGAGCGAATCACAGTCGGGACGCAGGCCCCCCAGGTTATGGATCTGCCCAACCTCGTGGATGTGCAGCTTGCCTCGTATGAGAAGTTTCTGCAACGGGATCGTAAGCTGGCAAGCGAGGCTCCTCAGGTGCAGGGCCTCGAAGAAGTCTTTCAGAGCGTGTTTCCGATCGAGAGTCAAAGCGGAGACATGCGGCTGGAATACGGCCATTATATACTCGATGAAGCTAACATTAAGATGTCCGAGATCGAGTGCAAGCAGAAAGCCCACACCTACGCCATCCCGGTGAAAGCCCGGATTAATTTGGTATTCTTGGAAACCGGCGAGATTCGACAGAAGGACATTTACATGGGCGATATTCCGCTCATGACCGATCGGGGTAC
>CAYFQV010000248.1:1499-4036 GCA_964345195.1 uncultured Spirochaetaceae bacterium
GAGAAGCTACATCCGCACGACGTAGACGAGTTGCTCCACAGCGGCGTTACCGAAGTCGAGGTAATCGACATGCAGGCGGAGGGCTCCCTCAACTCCGACGTGATCTTGAACTGCTTTGAGCGGGAAGAAGTGAAGTTTACTCGGGACGACTCCGAGCATGATGAGCCGACTAAAGAGGATGCCCTGGCAACGGTTTACGCCGTCATCATGCCGGGTGAGCCTATTACAGTAGAGAGTGCCGAGAAGGACTTTAATTCCATGTTCTTCACCGCACGACGCTACGACCTTGGACGCGTCGGGCGATATAAGCTGAATAAGAAGTTCGACTATGACGAGCCCCCACAGGATCACATCCTGACGCGGGAAGACATCACCAATACAATGCGGTATCTCATCCAAGTTTACGTCGGAGAGGCCAATGTTGATGATATTGATCACCTCGGTAACCGGCGTGTTCGGTCGGTTGGAGAGCTTCTCGCCAACAGTTTGAAGACGGCATTTAGTCGAATGGAGCGCATTGCGAAAGAACGGATGTCCCTCAAAGAGACCGACACGATCAAGCCGCAGGACCTTGTATCGATTAAGCCGGTCGTAGCGGCAATCAAGGAGTTCTTCGGGTCGAGTCAGCTCTCTCAGTTCATGGATCAGGTAAATCCGCTCTCGGAGTTGACGCACAAGCGCAGACTCAACGCCCTCGGCCCGGGAGGATTGTCACGTGATCGAGCGGGCTTCGAGGTGCGAGACGTACACTACACGCACTACGGACGGATGTGTCCGATTGAAACGCCGGAAGGTCCGAACATCGGGCTGATTGTATCTCTGGCAAATTACACTCGAGTGAACGATTACGGATTCCTGGAGACTCCTTATCGCAAGGTACTTGACGGACGCGCAAGCGGGGACATTGAGTACCTCTCCGCAATGGACGAAGAAAAGTACTATATCGCCCAGGCAAACGCGCAGGTCGACGAAAAGGGTGATTTCCAAACGAAGACCGTTTCAGTCCGGCGCTCGGGAGACTACACCACGCGGCAGCCTGAAGACATTCATTACATGGATGTTTCACCGAAGCAGATCATCTCCGTCTCGGCCTCTTTGATTCCGTTCTTGGAGCACGATGATGCCAACCGCGCCCTCATGGGCTCGAACATGCAGCGGCAGGCTGTGCCGCTTGTCTTTCCGGAACCTCCCCGAGTCGGGACGGGGATGGAAGGTAAATGCGCGTACGATTCCGGTGTTTTGGTTAAGGCGAAAAGAGGGGGTACCGTCAAACACGTGACCTCTCTGGAGATCAAGATCGAGCGGGAGGACGGTGAAGAAGACGTCTATCCCATGATCAAGTATCAGAAGACGAACCAGGACACCTGCTACACGCACAAGCCGGTTGTCTCGGTGGGCCGGAAGCTGAATGCCGGCGACGTCATTGCCGACGGCCCGGCAACGTATCACGGCGAGCTGGCCCTCGGGCGTAACGTTCTTGTTGGTTTCGTCCCGTGGAATGGCTACAACTTCGAGGACGCGATTCTGATCTCAGAAAAGGTGGTCAAAGAGGACATCTTTACCTCCATCCATATCAAAGAATTTGCCGTCGAGGTGCGTGAGACCAAGCTGGGTCCTGAAAAGATTACGCGGGACATCCCCAATACGTCCGAGAAGGCCCTTGACCAGCTCGACGAAGAGGGTGTTGTTCGCGTCGGTGCGAAGATCGGATCCGGATATATCCTGGTCGGGAAAGTGACTCCGAAATCAGAAACGGAAACGACACCGGAGTTCAAGCTGCTGAACTCGATCTTCGGCGAGAAGGCGAAGGAGGTGCGGGATACATCGCTGCGGGTTCCCCACGGCGTGGAGGGCACCGTTATTGATGTCCAGCGCCTTACACGCGCCGCGGGCGACGACCTGAGCCCGGGCGTTGACGAGGTTGTTAAGGTTCTCGTGGCCACGAAGCGGAAGCTTCGTGAAGGAGACAAGATGGCGGGTCGTCACGGCAACAAGGGCGTTATTGCCAGGGTTCTTCCGGAGGAGGATATGCCGTATATGGACGATGGGACGCCCCTCGACGTCTGCCTCAATCCTCTCGGTGTTCCCTCTCGCATGAATCTTGGTCAGATTCTGGAGACTGAGCTTGGCTGGGCGGCCGTTGCAAACGGCGAGTGGATTTCGACTCCGGTCTTCGAGTCGGCAACACCGGAAATGATACAGGAGCGCCTGAAGAAGGCGGGTCTACCAGAGAGCGCAAAGACTACGCTGCGAGACGGACGCACGGGCGAACCGTTTGAGAATCCGGTAATGGTCGGCTACATGTACATGTTGAAGCTCCATCATCTTGTCGACGACAAGATGCACGCTCGCTCTACCGGCCCCTACTCCTTGGTTACCCAGCAGCCGTTGGGCGGAAAAGCTCAGTTCGGCGGCCAGCGGCTTGGTGAAATGGAGGTTTGGGCGCTGGAGGCTTACGGCGCGGCTAACACGTTGCAGGAACTGCTGACCATCAAGTCGGACGACATGAACGGCCGGGCGAAGATATACGAAAGCAT
>CAYFQV010000249.1:0-4005 GCA_964345195.1 uncultured Spirochaetaceae bacterium
TGTCGTCGCCGGTCGAATCCGTCGGCTGATTACAGCCGGCCAGAACGACAAGCGTACCCAATAGTAGAATGATGAACATGTGCAAATAGCGTTTCATCCATTCCTCCTTGCTAAGATTTGAGCCTCACGGTGGCCTCGAATCGTTAGCATACTGTGAGGACGATGCTACTTTTCAGTTAGGATAATGTTTGATTTCTGTTAGATTGTTATGAATCGGTGAAGGTGCCGACGGCGGCACATGCCGAAGGGCTGCAGAAGCCGGTGCCGAAGCTATGCGCTCGCCGCGCGCCGGGAGCGCGATCACGCGCCCGCGCGGTCGAGAACGAACTGTATGCCGTTGACCGGGATGCGCAGCCAGTCCGGGCGGTTGTTGATCTCGTAGCCCACCTCGTAGACCGCCTTCTCCAAAACAAAGACGTCCAACAGCAGGCGCAGCTCCTCGGGGTCTTCGGGAATGAAGTCGGCCCGGCCGTCGTGGCGCACGGTGCGAAGGTAGGCGTTGAGGAAAATGCCCGCGACGATCCGGTACCAGGGTTCGATCCAGTCGGCAAGGTAGTCGGCGTCTTCGGGCCGCACATCCGCATACTGCAGGTAGCGCCCGTACACGGCGTAGTGAAAGGAGCGGATCATCCCGGCAATATCCCGGAGCGGGCAGTACTTCAGGCGGCGCTCCCCGAGGGAGCGTGCCGGCTCGCCTTCCAGGTCGATAATGAGGAAGTCCCGCCCTGTAAACAGCACCTGACCCAAATGGTAGTCCCCGTGGATGCGCGTCTTCTTGGCGTGGAACTTGCGATCGGTGATCTTTGAGAACTGCGAGAGGATCTCACTTTCGCGGGAGGCAAGCATCTCGGCGTATTCCGCCACCGCCGGCGATTCGGACTTCCGCTTGGCGGCGCGCCGCACGGTGGTCATGACCCTGCGGAAGAGGCTGCGCAGGGACTGGTAGACCGAGCGCTGGTAGAGCTTTGAGAAGGCTTCGGGGTCGAAGCTCTTCTCCCCGGTGTACATGGCCAGCGACAGATGCAGCTCACCGGTGCGGCGGCCGAGGAGATCCATCATCTCCAAGAAGAAGCCGTCAATGTAGGTGTAAACCTCATCCGGTACCGTTGCAAGGGAGATCTGCAGCGGCTCCTTCGGCAGGCTCGGCCGGGAGGGATGCTCCTGTTTAATGGCCAAGAGATTGTCGAAGTAGCGGTCCACCGAGCCGCCGGCGTAGGCCTGACCGTCACCTTCATTCGGCGCGAAGCCCATGAGCTCACCGAGAGATGCCGACTCAAAGCCGCCGCCGCTGTACTCCAAGCTCGCCGCAAAGGGCGGCACGTTCGCGAAGCCGGCACGCTCGGTGAGATGGCGCAGGAGCTCTACGTCGGGGTTCACGCCGTCTTCGAGCTTGCGGTAGAGCTTGAAGAAGAAGGTGTCCTTGTAGAGGATAGAGCTGTTGGACTGCTCCACTTTGAGAACGCGGGATGAATAGGGCTGCTCGAGATGCTTGGCCAACTGTCGGAGCCGTCGGCCCCGGCTTACCAACACATCGCCCTGGCTGCCTTTGAGTTTCTTCTTGGTCAGAAAGAGCCCGAGGATCTCCTCCCGGAATGCGGAGGAGTAGATACCGTCGTAGAGAAAGCCCTCGCTTTCGCCCACCGACAGTCGGGCGATCACCGCCTCGGGAACCTCGCTTTGCAGGGCCTCCGCCTCCTCCCGGAGAGCCATGGCGATCGGCAGCATATAGACCGCGCTCTCGTCGTCGGTATAGTCCAGGTGTACGGCCAAGAGCCAGCATTTGCTCTCGCCGGTGCCCACGGGTATACGGTCGCCGATCTCCACGTTGCGGATCTTCCGCGTCTTCTCGCGGTACCACCGGGCACTCTTGAGGTACGGCTCGATCGCTCGATCCTCGAGATTCTCCTTCACGGTATCCGTGAAACCGCCCCAGTCCCGCACACCGATTGCGAGCTCCGGCAGGCGACGCTGGGACTCCGGGTCGGCGTAGGGTTCGGGCGCGCGGAGCATGAACCAGTAGTAGTCGTTGCTGCCAATGTAGACGGTGTAATCTTCCTCCCGTACCCGGGGGAACTGGTTCTGGCTGAATACTTCCTCCGGGACGTAGCCCGCGTAGGATTGGAGGTCGAGCTCGGCAACCTGGGTGTGCCGGGAGAAGTTCACAATGACGAGGATCACCTCTTCTTCTCCGGGACCGGACTCGTAGCGACGGATAAAGGCGAACACGTGGGTATTGTTGGTCGTAACGAACTCAATGCTGCCGCGGCTGAAGGCCTTGAAACGCCGCCGCGTGGCAATGACCCGCTTCATCCACCACAACAGCGAAGATGAGTTCGCCTGCTGGGTCTCAATGTTCACCGCCTCGTAGTGGTACTCCGGATCAATGATGACCGGCAGGTAGAGGCGCTGCGGGTTTGAGGTCGAGAAGCCCGCGTTCTTGTCGGAGCTCCACTGCATGGGAGTGCGCACCCCGTCGCGGTCACCGAGATAGACGTTGTCGCCCATGCCGATTTCATCGCCATAGTAAATGACGGGGGTGCCCGGCAGGCTGAACAGCAGGCTGTTCATGAGCTCCATCTGTCGACGGTTGTTCTCCAAAAGCGGCGCGAGACGACGGCGAATGCCCAGATTGATGCGCTGGCTCGGATCCCGCGCGTACACCCGGTACATGTAGTCCCGCTCCTCGTCGGTAACCATCTCGAGGGTCAGCTCATCGTGATTTCGCAGGAAGATCCCCCACTGGGAGCCCTCCGGGATGGTCGGCGTTTGGTCCAGGATGTCGGTGACCGGAAAGCGATCCTCCATCTTCATGCTCATGAACAGGCGCGGCATGAGTGGAAAGTGGAAACACATGTGGCACTCATCATCATTGCCGAAGTACTCCACCGCGTCTTCCGGCCACTGGTTCGCCTCGGCCAAGAGCATCTTGCCGCTGTGATTGTCGTCCACGTGTCGCCGGAGCTTCTTGAGGAACTCGTGCGTCTCCGGGAGGTTTTCGCAGTTGGTGTTCTCCCGCTCGTAGAGGTAGGGCACCGCGTCCAGCCGCAGCCCGTCCACGCCCATGCCGAACCAGAAGTCGAGGAGCGTGAACACCGCCTTCTGCACCTCCGGGTTGTCGAAGTTGAGGTCCGGCTGATGCGAATAGAAGCGGTGCCAGTAGTAGGCTCCCGCCTCCGCGTCCCAGCTCCAGTTTGATGTCTCGAAGTCCTGGAAGATCACGCGTGCTTCATTGTAGCGGCTCGTGCTGTCGCTCCAGACGTAGAAGTCCCGGTATTTGCTGCCGGGTTTGGCCCGCCGGGCGCGGTCGAACCAGGGGTGCTGATTGGAGGTATGATTAATGACGAGCTCGGTGATGATCCGCAGATCCCGCTTGCGCGCCTCCCGCAGGAGCCGCTTGAAGTCCCGAAGGTTGCCGTAGGCCTGGTGAATGCCGGTGTAATCCGAAATGTCGTAGCCATCGTCCTTCCAGGGGGATGGATAGAAGGGCAACAACCAAACGGCACTGACCCCGAGGTCCTGCAGATAGTCCAGCTTCTCGGTGAGGCCTTTGAAGTCACCCATGCCGTCACCGTTTGAGTCGAAGAAGGAGCGCACGTGCAGCTCATAGATGACGGCGTCTTTGTACCACTGCGGATCAGCATTCGGGAGGGTCATGTTACAACCTTTCTACGCGCAGAATGTGAGCCGGCTCCGCGGCGGGATCGAGCATGACGTAGTTCCAATAGTCGTCCCAGCTGTACTGAGCATCGCTTATCAGGTCACGCACCCAAAACGGCCCATCGAAGGGCAGCCCGAGCGCCGCCGGTGAGAACTCCACCATTCCGGCCTGCGTATTGTGGTAGTCCATATTAACTACCATGAGAACGATGTTTACGTCATCCGCGCTGCGTTTGCTATAGCACAACAAGTTGGGATTGTCGACGTTGTGGAAGCGTACATTCGCCGTTCGCTGCAGCGCCGGGTTCTCCCAGCGAATGCGGTTGATCTTCCGGATGAAGGGCGCCA
>CAYFQV010000250.1:0-3995 GCA_964345195.1 uncultured Spirochaetaceae bacterium
TCCTTACTGCTCGGCGTTGCGTCGGGTGCTCAAGCGGAAGGGCATGTAGAGCGGGCATGTGCTCACCAGAGAGGTGGCCAGAAAGACGACGCCGAAGGCACCCAGTACCCAGAACCAGCCGCCTGCCGCGACAGCTGTGATGATGAATGCAATTCCCAGTACGGTTCGAATAATGCGGTCCGCGGATCCCATGTTCTTTTTCATGGTGTCCTCCTTGTTGCTTGTGATACCTATAATCTATAAATCCGGGAACGTCGCGTCTGTGACTTAGTCACCTTCGGCGGCAATTTCGCGCAGGTCTTCCGCTTTGTTCAGCACAATACTGCCCCGCGAGAGGCTGAGCGTGCCGTGTCGCTCCCACTCCTTTAGCACTCTGCTCACGACCTCTCGCGAAGAGCCGAGTTCTACCGCCAACTCGTGGTGGGTCGCTCGGATGGGCCGCGAGGCCGCGCCGGCCTGTCGAAGGAGGGAGCGCGCGAGTCGGACATCCAGCTTGCTGAAGACAACTTGCTCTATGAGTGAGATAAGTGTCGCCAGGCGCGCGTGGTACATGCCGAAAATGAAATCCCGCCACTCTCCGCTCTCGGCGACAAGCCGACGAAGGGTGGTCGCCGGGACCAGTGCGAGAGATACCGCAGTGTCCGTGGTCGCCTCGGCGGGGAACTCGCTCGCGTTGAGAATGCTCAAGCTCGACAGGATACACGACTGACCGCTTTCCACCCGATACAGCGCTATTCCGCGTCCGGTGCCGCCGTACTTGGTCAGTATGAGCTCGCCCGACAGCACCATGGGGAGGTGTGTGCACTCATCTCCGTCACGATAGAGGACACTGTCGGCGGGTACATCTCGTACAAGCGTCGCGTGTCTGAGCTCGGAGGCGCTACGCTCATCCGACGCGAGCATGGGAAAGTGCCGCAGAAACGTTTGCCATTGTCGCTCGTCAAGCATGGCACAATTGTACTACTGCAGCGCCGTGTCGTGCCCTCACTTCGCTATGCGCTGAACAAACTCCCGGGCTTTCTCTTTGATCTCGTCGCGAATGGGTCGCACGTAGGCGAGTTTCTCTTCCAGGGTGCCGTCGGCTTTCGAGGGGTCGGGAAAGGGCCAGTGGAGGCGTTCTTTTTCGGCGGGAAATATCGGGCAACGTTCAGCCGCCTCCTTGTCGCAAACGGCTATGACGTAGTCGAAGCGCTCACCAGCCTCGTGGAGGTCGAATACACTTCGGGTCTGCTTCGCGGAGATATCGATTCCGTCCTCTTTGAGAAGCTCGACGACCGTCGGGTTGACGCTGCCCGGCTCAATGCCGGCGCTCAAAACTTCAAGGCGATTGCCCGCGGCCTGACGGATAAACTCCTCCGTCATCTGGCTTCGGGCGCTGTTGTGGATACAAACGGCGAGGACTCGGGGCGTGTCATTCAACGGGATGCCTCCTGAGGGTTCTGGTGGGATCTATAGTGATCGACGAATTGTCGTACTTCTTCTTTGATAACGTTGCGGAGCTCAATGGTTTTCGCGAGCTTTTCCTCCTTGGTTCCGGTGAATTGCGCCGGGTCGGGAAAGGGCCGGCTGAGCCTATGCACCGGCCCGGGAAAGACGGGACAGTTTTCCTCCGCCTCTCGGCTGCATACCGTAATCACGTAGGCGTAGGTGCGCCCGGCGTTGTACAGGTCGACAACACTCTGGGGAACCTTGTGGGAGATGTCGATGTCGTCGGCCGCCATGGCCTCGACCACAACGGGGTTGAGTTTGCCGGGCTCGAGTCCCGCGCTCTCCACCTCGAAGAGGTCCTCGGCGAAGTGACGCAGGTACGCTTCGGCCATCTGACTGCGCGCCGTGTTGTGGACACAGATAAACAGCACGCGTTCCTTCTTTTTCGCTTCCACAGCTTCCTCCCCGGTCAGGTACTCTCTCGGCGAATAGCCCGCCGTGTAGGTCAGAACGCACTTCCCGTCTCGCCTCAAATCGAGGCGCCACCGTAAGCGATCGCGGTCGTTTATCCAGCTCGTATCGTCCGCCGGTACCGTCCGTACCGCTTCCACTAATCGTTGTGCGAATGGATCGGAAGCGAGGCCGTAGAACCTCAGCTTCCCGCGTCGTTCTTCCGCGACGATCCCCGCGTGCACGAGCTGTACCATTGCCCGGGAGACTGCGTACTGCGGCCGCCGGACGATGTCCACAAGCTCCGGCAGGCAGAGCGCAGTGTCGGCTTCCGTGAGTACACGTGTCAGTCGGAGTCGGGTTTCATCGCTCAGAGCCTTAAAGGCCTCAATGTAGCGGCTCACATATGCACTCTTGCGCATAGGAGCTACGCTGTCAAGTGTATGCCCGCAGGATATCTCGCACAGGCGGGCTTCGCCCTGTGGCGCGTGCCGGTGTTTGGAACCGGCCGCGTTGGGGTCTGTAGTGTACTGCGGGAGTATTTACAAGCTTTTGCCTACCGACGCACTGAATGCCGCTTCACGGCGCTCATGCCGGGCGCGGAGTACGTTGTCCAGTCCGGACATGAATCCGCCGATGCAGTCGCAAGTGAGGTCGTAGTATACGGTCGTGCCTTCTTTCCGGTCGAAGAGGATGCCCGCGCTCTTGAGGAGCGAAAGGTGTCGCGACACCGTGGACGTATCCACTCCGATTAGGTCGGTGAGGTCGCACACGCACTGGGCGCCCTGCCGGGCGATAATGTCCACCACGTAGACACGGGTGGGGTGCGCCATTGCCTTGAGGACCTCTGCTCGCTCTTGAGCCCGCAATTGATCTCGCTCATCCATAGTTATCCTCCTAAAGGTTATGCTCCCGGACTTCCGATGCTGCAGCGCTCACTCAACTCAGCGTTCCGCTTCGGGGCGGCGCCAGCTAATGTTGAGCTCCAGTGCTTCTCGAAGTGTTGACACCACCGTGCTCGCGTTGCCTGCGATCCGGACGATTTTGTCGATCTTCTCGTCGGATGCGGGTGAAGCTATTTCAAGCTCGAGTCGCGCGGCCGTCAGCCGGGGCGGGTCGTCTTGCCGGGTTCCCACGGCCGTAATGTTGAGCTCGTCGAGTGCAACGTTGCTGTTTTTTGCCACCAGTCCCAGGGAAGAGGTGATACACGCTCCCGCGGCGGACAGCAGTGTCTCAACGGGGTTGAAGCCGACCGACATATCTCGTGCCTTGCTGCCCAGGCTGAGGCTGAACTCCCGAACATGTGCGTGTATGTTGTTACCGTCCGCGGATCGTGTCAGGTCGACGGCGTAGTCCTGTGTTGCCATGATCTCTCCTTCTCACCATGATAGTATGGTGATTATTTGGCAATTTAACCAACGAAAGAGACAAATTCAAGGATTGGAAGCTTCACGATTGTTTTCGACGCGATTGCGGCGCTTAGCACCGTCGGCACGGCTTGTTGCAACGCCATGCACGACGCGATTCCTTAGGCCGAGCGTGGCTTGACGGTCTTTATGCGTTATTGTACATTTAAGCAAATAAACACACGCAGGAGGATCATATGACTATTCAAATACTGGGAACGGGTTGCCCCAACTGTCAGCAGCTCGAGGAAAACGCCCGGCAGGCGGCGTCTAAGCTCGGCCTTGAGGCGGATTTCGAGAAGGTGACCGACATGGAGCGCATTACGGACATGGGTGTGCTTCGCACCCCCGGTCTCGCATTCGACGGCGAACTGCAACAAACCGGGAAGGTTTTATCTCCGGAAGAGATTCAGGAAAAAATCAAGGAGTACACGGCGTGATCGTCCAAGTCCTCGGCACGGGTTGTCCGAAGTGTCAACTCTTGAAGACGAACGCAGCCGAGGCGCTCAACGGTCTGTACGCACAGACCGAAGAGGAGCTTCGGCTCGAAGAAGTAACTGATCCCGAGACGATGATGGAGATGGGTATGCTTGTCTCACCCGGGCTTGCCGTTGACGGCGAGCTCTTGCAGGCCGGCAAGGTTCTCACGGCGGAGCAGATCCAGCGGCTTGTCTCGGAACGAATGGGAGAAAAGACGTGAGTACCGAAACG
>CAYFQV010000251.1:0-3992 GCA_964345195.1 uncultured Spirochaetaceae bacterium
GCTGTCATCGGCCGGGGGATCGCTGCTCGCTCCGTCATCGCTCGTGGGATCATCACCCGCGAGATCGCCTCCGATTGGCGAGGAGCACGCCGCAAAAAGAATGCCCATTCCAGCGACCAGCGCCACGGTGAGCAGCAATCGCCAACTTCGCTTCATACCGTCATGCCTCCTGGACCACGGGTCCGGTTGCTCAGATTGCGCAGGTAGTCGGCACCACACCGCTTGCCGCAGGCAGGAAATCATTGCCGATACCGTCCATGATTGATTTTGTCATGTTCCGGCCGTGCCGTCTTACGTTTCAGCGAAAATCAATCGAATTGTGTACGTCGTCGCGAGTGCGTAGGCGCCGCCGCCTGGCTTTCAAAGAAGAGACGGCCAATCTCGGTTCGGTTGCCGCAGCCGCACTTGTGCAGTACGCGGTGAACGTGCGTCTTGACGGTGGCCTCGGAAACAAAAAGCTCCGAAGCGATCTCCTTGTTCGTCTTGCCGTGGGCGACCCGCTCGATCACTTCTGTTTCGCGTTTGGTGACCCCGAAGCGCTGATTGAGCAGCTCGTGTATTTCCACCGTAGGATCCGGGACGCGGCCCGGCGTGGTATCTTCCGCCGGTACAGGTTCTCCGGCCGCCTGGACAGCGTGCAGTGTCCGAGAGCCCTTGACCGCAAGGAGATTCGCAATAACGAAGACGAGAATGAGGTTTGTGCCGGTGGATATGAGGTACGCCGTGGTCTGGTTCACCGACTCACCGGCAATGAGGGTTATCAGGAAGCCAAGGGGGGCGAAATCACGTGAAAGGATCAGTTGCTGATAGTGGATGGTCTCACCCAGAGTAATGAAGAAGGTGATAGCCGCTGCTCCCAGACCGACCGCGGCCTGCGTACGCCCGCGAATGAGCGCCACCAGGAGCAGAATGGACTCCAGCAACAGGAACGCGATCATTGTGTACACGAGGGGCTGGACGATCCGCGAGTAGAGAAGAAGCGGCCCAATCACAATGAGAGCGGCGTTCCCCGCAACGAAGAGCGCGATGGTCATGCGCAAACGGCGTCCAATGACGTCCGGATAGATCTCGTGCAGGATTTCCGTGATTGCGAGGAGCGCGAGCATGGCGGTGATGTACTCAATGCGCAATTGCACGCCCCAGGGGAACTCCGGAAAGACACGCGTCACGATCATCTGCCCCATGACGGAGATTCGCAACGTGAGCACGCCGAATAGCAGCCCCAGAAATAGGATACTCCGGTGCTCGCGCTCGCTGCCCGCATAGAGGAGGACGTTGTAGAGCGCCATGGCGAAGAAGCTACCGATGAGCAGGAGATCGTACGCGGTCTCGACGGCATCCTTGGATTCAATCTGACTGATGGTCCCGAGCTCAATGGGACGCCACATCCCGCCGCGCCGGTGGTGGTAGTTGGCGACTTGCAGGACGATGTCCAGGGCCCCGGCGGGAGCCGTGAACACCGCTGTTCGAATGCGGTAGCGCGGCGTCGTTTCGGCTCGGGACGCGCCTGGTTCTCCGCTCTGACTCAGAAGGACTCCGTTCGCCCAGAGCCGGTACGCCGTCGAAGCATTGGGAATTCGCAGGGCGCCGCGCCGCATCCCGTCCGGCAGCAGGACCCGAGCGCGAAAGGTTGCGTTGCCGAGTCCGCCGATCGCTTCGCTATCCACGACTTGGGAGTTCCAGATGTCCGGCATCAGGAATCCACCGTCACTGTCGATCTCAGTGGTCTTGTCGGCAGGTCCCCCACCCTCGCCGGCGCCTGCCGCAAAGTCGGGGGGTTCCAGGAGCCGGTCCCAGTACCACGCCCACTCGCCGTCGAGCGTGGCAATGCCCTCCTCTTCAAAGCCCCACTCACTCAGGTCGATCGTGTACTGATCGATGTACGAGGATGCAGCTCCGCCGGTCGGAGCCAACAATATGAGAACTACCGCAAGAACTGTAGTACGACCCATCGGTGACTTACGACAAGATGCGGAGAGGGACATGTACCTGAACGAAAAGCTTAGCAAACCTCTTGTATAGTAGTGTAGGCATACCACCAAATACAAGGAACTCGCCGACGGGTAGTACGCATATTAAAACATGTGGGATTCCCACAATGACGTGACGCAGCGCAGCCTGTGGCCATGCATTCCCTGCCCGCCGCTGAGTCAGGCCGCTCCGTTTCCACTCAGCGATTCGGGCCGCCCACACCTTTGCTTTCGTTTCCATAGCCCGCGATTGTCTACGGTCTTCCGTCCGCATGGTAGGAGTGGCTCAGCGGGCGCTTACCTGCAGTCGAGCAGATCGTCTAGCCCCGCTGCGTCATCTCAAGCCGCCGGCTGGATGCCCATCGGTCGGCTCAGCCGTTGCGTTCACACCAGGCCACCGACTGCTCACTACACCGGGTGCTCGACATCGCCTTCCGTGAGGACGACCGCCCAACGAGAACCAACGCGGGGCAATCCTCACTTGCCCGCTTGGAATTTCCGGTCTACCGTGGAGATGGATCGGTGGACGTATACATCGATCTGCAGTCTTAGATAGGAGGATGCTCACAATGAGCTCAACCCACTTAAACGTTGACGACCGTGTTGTTTCCGGGCTTCGGGAGATTTGCGGAGACGATCGGGTCAGCACGGAAGAGAAGCGGCTCACGAGCTACGGCCGCGATAAGATAACGGAGGAGCACTACGCAGGTCGGGCGGATGTCGTGGTATGGCCGGCCGGCACGGAGGAGGTTGTGCAGGTCGTGCAGCTCGCCCGGGCCATGGAGGTGCCGATCACGCCTCGGGGTGGGGGTAGTGGTCTCTCCGGTGGAGCCGTCCCGGTGCGCGGCGGCATTGTCATGGCAATGGAGCGCATGAATCAGGTTCTGGAAGTCGACACCGACAATCTGGTGGTCGTGCTGGAACCCGGGGTCGTGACGAAGGAGCTGGACCGCGTTCTGGAGCCCTACGGTCTCTTCTTTGCCGGCTATCCCATGAGTGAGGAGGTTTGCGAGATCGGCGGGAACGTTGCCGAGAACGCGGGTGGCGGCCGGGCGGTGAAGTACGGGGTTACCGGGGATTACGTCTTGGGGCTGGAGGTTGTGACCGGAACCGGCGAGGTCCTACATCTTGGTGGTAAGCGTATCAAGGACGTCACGGGCTACGACCTATTAAGCCTCTTCGTGGGCTCCGAGGGCACTCTCGGCATCATTACGCAGATCACGCTCCGTCTCTTGCCGCGACCCAAGGCGCGCAAGGCGGTGCTGGGCTTCCTCCCGGACGAGTCGACGCTGCAGCAATTGACTCCGGCACTCCTGCGGACCTTGTCGGCGCGGCCCTCATCGATCGAGATGGCGGATGCGACCTGCCTGCGCATTCTCAAGAGCGCCTCCAAGAAGTGGACGTGGATTCCCGACGACGCCTGCATGCTCCTGGTAGAGTTCGATGGGATAGATGCCGATGTCCTCACGGCGCAGATCGAGGAGGCGGCAACGCTCATGGAAGAGTACGGTGGCCTGCACCTTCAGCGATCGCAGACGGAGGAGGAGTTCCAGCAGCTGTGGACGATACGCAAGCAGATACCCTGGGCGCTCATGCGTATGAGTCCTCACCAAACCCTGGAGGACGTGACCGTACCGGTCTCGCAGGCCTGGCCGCTGATTGCCCGGACGCGGCAACTCAGCGAGGAGATCGGCATCGAGATCGCGAACTTCGGGCATCTCGGCGACGGCAATATCCACTGTACCCCCATCAAGCCGGATGAGACGGATGTCGACCGCTGGCACGAAGAGGTGCCGGAGCTTCTCGGTGCACTCTACCGTGAGGTTTACGCCCTCGGCGGTACCATTAGCGGTGAGCACGGGATCGGTCACAAGCGCCGGAGCTACATGCCCCTGGTTTTCGCCGAGCCGGAACTGCAGATCCAGCGAGGTCTCAAAAAGCTGTTCGACCCCGACTGCATCTTGAACCCGGATAAGATGGTTTGAGCGCTGGTGATCGGGCCGGTCCCGGCGGCTGGGGCGG
>CAYFQV010000252.1:0-3983 GCA_964345195.1 uncultured Spirochaetaceae bacterium
ACGGACTCCCACGCGACCGATTCCCCGCGAGCCGATTCGCACGGTAGCGCAGCGTCGTCCATTACTCAAACGTGCCGTCGTCGTTCATGACGAACAGATCCCCTTGGTTGTGGCAGAGGGTCTTCTTACCGTCGGGACTGTACATTGGGTCCCGGAGAACACCGGACGGGGCTGCGGAGGTTTTCAGGGACTCTAAATTGTCGCCTTCCGTATTGTAGGGGGGTCTTCACTGTACTCCTCCGAGTCAACGGCAAAGACAATATCGCTTCCATCCGGATTCCAGCTAAGGTTTGCAAAAAAGACGTAACGATATACAAGACAATAAATTACAGGCTATCGACCCGAGGATCAGAGCGTTCACTACTACGCCGTGGCTTAGTGTTTCCGCAAAAAAGGTATTAGGCGGCCTAAAAGCGCAGAGTTTTTCGGAGGGCTCTGCCCGACGCGGGACCGCAGTTCCGTCAGAACTGGCCGAGCTCCCGCATTCGGGTGCGGAGGGCCCGCCACTTCGGGGCGTTCGCCTCGGTCTCGGTCTGCAATTCCTTGATACCGAAGTTCTCGCTCTCGAAGTAACCCGGCTCGGTCCCGGGCTCGTTGGCGCCCCGCGGGATGATCCCCGCATAGTGAACGAAAAGCCCCCCGCCCTCCTCATGCCAAACGTCGAAGAGGGCGTGGTAGAGCGTCTCCATGTCCGGGTGTACACTGACCTGATCTCGGGTGAAGCGGCTACCCACAAAGTGCTGTCCACCCTCGTAGGCGATCAGAGGCAGTCCGAACTCGGCGGCCAGAGCGCGGTCATTGCGGATCCAATAGCGCAAGCCGGGTTCAGGCGCGTTCGGCCCCCAGTGCCCCTCCCCCCGGACGAACTCAACGGCATCTGCAATAAAGGCACGAGGACTGGAGCGGGAGAACTCGATAGCCCCTTCCTCCTCACCAACGTATGGCGCGACGGCAAAGACGTCGGCGTGGCGTGCCGCGGACTCGGCGCCCTCCTCCGCACCCCAGACAGGACTCTCCAAGAGGTAGCGGGAGGGGTGCCAGTAGGGCACGGAGGCCCCGATCTGACCCGCGAGTACGACCACCACACGGTCGGACGCACCGTCGAAGGCGGTCCGGAAGATCTCGGCCATTTCGGCGGTGCGTGCCCCCTGCCAGCTGTAGAGCATCATAAGCTCGTTTACCTCGTCACCATCCGAGTACGCGGTTACGGTACCTTCAACCCCGGGCCAACGCTCCCGGGCTCGGCGCAAGCCGTACTGCCGGCCGCGTTCGTACGGCATGGAGTAGTTCCATAACTCGTTGCCGAGCTCAACATAGAGGCGCCGATCCGGGTCCAGTTCTCGCGCGACGAGCTCGGCGAGCCGGCGCATGAAGCGGTCGCTCGCCGCTATCGGCACGTTCAACCACAGGTCGGAGTCCGACTGGTTGGCGAGGTCGATACCCACCTCATAGGGTGCCCCCAGGGCGCCGCCCCAATGCGAGTAGTTCTCAGGTTTGCGATCCTCCCAGGCAACGCGCGGCCCGTAGGTCAGCTGATCGCCGAAGAAGTGTAGGGGCCGGATCACCGCGTAGGGTCGAATTTCCTCGAGGTAGCGACGATTGAAGCGCTCCCCATCCACCGCGTCGGGACGCAGCACCTCGATGTTCCGGATATAGTCGCCGGTCCCCGCGGGATCAATCTCCAGGATCGAAAGGAGCATGCCGCCGGTACCGTCGTAGGCGTAGTGCAGCTCCCGCGGCCCGACTTCGGTAATCGTGCCGGAACCTTCGATCAGAAGCTCGCCGCTTCCTTCCCAGCGAACCCGGTAGGTTCCGGCGGGGAAGGCGTTCTCGCGCTCCGTCCCGATGACGATCGTGCTTAGGCGCTCGGCACGATCGCCGCCGTCGAGCTCGAGGGACGTCGGCCAACCGAGCTCGTCGCTCGGTACATCGAAGCGTCGCCCCATGCTCCACCGCCCCTCGATGACCGGTATCCAGGCGCGGCTCGCTTGTGTATTGCCGATAGGCGCTTCGAACCCGGTCATCTTGAACAGGTCGTTCACTGTCCAAGCGGTCATATAGTAGTTGATCGGGGCTACAGCGTTTCCGATCCCGAACTCCTCCGGCGGCCTACGCTCGACGCCGTCCGCTTCGGGCATGGCGGCGCATCCGAAGACAAGCGTGGATGCAAAGACGACGCAAAGGATGAACACTCGAAGAAACGATATAGGCCGACCGAATAGATTTATCATATGTATGCGGCTCATCAATGTGAGCTCAACACGGAGTATAGCACCTGAGCTGAGCGATTTTCAATGGCAAAGAAATAAATATATGCGCTACAATGATTTAAACGAATAAACCAAAAACACTCAGGAGGTGAGTTCATTGAGACCCCAATACTCCACCCGGTAACGGCTCAAATCGTTGCTGTTTACACCACATACCACAAACTAACCGGATAGGCCGGACTCGATGTCGTCCAGCCTCAACGTCGAACAACCCGGCTGTATCAATCAAGGTAACTGCATCCCTACCGTCAATCTCCATTACCCGCAACTGATCGGCGACAGCGTACTTTCCCGATCGATAGACCTACGCGATCGTGCTACCGTCCGGGAAACTTTTGCCGGCAGGGGACAGTACGAATCTCAACATGGCGCAATTGCCTAAACCCTAGCACGAGAGGCGGAGGAGGTACGGCATTCCGGTATTGGGACCCGATGCAAACAGCGCGGCGCTGGTTGTTTTACTCGTAATGTGTCCACATCCGAAGTACTTTGATCGTCCTTTCGTCTTCGATCGCTTGGTAGACCAGACGGTGTTGAATGTTGATTCGGCGTGAGAGGGCTCCGTAGAGATTTCCCACCAGCTTCTCGAATCGAGGCGGCGACTGATATGGCTCGTTCGCAATGAGCGCCAGGAGCTCTTCAGCCTTGTCTTTGAGTCCGGCAGCGGAGAGTTTCTTCGCGTCCTTCTGGGCCTGCTTGGAGAAGACGATTTTGTAGGCCCGGCTACCACTCAAGCGTCTCGTCCATTTCGGAGGAAGGAGTATTCATCCCATCGCGAATGGACTCAGTCACGCCGGGTATGGAGTTTAGAAACAAAGTCTCTTCAATTGCTCTCCAGTCGTCCTCGGAGACGAGAACAGCGGACCTCTTTTTCCCGGTGATGAGAAGTGGCTCATGCTCCTCGTTTACTTGCTCGATTAGTCGAAACAGGTTCTGCCGAGCGTTTGTGACGTTCGTGGTACTCATATACCCTCCATGTACGGAATACTGTACGTCACCGACACGTGACAGTGCAAGCATTTGAGACACACCGTTGGATAATTGAGCCATTCACAAAAAGGAATCCGCCAACCAAGAGACGGTAGAATGCCAAGCCGTCGGTCGGATGGCGAACAAATGGCGCGATTTCGTGACTACTCGTATGAGCAGACGGTGATGCTGCCGGCGCCGCTTCGCAGACGCTTCATGGCGCATCTGGAAGCCGAAGGACATCCGGCCATACGGGACGGCCGGCTCGTCAACGAGGGGCAGGAACTCGATTCCGACGACGGTGATTATCACGCGGCGAACGTAAGTGGCCGGCCCGGTGCCCTAAAACGATGGGCGCGGCAGATGACAGGGGTGCACACTTGCCGAGGCTGATGCACTTGAAAACGAGTGGCGGAACAGCGTCGCGTGCTCGATTAACGTTACCGGAACACTGCTACCAGAACACCGCCAGGCCGGTGTTCAGCACGGCGAGCAGCAGAACAATCCAGGTCCCGAGGGTCTTCGCCTGCAGCTTGGGCACGAGAAGCAGCACAACAATTACCACGGCGACGACCAGCTTCACGGCGATCTTGAGGTGATCCACGTCCTCACCGAGGTTCAGGAAGAACAGTACGAGCCCGGTGAGTACCTGTGCGAGGGCACCACCGAGAATCAGCGGGCGGAAGCTTCCTTCCGGGCGCATGAGCTTGGCGGCCGCACCACCGATCAGCACGGCCAAGCCCA
>CAYFQV010000253.1:0-3964 GCA_964345195.1 uncultured Spirochaetaceae bacterium
ACGCCTTCGAGATCGAGCTCGACCGCTTCGTGAACCGCGAGATCGCCGAGCAGGAGCGCTCACTCGTAGCACGCCTGGAGCGGCGCCCTGACGACCAACGGGTGCTCAATCGTCTGGGTGTCCTCTACGCCCGCTACGGCCGAATGGATGAGGCGCGGGTGCGGTTTCGGGAAGCCAACAACTACGGGGCCTACATCCCCGCCCTGGTCAACCTCGGCAACATTGCCTATCTCGAGGAGGATTACGCGGAAGCGCGTCGGTCCTGGGAGCGGGTTCTACACGAGGAGCCCGACAACGCGGCCGCACTTCTCGGCGTCGCCCGTGTCGACTTTAACGCGGAGCATTATGACGCCGCCGAGGAGGCCCATACCCGCCTTGCCCGGCTCGCTCCGGACCTGGCGGATCGCTACGGGTACCTTGGCTCCGGCGAGACTGTGGGGGGGCGCGCCGCCGACGTCTCACAGCGTCACCTCGGCGTTGTCTGGGAGGATTGATACATGAAACGGGATCGAACAGACCAAGTATCCTCGCAAAAACGAAGTGCCATCCTCGCGAGGGAGCAGGAGACGATGAAACGCAAACGCAGCAGGGCACGGAAGAGCCGACTACTGGTAATTGTTGCGCTGACAGCGGGGTTCATCCTAAGCCTTTCGGCCTGCGTCGAACCGGTGTCGTTGCTGGAGGACATCGAGAATGCCGTTGCATCTGCTAGACCGGGTAATGAAGATGGAGACGACGGTAGCATCGACGGTGGAAGCGGCACGCTATCCGTTGCCTACGACGGTAATGGAAATACTTCGGGAAAAGCACCAAATGATATAAATTCATATGCTCCCGGTGATTCCGTTACAGTCTTAGGGAACTCTGGAGCGCTCACGCTGACGGATTACGTCTTCGTGGGATGGAATACCGAGGCTGATGGGAGTGGTACGACCTACCAGGCGGGAGTCACGTTTTCGATTGGTACCGAAGACGTGGTGCTGTACGCCCGCTGGTCATACGACCCGCTCTTTTTCGTGACTTATGACGGTAATGGTCATAACGGCGGGGATGTACCGGTGGATGCGCACGAGTACGTGGTGAACGCAACCGTGACGGTCAAGAACGCGGGGACCATCTTCAGAACCGGCTATAGCTTCGGCGGGTGGAACGCGAATGCGGTAGGGGACGATGTGATCTACGGGGCAGGAGACGAGTTCGTCATGCCTGCACAGGATGTTACATTTCTTGCGGTCTGGGACGTCAACTCGTACACGGTACAATACCACGGGAACGGTCATGATGGAGGGAGTGTTCCTGCGCAACAATCGGGTGACTACAACACGACGATACTTGTGAAGCACCTGGACACGCTGAGCCGTTATGGACACGAGTTCCTCGGCTGGAACGACCAACAAGAGGGCACCGGCGGGTGGTATGATCCAGATGATCCGTTCGTTATTCCAGCAAAGAACACCACTCTCTATGCTCAATGGGATCCGTACGAAGTAGGCGATCCTGGCCCGGCGGGCGGGACGGTCTTCTTTGTCGATGACGGCGATTCTTTCGCTGGCTGGGACTACCTCGAAGTCGCCCCAGTATCAACTGAGTGGGGTCCACCGATCGGTTGGGGCGAGATCGGAGACGGAACGCCGAATCTCTCCACTTCAACCGAAATTGGAGAAGGCGAGAACAACACAGTGACAATCTTGACGTGGCTCAATGGGAACAGTATCACCGGAATGGCGGCGCAGCTTTGCGACGGACTCAATTATGGCGGCGAAGGTGACTGGTTTCTGCCTTCGTTAGGAGAACTCGAGCTCATATCTCAGAACGTGAACGACGGTACGTTTTCGAGTACGTGGTACTGGAGTTCATCGGATGATCTGAATACCGGACGCACTTCTTTTGCGTGGACGTGGGATATGAGCGCTGACTCGCCGACGTCTTGGGATAAAGCAGGAGAAGGTGAGGAGAGAGTCAGAGCCGTACGCTCATTTTGAGATATCGTGCCTAAGTCGACACGACTACTAAACGTGCGCTTTGGAAGATTGAAGCACAATAAGGCCCGGCCGTTCTCAAAAGGAGGAGGGCGATGCTCGCATGGAGTACTAATTTGCCTCGTTTTGGCGCCCCGCTTCTGGTTGCCTTCGGCTTTGTAGTTTTGGCATCACTGACGGCTTGTGTAGATGACGTGTCCCTTCTCGGAGACATAGAAAACGCTGTGGCTGCCGATCGCCGCGGTGACGTTGTAGTGACGGATCTCACGGTGACGTATGACGGAAACGGGAATACCGGTGGGTTCGTTCCTCATGACGATTATGCCTACACGACCGGTGATTCCGTTACAGTCTTAGGGAACTCTGGAGCGCTCACGCTGACGGATTACGTCTTCGTGGGATGGAATACCGAGGCTGATGGGAGTGGTACGACCTACCAGGCGGGAGTCACGTTTTCGATTGGTACCGAAGACGTGGTGCTGTACGCCCGCTGGTCATACGACCCGCTCTTTTTCGTGACTTATGACGGTAATGGTCATAACGGCGGGGATGTACCGGTGGATGCGCACGAGTACGTGGTGAACGCAACCGTGACGGTCAAGAACGCGGGGACCATCTTCAGAACCGGCTATAGCTTCGGCGGGTGGAACGCGAATGCGGTAGGGGACGATGTGATCTACGGGGCAGGAGACGAGTTCGTCATGCCTGCACAGGATGTTACATTTCTTGCGGTCTGGGACGTCAACTCGTACACGGTACAATACCACGGGAACGGTCATGATGGAGGGAGTGTTCCTGCGCAACAATCGGGTGACTACAACACGACGATACTTGTGAAGCACCTGGACACGCTGAGCCGTTATGGACACGAGTTCCTCGGCTGGAACGACCAACAAGAGGGCACCGGCGGGTGGTATGATCCAGATGATCCGTTCGTTATTCCAGCAAAGAACACCACTCTCTATGCTCAATGGGATCCGTACGAAGTAGGCGATCCTGGCCCGGCGGGCGGGACGGTCTTCTTTGTCGATGACGGCGATTCTTTCGCTGGCTGGGACTACCTCGAAGTCGCCCCAGTATCAACTGAGTGGGGTCCATTCGTCGGTTGGGGCGACGAGATTCCTTTAGCTACTTCGACGGAGGTCGGTTCTGGGCTTAGTAATACGAATCTTATTCTGGATGACCTCTCGTCGAAACCACTATTTACCGACCATGCGCCGCAACTCTGCGGCGGCTTAGACTATGGAGGCAAGTCTGATTGGTTTCTCCCTTCGCTCGACGAACTTGATCTCATCTACCAGAACCTCGTACCAATCGACGATACCTTCTTCAACGATGATTACTATTGGAGTTCTTCTGATCACCCGGATAGAGACAGTCGCGCCTGGGCGCAGAATATGGATTCAGGATGGCAAGGCGAATGGGACAAAGCGGGAGAAGGGCATGAGCGTGTCCGCGCGGTTCGCCGCTTTTAGACACTGATTCGCGTATGAACGCCGTCCGTCCCTGTCCTTGATTTGTAAGCGTCCGGTGAGCCAACCTACGGACCATGGCCGGCACAGCGGCAACAGTGAGCGGGGAATCATCTGGCGCTCGCCACCTTCGGGTAGTGGCGGAGACTACTGAAGGACGCAAGAACGGGCGTTCACTCCCGGCTTTGTCGAGGCCCTTCGTAGGCAATCGTTGGTCACTAAGAATCCGCAGCGTACAGCGTGATCGGTGGATACACCGAATCGTAGGTTATTATGTTTTCGTGTAAAGAGTCGGTTGGGCGCATTTTGGTGCGGTGGTGTCAGACTGCTCCTGATCACAAGCAATTGTAAGCGGCGGATGTGAATTGCACAGAAGGGGGGCTGTAGCCGGAGTTGCTGGACGATTCGGCCGTAATGCTCCGCGGTCTCGCGACCGACTGGAACTACCTCGGTGCCTGGAGTGCGGAATAGGCGTTCGTGTCGAGACAGAGCTTCGTCACTTCCAGAGCTCCT
>CAYFQV010000254.1:0-3950 GCA_964345195.1 uncultured Spirochaetaceae bacterium
GTCCGCGGCCCAGGCGGAGGATTCATGCTCAAGCAGAACCCCTCCGAGATCTCGGCCAAAGACATCTTCGAGGCTGTGGGAGAAGGCCTTGATCTCACCCCATGCACCTCGGCTGAAGAGGATTGCGATCGTCGCAACGACTGCGTTGTAACCGAGATTTGGCAGGATGCGTCGGCCTACATCCTCGACTACTTCTCTCGACTCACCCTCGAGAGCATTCTGGAGAAGCACGCATCTCAGGCCGATGAAGCCGTTCGGGTCTGAGAAGTGTAATCGCCGGGGTCTGTGCACTCGAGCCGAGACTGTGATACAAATCACGTCGTCGAGTTCGTCTTGATCAGGAGGTTGAGACAGTGCGGATCCTCCAGCAACATGCGGTCGGTCTCATTGTGGATGTTCAAGAGCGGCTGTTCCCGGTCATGCGGAACCAGGAACAACTCACCGGGAACCTCCAAACCCTGATCCGCGGTCTGGCCACCCTGCATATACCCCTGGTTGTGACCGAGCAGTACCGCAAAGGCCTTGGTGAGACGATTGAGCCGATTCGCAACACCGCGGAGGAGGCGACGGGACGCTGGGAGCCCTTGGAGAAAAGCGCCTTCAGCTGCTGCGATGAGCCGGACATCCTCCGTCATCTCGAGCAACTCGGTCGTAACGCCGTGATCATTGCCGGGATCGAGGCGCACGTCTGCGTCCTACAGACCTCCATGGACCTCCTCGCTCGGGGCTATACACCGGTCGTCGTCACGGACGCAATCTCCTCTCGGAAGGAACCGGACCAAGCCCTTGCACAGCGGCGGATGGAACGCAGCGGCGCCGTACTCACCAGCTACGAATCCATTCTCTTCGAGCTGACTCGCTACTCCCGCAGCGACACCTTCAAGGCAATCTCGGCGCTGGTAAAGTAGGACCCCGACGGCCGAGGCGGCCTTCCGGGCATCACTCCGGCCTCAGGGGTAGTGTATCGGCCCTACTTCAGCATGTCGTGCTCGTACGCTGTGGCCTTTTTCGCCCACGCGCTGCTGACCGAGATGATGTATCCGGCACCCTAAAGGCGGGCCGGAGCCTCCTTACAGGGGCCGGAGCTAGCTTACAGGGGCCGGAGCCACATGATCTCATACCCTTGAAGCTCGAAGGAGATCCGGGTCGGTCCGTCCCAGTGTGGATAGAAGGTGTCGCCGGAGACGAGGTCGCGGAAGCTCTTCGTCTCGCCGACACCCGCCTCGCGCACGTCCACGTGAACTTCCACCTCATCACCTGAGAGGTTCGTGACACAGACAACCGGCGGCGCGCCGCCACGAACCACGCAGAAAACCTGGTGGGGCGTCGCGACGATCCGTTGCGCAGACGAGGGGTGAAAGGCGGGCTCGTTGATCCGCGCCTCCAACATGCGGCGGTAGCCCTCGAAGACCTGATGCCGCAACGAGCTCTCGTCGAGGAGATCGTCGACAACGCGATCGTAGTCGAGTTTCTCCCGGTTGATGCTCCGCTTCCGCCCGGTCCGCGCCACCCCCTCAGTCCAGTTCTCGGAGCCGATAAGGCTGTGCACATAGATCGCGGGAACGCCGGCCAGGGTGAGCATGACCGCCTCACCGGCAAGGAACATCCGCGCGCGTTGCTCCGGCGGAAGAGCGGGATCCGTGACCGCCGAGAGATAGTTGATGTTCATCTCGTAGGGGATCTCGCCCGCCGGCGTCGCCTTGTAGGATATCAGCCCTCCCCGTTCGCGCACGGCCTGCAACATGGCATCGATCTCTTCTTGTCCAAGGATCCCCTGCACCGGAAGCACGCCGATGCCGTCGTGGGACGCCGTGAAGTTGAAGAAGCTGGTGTGCGTGGACTGCGGCGGCAGGTCGGCGGCCCACTCTTGGAGATGGCGGGTGTCTTCCCGCAGCATGGCGTCCAGGGTGAGCGGCGGCAGAGAGTCGTTGTAGATCAGGTGGGCTTCGTTCGTGCCGTCGCCGAAGTAGGTGATGCTTTCGCGATAGGGAACGTTGGTCTCGGTAGCGATTAGCACCCACGGCGCAATATCCTCGAGGATCGCCCGGAATACCTGCAGGAGTTCGTGGGTTTTCGGATGATGGATCGATGGATGGCCGATCTCCTTCCAGAGGTAGACGATTGCATCCAGCCGGACGATCCGCATGCCTCGCTCCACATAGCCCAACAGCACATCCACCATCTCCAACAAAACAATCGGATCGGCAAAGTTGAGATCGACCTGGTCGGCGCTGAAAGTGGTCCACACCTGCTGCGTGCCGTGCGTGGTTTCGACCGGTGTGAGTAGGGGGTGTGACCGAGGTCGCTCAACCATGGATAGATCAGTGTCCGAATCCAGCGTAATGAAGTAGCGCGTGTAGGGGTCCTCCCCTCGCTTGAACCTTAAGAACCAGTCGCTCTCGGCGGAGCAGTGGTTCAATACCAGGTCCCCCATAAGGCGGTAGTCCCGGGAAATGCGCTCAACCTCTTCCCAGGTGCCGAGGTCGGGGTTTACCTGCCGATAGTCGACGACGGAGAATCCGTCGTCCGAAGAGTCGGGGTGAAACGGTAGAATGTGCACAGCCGTCACGACTTCTTCGAGATTCTCCTCGAGAAAGCGGTGCAGGTAGGCGAGCGGCGAGCCGGGAGCACTCTCCCTACCGCCGTCCGGTTCCGCGCCGGCCCCCGAGTCCGCCGCGACGACACTGTCGGTGGCGCTGTCGGTGGCGCTGTGGGCGGACATGGAGGCGGAAGATTGGAACTGGTCACCGTAGGTGATCATTATACAGTGACTCTCGGAGAGAGGGAGGCCGGCGGAGAGCTCGGCGTACGGATCGCTGTGCTCGTCCGTGTGCTCGCCGGTAACAATCGGCCGCTTGCTACGAGCGTGTGACGCCCCGGCATCCGCTGCCTCGTTTTCCGGCGAATGAGCCCGGCTACGAATCCGAGCGGCATGATCGAGCATGAGCTCGTTCAAGCGAGCCGCAGCAGCCGCGCCGGCGTCCTTTCCGTAGATATCCGTCAGGAGTTCGTGAATCCTCGCGTTCATACCTGGAATTGTACCTTGCGAACGAGCTATCTCGGAAGCACGTTGCTTCGCGGGAGTTCGGAGCCCAGGAAACGGCACGCCGCCGGGTTTTATTTTGTGATTTGTATCTCATAAAATGGCGAGTCACATTTTTTAATGCATATGCCCTTCCTAAAAACGTGCGAGGGATCTCGTAACATCTTGCAGGATTTCACATGGCACGTTATAGTACGGAAATACGGAACAGTCAGAACCCCGTGAGCCCACGGCGGGTCGGCACTTGTGAGCCGACGTGTAAGTAGCTCTAGGTCTGTCAATCACCAACGCAAGAGGAAGTCTCCATGCCAGAAAACAATACAGTCATGATAGACGGTAATACCGCGGCGGCGTATGTCGCGCATGCCACGAACGAAGTTGTTGCCATCTATCCAATTACTCCCTCCTCGCCGATGGGCGAGCTTTCCGACCAGTACTCGGCACAGCAGCGCCCGAACATATGGGGCACCATTCCTGACGTTGTAGAAATGCAGTCCGAGGCCGGCGCGGCGGGTGCCGTACACGGAGCATTGACCACCGGGGCCCTCACAACCACATTTACCGCGTCTCAGGGCTTGTTGCTCATGATCCCGAACATGTTCAAGATTGCCGGAGAACTGACTCCGACGGTTTTCCACATTGCCGCACGCTCCGTAGCCGCACAGGCTTTGAGCATTTTCGGAGATCATAGCGATGTTATGGCCTGCCGATCCACCGGCTACGCGGAACTTTCATCCAACAGTATCCAAGAGGTCATGGACTTCGCGCTTATTGCGCAGGCCGCAACCTTGGAGTCGCGAATACCATTCCTACATTTCTTCGACGGTTTCCGCAGCTCCCACGAGATCCAAAAGGTCACTGAGCTGCCCTACGACGTCATGAAGCAGATGATCAAGCCGGAAACCAT
>CAYFQV010000255.1:0-2349 GCA_964345195.1 uncultured Spirochaetaceae bacterium
GCCCGTGGCGGCGCCGAGCGCGAACCGCTCCGGCCGGCCAAGTCCTACAAGCGCCGGCATGGCGTATCGGGACTTGGCCGGCCGGGTTGATCTCATCCTTGACGGTGGACCGTGCGGCCACGGCCTCGAGTCGACCGTGGTCTCAATAGCGTCCGACCAGGCCCACGAGGCCGTGGCCGGCGGGGTGACGATCCTGCGGGAAGGGGCGGTTACCCGGGAGATGATCCGGGAGCTGCTCGGTCCGGAGGTGACGGTACGCGGAGGCCGCCCCGATCTTCCGGGGGCCTCCCCAGGGACCCGGCATGCGCACTATCAACCCGCGGCGCAGGTCGAGCTCTTCGAGATGCCGGGGAATACTGCTGATCCACAGGAGGGCGGATCTTCCCACGCGACGACCGCCGTCCTCGAGCGGCGCATTGGGGAGCTTCCGTTGACGGCGCGCACGACGCTCGTGCTGTACTCCGCCGCAGCCCGGGAGATGATTGCTCGTCGTGGAGGGGGAGAGCACGCGCTGTGGCGGGTGGTGGAGATTAGCGATCCGGAGGATTACGGTCGCCGACTCTATTCCATCCTCGTCTCCGCCGACGAGCGCGGAGATGAGCGTGTGCTTGCCGAGCTTCCCCCTCCTATGGGTATTGGCCGGGCCGTTCGCGATCGTCTGTCCCGCGCAGCCGGCCGGGATACCGGCTCCTAAGTCCGCAAGTAGGCCAGCAAGCCTTCGATAGTATCAAGGCTTTCGTGCGCGGCGGCACCCTGAAGCTTGGGGATGAGAAGGGGATAAATCGGTGGCTCCGTAGCCGGCCGGTCGGTCGCAGTCGCAAGGCTTCGGACGGCGCCGAGCAGCCACCACAGCATGAGGCTCACCGTGGGCTCGGCGGCGGTCTCCGCCGTGAACACCGCCTGCGCGCGCTCCAAATCCCGCCGCGCCTCGGAGACTTCTCGGGGACTTTCGTTTGCATCCGCAAGTGTTTCGGCCGGGATGTCGGGAAGAACCGACACGGCCAGCGTCTTGAGCTCCAGCGCTTCAGCCGCCTGCGTCACGCCGCTCAGTGCGTGTCGCTCACGGCCGCGACGAACTTCGTGAATGAAGGCGGGGTGGTGTCGATCGGCTGCGGATAGGGCAACGATTAGCGCGTGCGTCGAGGTACCGGCGGACCGCCATGCGCCGCGGAGGTAGCCGTATTGCGCCGCGGCGCGGGGCCCGTTGTGCGGAAGCTGGTAGAGGAGCATGTCGCTGTTTGACAAGACCGGGAGCGCCATGGGGGCATCGAACTGCTCGAGCCGGAAGCGCTGTTCGAGAGCGTTGATCAAGCCGCTATCGTCGCTCGCGACGTGCATCATACGGAGTGCCCCAGTATCACCGGCTCGTCGGTCTCGGCCGCTCGGGTAAGCCTCGTGCGAACGAGCTGGTTGCGTTGGAGGCTCAGCTCGTCGGCGTCGGATAGGTGCACCGCTACGTAGTGCTCGCCGTAACCGTGAGCTTTACCCGGTGCCGCGTCCGGTCGTTCAATAAGCACATGCTCTTCTCGGCCGAGGAGGGACTCATGATACCGTTGTTTGCCCGCGGCGGATATGCGGCGAAGCCGAGCGGCTCGGGCGGCCTTTACGGTCTCGGGGACGTGGTTCGGCATGTTGGCGGCGCGTGTTCGCGAGCGCAGCGAGTATGGGAAGGTGTGAATGTGACTGAAGCCGATATCCTGGGCCATTTCGACGCTTGCCTCGAAATCCGCCTCTTCCTCTCCGGGAAAGCCGACGATCATGTCCGTCGTCAGATTGAAGTCCGGTCGTGTGTCGCGAATGCGTGCGACGATCTCTCGGAACGCCGCGGTATCGTAGTGCCGGCGCATGGCGCGGAGGATACGGTCGCTTCCGCTCTGAAGGCAGAGATGGAGGTGCGGCGCCATCTTGGGGTGTTCGAGCAGGGAAAAGAAGCGGTCGTCGAAGGTGTCCGGCTCGAGAGATGAAATGCGAAGCCGAAATTCGCCTCGAATATCCAGGAGTCGCTCGAGTAGCTGTGAGAAGCCGATGTCGGAGCCGCCTTCGTGCTCCGGGTTTCGGTAGTGACTCATGTTCACGCCGGTAAGAACGAGCTCACGCATACCGTTTTGTATGTGAGCGGCGGCATCCGCGACAAGCGCGTCGGCGGGTCTGCTCACTGCGCGGCCCCGTACGTGGGGCACAATGCAGAAACTGCAGTAGTTGTCGCAACCGTCTTGGATCTTCACCGTTGCTCGCGTGTGGAAGCGCTCGCTGCTGCGAAAGGAGAAGATTCCCGTCGGTAGCGCGTCGGCGTCCAGCCACTCGCCCCGCCGGCGTGCTTCAACGACATCCCGGATATGCGCCTTCCGC
>CAYFQV010000255.1:2449-3945 GCA_964345195.1 uncultured Spirochaetaceae bacterium
GCGAAATCCTCGGCAATGGCGTCGGTCTCGTACTGGTTCAGCTTGCAGCCGAGGGTTTGGAAGGCGATGCGCGGATTTCGCTCTTCGTGCCGCTGCATGGGCTTATCCGGCAACCTCGAGTCTGTTCGGAGCGGCGACGAGCTCGCCGGTGAGCGACAGCTCCGCGGCGTCCGTAATACGTAGCCTAGCGAACTCCCCGATCAACTCATCCTGCTCGGAGGGGAAGCGGACGATCAGCCGCCCCTCCGTCTTCGCCGTGAGATAGCCGGGCTTTCGATCGTGACCTTCTACGAGAACGCTCAGCGTTCGTCCGATCAGAGATCGATTGTAGGCGTAGGAGTGCTCCTTGAGCACCTCGGAGAGCACGGCGTGCCGGCGTTTTTTTTCGTCCTGGGCTACATTGTCCTCCCATCGTGCGCTGGTTGCGCCCGGACGAGGCGAGTACATGGCGACGTAGGCCATGTTGTATCGGAACTCCTCCATTGCCTCCCGGGTGTGTTGGAACTGCTCCTCGGTCTCTCCAGTGAAGCCCACGATAATGTCGGTGAAGAGCGTGGCATCCGGTAGAATGCGCCGAATGTTCCGCACGGTCCGGCGGTACTGCTCGACGTTGTGCCGCCGGTTCATCCGCATGAGGATTGCATCGTCACCGGACTGTATCGGGAGGTGAATTTGCTTAGCAAGGTGCTCGTACTCCGCGATAACCTCCAGGACTTCGCTTGTCATGTCCCACGGATGCGGTGAGGTGAAGTAGACCCAGAATCGCTTTCCACTGCGACGGCCGATCTCCCCGACCTCTCGAAGCAGCTCCGGAAAATGGATCTCTTGCGATCGCTTATCCAGGCCGTAGGAGTTGACGTTCTGTCCTAACAGAGTGATCGCCTTGTAATCCTGATCGACCAGCTTCCGAACCTCCGCCAGGATCTCCCGCGAGGGCCGCGATACCTCCCGGCCACGGGTATAGGGCACCGCACAGAAAGTGCAGAACTTATCGCAGCCGTTCTGGATAGGCACATAGGCCTCAAAGGCCGATGTGTACGCCGGTGCTACACGCCAGTATCCCCGGGACGGATCATCCTGTCCCGCTTCCGTGGCGCCGTTCGCGGCGTCGACCGATGCAGGGGATACAACCCCGTACTGCCGAATCATGTCCGGTAGCTGGGGCAACTCCTGAATGGAAAACACGAAGTCGAAGCGATCGAGGAACTTCACGCGGTCCGCCGGCAGAATGCAGCCGGATGCGAAGGTGATGAGGTGCCGTTCGCTCTTCCACTGATTCCAGCGGTGGATCTTGGAGTACACTTTGTCGATCGCCTTTTGCCTGACCGAGCAGGCGACGATCCCAAGCAGATCCGCCTCTTCCTCCACATCGCTGCGCTCGTAGCCGAGCTCTTCGAGAACCGAGCGGATGCGCTCGGAGTCGGATATGTTCATTTGGCAGCCGAGGGGTACCAAGCAGTACTTCATGGATGTGCGTCCTATCGTATGGGTTTCGG
>CAYFQV010000256.1:0-3868 GCA_964345195.1 uncultured Spirochaetaceae bacterium
AGATGCGGGCGCAGTCGCAGGTTCTGGAGGTCGGGCAGAAACGAGCCTTTCGGGTTGTCTATCCCACGAGACTCCGTGTCCCGACGGGTCCGTTCCCCGCCGTGCAGAGTGTAGTGCAGTCGTTGGCGGCCGGTGCGACGGATGACTGAATGCCCGGTCTAGTTACAGGGTGTTCGGTTCGGCTTCCACACTACTGCCGCTCAAAGCGACCAAGCGTTGCCTCGAGCTCTTGAAGCTGTTTCACCGCGTCCCCGCCGGAGGCGGCGAGTTGTTGCATGGTGGGCTTGAGGGAACCAATGACGGATGAAATCTCCCGAGCGCCTTCGCGCACCGTGCTCGAGACCTGGGCGACGTCGTCGACAGTGCTCCGCAAGTGCTCAATGCGTTTCGACATATCCGAGCCGGAATCCCGGACTCGGCTGGTCAGGTCGGTGACGTTACTGATGGAAGTGGTCAACTGCTCGGTGCCCGAAGAGATCTCGTTCACGGCGTTGCGCATCTCTTGCATCCCGCCGCGAACGTCCTCGGCACTGTCCGAGGTTGTCTGGAAGATATCGTTGGTACGATGCAGCGTTTCGGTGGATGTTCGAATCTTATCAACCGCCTTCTTCAGGGCGTCTGAGATTCCGCCGGCGTTCTCCTGAGCGTTCTCGGCAAGGTGACGGATCTCTTCGGCAACCACGGCAAAGCCCTTGCCCTCTTCACCGGCATGCGCCGCCTCAATAGCGGCGTTCATGCTCAGCATGTTCGTCTGCTCGGCAATGCTGTCAATGATCTCTATTGTTTCGAGCATGGTCGTCGTCCCGGCGTTCAACTCACTCATGCCCTCGATCGCCTCATCCATGTTGGTGCGCCCTTCGAGCGCCTTTTCGTAGAGGCGCTCGACCAAAGAGAGCTTCTCATCCGACGATTGGGCAATACTCTGAAGCGAGGCGGTCATCTCCTCCACCGCCGAGCTTGCCTGCTCCATTGCGGCCGACTGTTCGTTCATTAACTGCAGAAGGCTGTCGGTAAAGGAATCCAGGTCTTGGACGGCTTCATTACTTGACTGTGACTCGCTGTCCAGAGAGTCCGCGTGACCGGTGAGGGACTCGCTGTGTCGACCGGCGGTCTCGAGAGAGGTCGATGCCTCTTGGGAAGACTGCTGGACGGATTCCGCCATCCCGCGGGAGCTCGCTGATGCCGAGCGGGCAGTCTCCGTAAGCGTTCGAAGCTCGGTCAGGAAGCGGTTGAACGCCTCGCCGAGAAGACGTATCTCGTCTTGCGTGTCGATTCGCGCGGTATTTGCCAGGTTCGCCCCGGAACCGCTTCGAAGTTCCTCGTACTTGCCGTAAATATCGTCGGTAATCTGCCGGATCGGTCGGCGGGTCTGCCGGGCCACGAGCAGCAGATTGGCCGCGATCATCACCGTCGCCAACACAACCGTGACCAGAAGTCGCGAGACGAGCCAGCCATTGTCGGACGCGGCTTCCGCGGATACGCCGCTGGTCACTGCAATCAGTACGGCGGTGAACAGTAGAGTCACCACGAGGGGCGCGAAGAGGAAGCCAACTGTAAGCTTGTTGGCAATCGAGAAGATGCGCCCGCGTTCCGGGGGAATACCGCCCGCGGCTTTTTCGAAAAGGGCCACCAATTGGAGGTATCCCGGCGTCGCCAAGACGAACATGGCCGCCGGCCCGAGTAGTGCGGTGACCAGATACTTCTCTACGGAGATGCTGAGCACCGTGTCCGTCATGATAGAAAAGCTCGGGCGGATTGCCGACAGCATGGTGGCGTGCGGTCCGAAGAGCCCGGAGAGGAGCACGAATATGAGGACAATGCGGGGAAACATGCGGATCGGCCGGCGGGCGCGTTCCGCGGCTTCGTCACCAGGTTCCTTCCTATACGCCGCGAACAGACGGAGACTACGGTATGCGTAGAAAACCGGCCATCCAACCGTCACGACGATCACAACCCACACCAACGGGGAGCCGAGCATGTAGCCGAACAGCAGCGGTCCGAGCTCGTAGACGCCGTAGAAGGAGAGGAGCAGGGCGAAAAGTCCAGGAGGGACCGCAATGAGTGCTGCGGTTAGCGCAATGATGCCGCCTTCGGCGCGTTGCATTTTTTTGACTCCTTTGCTGCCGTATCCGTACACGTGCTAAGCGACCAAACAATTGGATAAATCAATGCTACCACGTGTGCATTCCGGTGAAAACATCTCTATTTGGTGAGAATCGACCATGAACACTGTTTTCGTCGGAGGAAGGAAGGCGTTGACCGCTATGGCAGTACTCCTCTAGTATAATGGGGTAGGATGAACTCGTTGCGACGGCGGCTCTTTCTGCTTGTGCTTCTCGCCATCATACCGCTCATCGTGGCGAATCTGATCTCGATTTCCATCCTGGGGCGACGCATATGGCGAACGACTCTCCAGGACGTGGAACAAGTCACAGAGGTGCTGCACGACGTCGTAGAGACCACCTTGCGGGAATCGATCGTTTCTTACCTTCGCGCCAAGGTTGAGACGGCCATCACCCTGATCGAATCCATCAATGAGAACGACCGTAATCAGCTGTCGGAAGATGAGCGGAAGGAGCTTACTGCCGCCCTCGGTAAACTCGGTGTCGCCGAAACCGGATACATCTACGTCATCAACACCGCCGGCCGGATTGTGATCCACCCGGATGCACAGATCCAGGGTAGGCGGATTCCCCATGAAGAGCCGGTAAAGACCCAATTAGACAGACGTCACGGATACTTGGAGTACATGTGGCAGAACAGCTTCGAGCCAAGGCCTCTACCCAAGGCGCTTTTCATGGAGCCGTACGAACCGTTCGACTGGATTCTGGCCGCGACATCTTACCGGCAAGAATTCGTGAGCCTGGTGGATAGAGAGCGAATTGCGCGCCTCCTGGGTTCGGTTTCCTTCGACATTGAATCCTACTCCACGGTTGTAGCGCGGGACGGCACCTTTGTTGCGCATCCCGATTACGCCGGTCACCGGATGACCGAGTTTTTCCCCGGATCGGAAGGTGAGCGGATTTTGGACGAGCTGTTCTCCGAACAAGAGGGGCGGATACGCTACACCTGGTCTACCCGCGAGCGGGAGGAGCGACGCCCGAAGCTCATGTTCTATCGTTACCTTCCGGACTTCGACTGGGTGCTAGGAACGACGGTGTATCTGGACTCTCTGCGCAGGCCGGCTCTTCAACTCGTGGCCGTTCTCGTCCTGCTGAGCATCGGCTTACTGCTTGTCCTGCTATTGCTCACATCCCAAATGTCCCGCGCGGTGACCGATCCCGTGGTGAAGCTGGCGGATGCGGCGCAACGCGCCGAGCGACTGAATGGAATGCGCACACAACGGGGGACGCCGAGTGAGATTGTGACGCTCATGCAACGCTTCAACGGCTTTGTTGACCGCATTAATCAACAGCAACGGGATGTTGTAGATCGAGAGACGCAGCTGCGCAAGCGTGTGACCGAGAAGACCGCGCTTCTTCGGGAGATCCATCACCGGGTGAAGAACAACCTGCAAGTCATTGCGAGCTTGTTGAACTTACAGGCGGCATCCGTTCACGACTCCCGGGACGCCGCGCTCTTTGCCCGGAGCGCCGAGCGCGTCATTTCCATGGCCCTCGTGCACGAGCAACTGCACCAAGCGGATGACCTTTCCCTGATACCCTTCCGGGAGTACCTCCAAGAGCTCGTCGGGAACCTGTCGGACGCAAGCGTGGCGGACAGCATTCGAGTGTATGTCGAGAGCGACGACATCTACCTCGAAATTCACCGTGCGGTTCCATGTGGCTTGATCGTGAACGAGCTCGTGACCAACGCGATCGAGCACGCCTTTCCCCGCAATAGCGGCGGCACCGTTACGATCTCCTTT
>CAYFQV010000257.1:0-3835 GCA_964345195.1 uncultured Spirochaetaceae bacterium
GCCGGAGGGCGTTGTAGCTGCGCTCAGTACCGTACGGTGGATCGTTGAGAATGAACAGTGACTTCATGTGTAGCTCCTCTCGAGTGCGGCCCCTTGTCCTTTCCATTCGGAAACACCGACCGCCAGGCGGGCCGCGCGGTAACCGTTTTGGGTCAGTGTTTGTACTGCATGACGTGAAAGCACGCAATAGCGCCCGCGACAGTAGGCAAGAATCTCTCTGTCCCGGGGAATCGTGCCGAGATGATTTTCGAGCTCCTCGAGAGGCGCGGATACCGCGCCGGGAACGTGCCCGGAATCGTACTCATCGCGAGGCCTGACGTCGAGCACCACGGCCTCGCCGCTTGCCACACGACGGCGCAGCTCCTCGAAGTCGAGCGCCTCGTCATGCGATCCCACGGCGATCTCCGCCGGTGCAAAACGCACCTCCGAGGACGCCTGTGCGGCCACATCGGAGACGGCGCTCCACAGCGAAAGCGCGGTAACGGTGGGCTCGTAGTACACACGCCGACCGTCCTTGGTCGCCGACACGAGCCGGCCGCGCTTCATGACCTGCAAATGATGGGAGACGGTCGTCACCCCGGCACCGAGCAACTGCGAAAGCGCCTCCACGTTCCGGGGACGCTGGGTGATGAGATCGAGGATCTCGAGCCGGCGCGAGTCCGCCATGGCTCCGAGCAGTCCTGCCACTTCACGAAATGCGGTAGTCTTTACGCTGGATGTCTCGGTGGTGGTATCCATCCAAAGTTTCAATAAGTATTGGAGCGTTAGTTGACCGTATTATCAACCGGTGTTGTCGCACTTATTCAAGAGCTCCGGAGATCACGAAGGACGCCCCGCCGAGGGGCGAATGTTCGGGCGAGATCTCTTGGGGATGCGAGATGGCGGCGATCCGACCGGTGTCATCAACGATGGACACCCGCCCAACCGCTGGATATGTGCGGCTACGCTCGAACAGAAACCGAAGGAAAGCCGCCTGTTACTCGATAGTAGAGCCGGTCGAGGACACTGACGGCGGTATTGACGTCCTCGGCATCAGCATCGGGTCGGTTTTCGCCGGGTATGTTCTGAAGCGTATTGCGCGCGGACCGCTTCACGTGATTCGCGCGCGTGCAGCTGACATCTCTCGCATCTTCAAGCTTACCTCGATCTTTGTGCTCAATCCCATCCCCATCGTCAATTCGTTCTGGCAGCTCCAGCTCGAAAGCGGCCGCCTGGCACTGTGTCCTCTTTTGGGTTTCCTGTCGCTTACAACCGGGCGCGCTGCCGCAGTCCTCGTGAACCGAGTATTCCACATCCCGCCAACGCGAGCCGCGTCTGTGTTTGTCGCGTCGATGTTCACTAGTATCGTGACCTTTGGCGGGCTCACCGCCTTCGTCTTCTTTGGGTCCGACGGATACGTCTTCGTCCAGCTGTTCAACATGCTCGACTCGCTTGATTACTATGCAGTTGGCTTTCCGATTTTGAAACAATTGGCGATGGAGAACCGCACCGGGTTCCCAATATCACCTCGTACTATTCTCGACCGGCCGTACCTACTCGCTCCGATTGCCGCGATAACGACCGGCGTGGTCCTGAATTTACTTGGAATCGAACGGCCCATGTTCATCGAGCGCGTGTCCAGTGTCCTGATCCCGGCGACCACGGGCCTCCTCGGAGTCTCGATCGGTCTGACGCTTTACTTCGGGAAGGTTGTAAACTCCGTGCGAGAGATGGCTCTTGTTGCTTTGATCAAGTTCGTTTTCATTCCCAGCGTCATGATTCCCCTTGGCCTGCGTCTCGGATTTCAGCATCTTGCCGGCGGAGTTCCGTTCAAGGTACTGGTCATCGTGGCGGTTATGCCGGTTGCCTTCAACGCGCTGGTGCCTCCCGTGGTGTAAGGATTTGATCTGGATCTGGCAAACTCCGCCTGGATCATTACGGCGCTTGCTCTGCTCCTCATCCTGCCGGTCCTGTACTTCCCGCTGGTGGCGTAGCCCCTTCCTGCGTTCCCCTCCGGCCTCGATCGTGTTACCGGCTCCCCTCGAATGGCCTTGTCGGTCAGCAAGACCACGCACGTTGACATCAGATTTGCAGCGCTGTACGATCGGCAGCATGAAGCGCACCCAAGTTCAAATGCCGGACCCGCTCTATGAAGACGTTAAGCGAATCGCCGAGCGGCGGGACTGGAGCGTTTCCGAGGTATTCCGACGCGCGGTCGAGCAGTATGTCTCCGAGGTCCCGGAGGTCACGGAACGAGACGGATGGACGTTGCCGGAGCCACGGGAAATGGGCAAGCCCAAGGTCGCACCCGATCGGTGGCGGGACACGCTCGCCGACGACGAGGTCGGCGCCTGATGCCGCTCTCGGTGGATACGAACATCTTCGTCTACGCACTCAACCGGAACAGCGACGTCCACGAGTCGGCCCGCACTTTCCTCGAGTCGATAGCTGCGCGCACGGACGTGGTCATCGCCGAACAGGCGCTTGTCGAGCTCTATCTCCTCATACGAAATCCGACGGTTTTTCCGAACCCGTACCCGGCAGCTGAGGCCGTCCGGGTCTGTCGTGACTTCCAGGGCAACGTCAACTGGCGCATCGTGGAGTGCCGCCCCGTCATGGAGCGCGTCTGGGATGTCGCCGGAAACCCCGACTTCGCCAGAAGGCGAATCATTGACGCAAGACTGGCGTTCACGCTTCGCGCCGCTGGTGTGACAGAACTTGCTACACGTAACACAAGCGACTTCACACGGTTTGGATTCGAGCGGGTATTTGATCCATTGGAGGAGGGGTTGAACCGCCGCTGACATTGTCGACTGTAAGCGTTGGCCCCGTCCGGTGGTGAGTTTTCGCGATGCCGGCAGCACCGGAACGCGCGGGTCACTGATGCACTCTGGTCGGGCTGATCATATCCTCCGCCGCGTCGCTTACCGAGGAGGGAAAAGCGGCCGGATTCAGTTTTGCGACTTGACAGATAGACGAGCCGGCGCTACCTTGTTAGTGAATATTCACTACACAAAGGGGATGCCCGGTGCAGCTCACCGACAGACAGCACGAGATCGTCGCCGCGGCTATCGATATCATCGCGCGACGGGGGATTCAGGAGCTCACGATAAAGAATCTCTCGAAGCGTATCGGGATATCGGAGCCGGCGCTGTATCGGCACTTCGAGAACAAGCACGCAATTCTTGTAGCGATTCTCGAGCACTTTGGCGAGTGGAGCCAATGCGCGCTTGCGGACATCGGAGAATCCCATCTCCCCCCTGAGGAAAAGCTGAGGGAGGTGTTCCGCCGCCACACGAGGCGGTTTGCCGAATCTCCGTCAACCTCCGGAGTCGTCTTTGCCGAGGAGATTTTCAAGAACGAGCCGGCTCTCGCCCAATCAGTCGTTCGTATCATGGGTGTTGCCCAGACGGCGGTCCACGAGATTCTTCAGGAGGGGATCGCAGCCGGAGTGTTTCGCTCCGAGATACCGGTGGAGCATCTGGCCGTGACCGTTCTCGGCTCGCTGCGGCTTCTGGTGACGAGATGGCGTCTTTCGGGCTACGCGTTCGACCTGCGCGAGCAGGGGCAACAGCTTGCCGACTCGGTGGTTGCGTTGGTTTCGGCTTAAGACGACCTTCACAGACTCAGTAATCGGCAGGTTAGTTAGTAATAACTACAAAACGAGCTGCAAGCGCACGGAGATGGAGACGGCGATGCGAGAAAACACGCCCGCCTCAAAACAACGGGAGGTGGAAGAATGAATCTAACGACGATCGTTATAAACGCACTGGCCGCCGGCGCGCTTCTCTGGGCGGTGGCCTACGACTACCGGCGTGCCGGCCGGGCACTGTGGGCGGCGCTGCGCTCGCTCGTG
>CAYFQV010000258.1:0-3827 GCA_964345195.1 uncultured Spirochaetaceae bacterium
GGCTACAACGTCATCATGCCCGTGCTCATGCGCGAAGGAGGTGTCGACGGAATGGTGAACACCTATGGCGAGCATGCCTTCGTAGACAACGACCCCCTCGCGTTCAACGAGCCGTTTTTCAAGCGCGTCGACGCCATCCTCGAGGCGGTAGAAGAGCGTGGTATGTACATGGCTCTTCTGCCGACATGGGGAGAATTCGTCGGGCCCCCGCAACAGGGGAAGGGACCCGTGATATTCGACACGAAGAACGCCTTCGCGTACGGGAAGAGGCTGGCAAAGCGGTACAAGGGGCGAAACGTCATCTGGGTGAATGGAGGCGACCGCAATCCCGAGACGCGGGAACAGCGTGACGTGTACAACGCGCTCGGCGAGGGACTGAAGACAGGGTGTGATGGGACGCATCTCATCACCTATCACCCCCGTCATCAGAGCTCGAAGGATTTCCACGAAGCCGACTGGTTGGATTTCAACATGATGCAGACCAGCACGCCGTGGGACCGGGACAACTACAACTGGGTATTCCACGACTACAATCTGAGCCCTGTTAAGCCGACGCTCGACGGGGAGGCGCGCTATGAACACAGTCACCGATGGTTTGGCGGGAAACCGCCGCACGGTACCAGGGTGACCTCCCATCAGGTACGCAAAGGGCTCTATAACGCCATGATTTCCGGTGCGTGCGGACACACGTACGGGTGCCGCGATGTATGGAGTTTCCATGATCCTGATTGCCCTCCACCGCCGCCCGCGCGGGACGCCGATCTGCATTGGCGTGTTGCGATTGAGCTGCCGGGCGCATACGAGGTGGGACTCTCCAGGATGCTCTTCGAGAAGTACCCCTGGTACAAACTCGTTCCGGATCAGGAACAGATGATCGTTGTCCACGGCTGCGGCGAAGGGCGCACGTATACGCCTGCGGCGCGCGCCGACGACGGGTCGTTCGCGCTCGTCTACGTCCCGGAGGCTATGCCGGTCTGGATTGACCTCAGCGTTCTTGCGGGGGAGAAGATCAAGGCGCAGTGGTTTGATCCGCAGACCGGACGTTTCTCGTGGGCCGGCGTGTTTGATGCGCACCAGCGTCAGCATTTCGAGCACGAGCATACCTGTGGCGATCCCGATTGGGTTCTGGTGTTGGAGTCTGTCTCGTAATGGCGTCCATACTGCCTTCACCCGCGAATGCGGTGGTGGGATACGCTGTGGTTCCAGATCGATTTCGAGCCCCGCAACATAACGATATCAGCGTTCCGCTACATCCGCAGCCGGGCTCACAAGCACAGCAGCGCTAGTACGCCCCCCCCCGACTGGCACATGCTCTTCACATGAATCGGATTAGCCGAGGCCGAACAGGTCTGTCTCGACACATGAATCCGAGCACATCCTATCTCGACGCCACAGGCGGTAGCGGCCCGTCGAGCACCCGAAAACTCTTGATGTGCGTTGTCAGGGATAGGATAATTGGCGTGTGCGCAAACTGGGACAGGACTGTCGCAAAAGAAGAATTGACGCCGCGCGGCGATCGTGTTCCCATTAAAAGTCGGTTCCGGATCTCTGCTTCGGCAGAGGGCGGAACACAGTCGCATATGAGCCCATAAGGAGGGTATTCATGAAACGTTTTTTACTGGCCTTTGGAGCGATGCTGCTTGTTGGAGTATTCGCGTTTGCAGCCGGGCAACAAGATTCGAGCGACACGGAGGGTGGGGAGTCGAAAGAACTCGTTGTGTTCGCCAACGATGCGTACACCAACCAAGCGACCTTCCGGCAAACCCTTGACGCGTTCGATGAGCAAAATCCCGACATTGAGCTGGACATCCATGAACATCCCCCCGACGAGAGCTACCGGCTTGCCGCGGTGCGTATCGCTTCGGGCGATCAGTTGGACATTCTCCGTATGACCCAACCTCTCGAATTGCAGCGTCACGTAAGCGCCGGCGCATTGCTGCCTCTGGATGAATACGCGGCCGAATATGGGTTGGATCCGGAGGAGTATTACGGTGCATCGGCTTCAAGCATCATTGTTGATGGCTCCCTCTACATGATCCCGAACGGGCAAACGCAATGGTTGCTTTATTACAACAAAGCTCTTTTCGACGAAGCTGGAATCGACTATCCGAGCTGGCAAGAACCCATGACATGGACTGAGTATCAGGAGCTTGCTGAACGGCTCACGAGCGGCGAAGGCTCCGACAAGACCTACGGTGCTCTGCACATGTTGTGGCCCATGTACTGGTATGGATCCGCTATCCAGCAGCTGGGAGGCGGAGAGGCGTTTTACACCGACGACGGGCTTTCCAATATAACGCATCCTGCGTTCCGGGAATCAATCAAGCGCTACCATGAGATGCAGGCGGTTGACGAGAGCGTTCCCGCACATTCCGAGATCAAGTCGCGAGGCATCAGCGCCACAGCATATATGAACGGTGACTACGCGATGTATGTTCACGGTACATGGTTGCTTGGTTGGATGAAGAACCGCGAGGCTTATCCGAGAGATTTCGAGATCGGAATCGCCCCAATGCCGGTGTACGATGGCGCTGAAACGAAATACTCTTGGGGTGTCGTCAACGGCTTGAGCGTCACGACCGCCTCGAACTACCCTGAGGAGGCGTTCCGCCTCGCCAAGTTTATGACTGACAATCTTTTCAAATACTCTACGGGAGACATGTTCTTCCCAAACCAGAATATCGACACGCAAGAAATCTTGCCGCTGATTGTAGGAGACTTGCAGCGGGATGGCATGACCGAGGACATGGCACAATCGGTGTTCTTCGACCCCGAGATCATTCACGTGAACGAGAAGATTACCGGTCCGAATGCGGTCGAGTATGAGCGAATCGCGGAAGAGGAAACGGAGAAGTATTTCGTCGGTGCACAGAGCCTTGACGAAGCCATCGAGAACATCAAAACCCGCGCAGATCGGCTTCTGTCTAACTAGAACAAACGAACCACAACCGGGGCACCCTCGCGGCGCCCCGGTTTCTTCTGTACCAGTTTGTTTGGCTTCTGGGGGGGGGTAATGCGATTGGCAACGTCGTCACCACGGAGGGATTGAAGCACGTGAGCAGCCTTTCCATTCGAAAACGCCATGAGAATCGGGCCGCGTTATGGTTTCTCTTGCCATCATTCATCGGCTTCGTGGTTTTCATGGTATATCCTTTGGTGTTTACCGCTCTATTGAGCTTTTCCAATTGGTCGTTCTTCGCCGGTCTTGATGGAATCAACTTCATCGGGCTTGAAAACTACCGGGACCTAGCGAACGACTTCTATTTGGGTGCGTCGATCGGAAACAACTTCCTCCTCTCGTTGTTAGCGGTTCCGATCACGATCTTCAGCGCGTTGGTTCTTGCGGTCATCCTCAATCAGAAGGTGTTCATGCAAGGTTTCGTGCGAAGCTTGGTCTTCATGCCCTACGTTGCCACCCTTGTCGCGGTCGCAATCGTCTTCGGCGCACTCTTCCAGCCCAACTACGGTCCGGTAAACAACTTTCTACGGGCCATCGGAGTATCCTCGCCTCCGGGTTGGCTTGGTGACGTGCGTTGGGCGTTGCCGAGTATCGCGATCATCTGGATCTGGAAGAACCTTGGCTACATGACCGTGATTTTCATGGCCGGTTTGCAGACAATACCGTCAACGTACTATGAAGTCGCTCAGATTGACGGGGCGAATGCGCTGCAGAAGTTTTTCCGGATTACGGTCCCGCTGGTATCGCCCGTGACGTTTTTCCTCGCGATAACCGGGCTGATGAACTCCTTCAAGGTGTTCCCGGAGATCAACGTGCTTACCAAAGGGGGGCCTGGAACAGCTACTTACGTGATGGTGTATCATATCTA
>CAYFQV010000259.1:0-3769 GCA_964345195.1 uncultured Spirochaetaceae bacterium
TTTGTTTCCTCACTCGGGAAAGCCTCTTCGTATGCTGTGGTTGGGTGCGTCATGGAATGGGAATGTCGCCGGTAAAGGGCACTACTGGAAGTCGGAAACACGGCCGAGCGTCTCGGCCGAGAGGTTCGTGATAGGCTAGAGAGCAACTCGTCGGTCAGGCCTCGCCCATCTCAACCTCGATGCTCCGCAGCCTTCAACCCATCTTATCGTCCAGCCTTCATCTCGCCCCACTCGAAGGCAACGTCAAAGAATGGTTTTGCTCGGTCGATTGAGTCGAGGTCCATATCACGAAGGTGGCCGTGAATGGCCGAGGATGCACCACCTCTTCCGTAGGGAAGATGTTGATCGCGGATTGAATCGCGGAATTCTGGCGCAAGGGCTTTCCGAATCGTTTCTGCGATTTCGGTGGCCTCCGGTTCACAGTCGAGCACCGACACGGCGCGAAGACGCCCTTTTTGGCGGTTCCCGATGTTCACGGTCGGGGTGTGTAGAGGGGGGGCCTCCAGCAACCCACTCGAGGAATTACCAATGACCACATCTGCATGCTGAAGCAAGCTCAGGTAGCGTTTCTGCCCGAGGGAAGGAACCATACGAACCGATTCCCGGCGGTCGGCATACGCTGACAGCTTGCGGTTGATGACGCGTCCTTCCGGATCCGCATTGGCCGCGGTGATCACGACGCTCGCGTCGGGAAAGGCATCGAGGGCCCGGGTGAGGGCTTCTGCCGCTTCGGCCGCACTGCCGCCGAGAGTTGCCGGGTGGAGCGTGACAGCGAATACTGGAGACTGGAGATCTAGAGCAATCGACGCCGCAAGGTCTTCTCGGGACATGCACTCAGTCCGATTCAAGTGGTCGAGTCCAGGAGCCCCAACGGTAAACACACGCTCCGGCGACTCTCCAAGCTGAATCACACGCCGTCGGTACGGCTCTGCAGCGACGAAGTGCAGGTGGGCAAGCTTGGTCAGGCTATGGCGGATTCCTTCATCAAAGGCGCCTTCGGTCGTTTCCCCTCCGTGGATGTGGGCAATTCGCCGTCTAGCAACAAATGCCGCCTGTGCCGCAACCCACATCTCGAACCGGTCTCCAATGACAACAAGGATGTCGGGATCAAGCCGGTCGAGAGCGCTCGCAAACCCAATCAGCCCCAGCCCCATGGACGTCGCCGTCCCCACGGCCGTATCGCTTGACACGAGCATTTCAACTCGCTCGTCGATCCGAAACCCGTCGGCCTCAATGGCTTCTACGGTGTAACCGAACTCTGGGGCGAGATGCATGCCAGTTGCAACGACCTGAAGCCGCATGGACGGGTCGGCGTCGACTTCATGCATCAGCCATCGAAGTAAGCCATAGTCTGCACGTGTCCCGGTAACAATACAAATTTTACGCGTCGACATGCTGGGGTATAAGGGTCGCGCTGCTCGGAAGGTTTATAAGGCGACGTTCGATTGACGAAGCCACTGGGAGGTCCATGGACGGGCAGTCCCGGTACATCGGGAGCGAAGACATCAGTCGCCAAACGGGTCGAGTTAGGTAGCCGGCCTCGTGTGATTGCGCGAGCAAGTCATCGCGGAGATGCTCGTATTCCTCGTCTAGTAGCATGGCATTTAGCCAATAATTGCTCTTAGCAAAGGGAGGTTCCTCGAAAACAGTGACCCCCTCGACACCTTCGAAAGCTTGCTGATACCGGGTTGCGAGCGTGCGCTTTCGCTCTAAAAGCGACGGCATTTGCTCGATTTGCGCACATCCCAATGCCGCATTGATATTCGGGAGACGGTAGTTGTACCCCACCTCGTCGTGCCAGTATTCCCATGGGTGTGGGGCCTTAGCTGTAGTGGTCAAGTGCCGCATTCGATCAGCTAGCGCCTCGTCGTTCGTCAGGATCGCCCCCCCACCGCCTGTGGTGATGATCTTATTCCCATTGAAGCTGAGCGTGGATACGTGTCCGGCTCCCCCGACGTGCCGTCCGTGATAGTACGAGCCGAGCGCTTCTGCCGCATCCTCTACGAGGACGAGGTCGAATGCCCCGCAGACGTCAACCAGTGGATCCAGATCGACGGGGTGCCCGAACGCGTGCATGGCAACGACGGCGCGAATGGGTCGTCCGGTGTGCCGGTTGACCGTCTCCCCATCTACGCGGGTCACGATCTTTTCCAGGTACGCGCGGAGTCGCTCTGGATCGACGCCAAGGGTGGTCATGCTACTGTCCACGAAATGCGGAACGGCGCCGCAATACGACACAGCATTGGCCGTAGCCACGAACGTGAGGGCAGGAACCAAAACTTCATCGTCGGCCCGAACGCCGGAGCACCGGAGGGCCGTGTGGAGGGCCGCGGTCCCGTTGACAACCGCGACAGCGTGGTCAATCCCAGTAAAATCTTCAAGATCTCGCTCGAACTGGTCAACATACGATCCCGCCGAGGAGACCCATCCGGTGTCCAGGCATTCCTTTACATACGCCCATTCGTTTCCCTCGAACGCTGGGGTATGCAAAGGATGCGGACCAGCGGCCTGCGTGATGTCTGCCAAGGCATCCAGTACGGACGTCAAGGTGGATGATGTACTCATACGTTGTACTGGTTCACTTTGTAAGAAGACAGATTTTCGGGATTTCGAAACCAATCGGCAGTTTCCGCAAGCCCCTTCTTCAAGCCTTTGATGTCGCTGTATTGCGGTGACCAATCGGTCCAGGTGCGCAAGCGTTCGTTGCAGGCGTGCAGACGATCAACCTCACTCTTTTCCGGCCGCACACGCTCCTCCTTGGTTTCGATCGTAATGGACACTCCCATCACATCGGCAATCAGGTGGGCGAGGTCTCCGATGGATATTTCGAACCCGCTTCCAACGTTCACCACTTCTCCGATCGCACGTTCGTTCTTCGCCACGGCGATAAATCCAGCCGTCGTGTCGGCGACGTAGTTGAAATCGCGTGTTGGGTGGAGGGCCCCGAGCTTGATGACTCGCTCCCCCGCCTCAATTTGCGTGATAATGGTTGGAATGACGGCACGGGCGGATTGGCGTGGCCCATACGTGTTGAACGGGCGGACGGTGCAGACCGGTAGGTCGAAGGAGGTGTAGAACGAATAGGCGAGCTGGTCGGCCCCGATTTTGGAGGCTGAGTATGGAGACTGCCCCTGCAAGGGGTGGTCTTCAGTGATCGGGACAAACTGTGCTGACCCATACACTTCACTCGTCGACGTGTGCACGACGCGGTCTACCTCCAGATCACGAGCGGCCTGGAGGATGTTTAGAGTCCCCTTTACGTTCGTATCAACGTAGGTATCGGGCGAATGGTAGGAGTACGGAATCGCGATGAGAGCAGCAAGGTGATACACAACGTCACATCCTTTCATGGCCGTCCGAACGCCGTTGGGGTCGCGAACGTCCCCTGAGAAGACCTCGACGCCTTCCATAACATCTTCGTGGACGTGGTCGAGCCATCCCCATGAGTTGAACGAATTGTACAGTACGAAGGCCCGCACCTGGTGGTCCTGGCGTACTAATGCTTCGACGAGATGTGAGCCAATGAAGCCCCCTGCACCCGTGACAAGGACGTTAGCCATGAGAGTTACAAGACTGAATGGAGAGAAGAAGGAGTCTAGAGCCGCCCCCCATGTTCTAACGGACCGACTATCGGATTCCACGAAAAAGCTGGAGGCTTCGAAGAAATTGGGATGCTGAATAGCGGTCAGCCTACTGGGAAGACCTTGTCCATCGCCTTGACCCATTGATTAGCCGGCGCACCAGCATCTTTTGGCAGATCGTTGGTGTC
>CAYFQV010000260.1:0-3768 GCA_964345195.1 uncultured Spirochaetaceae bacterium
TAGAAGCTGTCGGCCGCTTCCATCAAGGCGTCGCTGCTATCCACCAAAGCTCAGTTGCAGCCCATCGTAGGCAATGCGGACCTGCGGAAACGGACTGTTGTAAAACCAGGACTGCAAGCTCTCGTGATCGAGACCTTGGTCGGGGTTGATGTGCGTGGCGTAGACAGCGCTTCGATCATGGATGGCGCCGATGCGCTGCATCCGCTCGAGCATGTGCACGAAGCTTTCGCAGTGCAAATGGCCGAAGGGATACGCGTCACGGTCGCGACGACCGCCGAAGGTGCACTCCATAATGAGCAGGTCCACCGCTGCATCTTGAAGATACTCCCATGTGTCCTCGCCGTAGTAGCCGGTGTCGCTTGCATAAAGCAGTCTGGTCCCGTCACGCCGCGTGATCAGGTAGTTCACACTCCACTCATCCGCTTCGAGTCCCTTGTGATTCCCTTTCAACGTCGATACCTGCAGATCCCCGACTTCAGCCTCGCTGAAGTAGTCGAGCACGTGGACGGGGTATTTAGTCTCGAAAGCCGCACGGCGCTCCGCGCTTTGGGCGAATCCTGGGAGTAGTACCGGAAGGGCTCGCTCGAGCCAGCGTGCCGCGAGCGGACTAAGATAGAGGTGAAGCGGCTTGCCGTTCGTGTCTCGCGGCATCTCCTTGCTGACGACTCCCTCGAGCTGGAAGTGATCGTGATCGGTATGCGTGATCAACAGATGCTCAAGGTCAAAGGTATCCAGGCCGGTGCTAAGCATCTGGGAAAAAATGTCTGGTGTGAAGTCAATCTGATAGCGCGCTCCGAGACGGATGCTGGACCTGGTCCGAATGTCGGGCCCCCCGCGTCGACGTAGGTCTGTAAAGTGCGCATTCCGCCCGAAAATCGGTGGGACCCCTTCCGCTGCCCCGGTACCGAGAAAGGTGACATTCATCGAGTACCTCCCGCTACATGGAGAGCGGTCGAGACCGGCACCTCGGGCTCAGCGCCTTGTCCCGGCTCACGGTGAACCAGAGTCAGGGTCTCGGGCCACTCAACCTTCGCCCCGAAGTTGTAGCGCAGCACGTAGCGCATGATCGTGGCGTTCGCAAAGCGGGTGATGTAGCTTCGCCCACCTTCGGTGAGGAAGCCTGCGGGGTCGATCTCTTTAGGAAAGTGCACAAAGTCCTCCCAACGCCCGGTAAAAAAGCTCGGCCAATCTCGAGACAGAGGATGATCGGCGTTGCGCGCTCCTTCCGTACGAAGCCGGCGGTAGGCATCCAGCATTTCACCACGAACGGTGCCACCGCCCATATTCTCCCAGCCGTAGGGGAGGCTGCCGTGCTTTCCCCACTGGACGTATAGTGCGGGCCGGTCATCCATGGTGCCGGCGCAATTGTCCGGAGCAGCCGAAAGCGCTTTGTTGCCGCGGCTCCACCCCGCCACGCGCCATTCTTCGCACAAACGCCCCTCCAAGGCGCGCCCGTGAAAGTACGTAAGGAAACGCCGGAGCCTCAGCGTATCCGGATCATAAACAACCCAACACACTTCATGATCGCAGGGCTCTTGATCGGCCGGAAACTCAATATCATCCTCCCAGAATAGATGGTATGCGATCAATGACTCCTCCGGGTGCACGATCGCGACAAGATCGCGGAGGGCAAAGGGTTCGGCGGCGTTGATGAATATTCGCGGACGGAAACGGAGAACAGCTTCAAGCGTCGCGCCGCTGCAGACATGCGGCGGCGCGGTCCGCAGAAGGGCATCGTAGCGTCGCATTGCGGTGTTGAGATCGCGCCGCTTGTGCGCACGGCGTGCGCGCTGGGCGCGATAGCGCAGCAGTCGTGATCGGACGGCAAACCGAATCATTGGCATGGTCCTATACTACTTTCTACAATCATCCTTTCATTCCTGAGAGTTGAATCCCGTCTATGAAGTAGCGCTGGAGGAATAAGAAAATAACGAGGATGGGAAGAATGATCAGCGTTGCAATCGCCATGTACAGGTGCATGTTCGGCAGGCTCTCCAACTCCTCCGCGGTCGCGTCCCGGAACATATTCAGTCCCACGTTGAGCGTGAACAACGCCTCATCCTTCAGGTAGATGAGCGGGTCTACGAACTTGTTCCAGTGCGCCACGAACTCTAGAATCAGCACCACGCCAAGAGCCGGCTTTGCCAAGGGCCCCATGACGCGCAGCAGACGCTGCGGAACCGAAGCGCCGTCGATCTTGGCTGCGTCTTCTAAATCGCGTGGAATGGTGCGGAAAAACTGCCTCAGCAGAAACACCTTCGGCGCCCCGGCGGCAAGCCACCCGGGCACGATCAAAGGTACGTAGGTGTTAACGAAGCCGAGTTGCCACCAGATAACGAACTCCGGGATCAGCGTAACCTCACCCGGTAGAAGCATGGAGCCGATGAGTACGGCGAAAAACAGGTTGGCCGCGGGAAACCGTATCCGCGCCATGGCGTAACCCGCGCACGCGGTGCTCAACACCGCCCCAATCATCCCCATACCGGTAATGAAGAGGGTGTTGAAGAGATAACGCGTGAATGGGAACTTGGTCCAGGCATCGACATAGTTCGAGAACTGCATGTCGAAGGGAATCCACTGAAACGGCCGTGCGTAAAGAGACTCCGGCGCCTTCAGGCCGGTGATGATCATAATGTAGAGCGGCAGGCCGAAGATAACGACCAGAGATACGACAAGCACGTACCAGGGCATGTGCCTGAGGACGTAACGAAGGTTGTCCGGAAGCTGGAAGTATGCCATATGGAGGCCGGCCATTCCGACAGGCCGCGTATTCACGGGCTGAACCGGTGCCTGCTGAATGAGACTTTTTTTACTCATAATAGACCCGCCTCCCGAAGACAAAGAAGTTGATGGACGTGATCGTCATGACGATCAAGAACAGAATCCATGCAAGCGCCGACGCATAGCCCATCTGACTGTCCACGAAGGCCTTGATGTAGAGATAAATGGTAAAGAACAGTCCGGCGTTTAAAGGTCCGCCGGGCGACGCAGAGTCGAAGATGACAAGCGGGGCGGTGAGCACCTGAAATACGCTGATAGTCTCAATGATGAATACGTAGAAGAGACTCGGCGAAGCCAACGGTAGCGTCACGCTCCACAGGGTTCGCAACGGACCTGCCCCCTCCAGCTTAGCAATCTCATACATCTGCTTTGGTATTCCCTTCAGACCCGCGAGAAGGATGATCATGGCGGTCCCGAATGCCCAGAGTCGCATGATGGCAAAGGATGGAAGCACCATGCTCGGGGCGGAAAGCCACGGTAAGGGCTCGTCCAAACCCAGGACTCCCTGCATAAAGAGGTTCAAGGGACCCCGTTGAGGATCAAACACGTAAATCCACACAAATGCCGCGGCAACACCGGTAACCACCGAGGGGAGGTAGAACACCGCTCGGAAAAAGATGACCCCCTTGTGACCCCGAGACAAGAGTGAAGCCACAATAAAGGCCGATGTTATGGTCACCGGTAACGCAATTACGGCGTATGAGAGGGTGACTTCCAGAGCCCGGCGAAACAGCCTATCCTGCGTAAGTATGATGCGATAGTTGCTTAGTCCCGTGAATTCGGCGGCGCCGAAGCCACGCCACTCAAAAAAACTCATGAAAAGCGAGACAACGAAGGGGCCGACGACCAGCAGTAAGATGCCGATGAGCCAGGGCATGCTGAGCAGATAGCCCCAGAGCGCATCGGAGCGATTGAGCCGGTCACGCCCGAGCAATCTACGGTACAACGCTTCCAACCAGGGGAGCCGACTCACGAAGCGAAGCGTGG
>CAYFQV010000261.1:0-3767 GCA_964345195.1 uncultured Spirochaetaceae bacterium
GAGGTGATCTGAGAGATCATGTCCTCCGAAAAGTAGCGGGAGAGAAGATCTCGCTCGGCCATAAGGCGCGTAGTGAGCTCAGTCAGCTCGGTACGCTCCTGTTTGAGCTTCTCAATGATAGATAAGTGCGTGGAGACATTGGCAAGCGAGCCTGCAATTCGCGTTGCCCGGCCGTTAGCATCAAACTCCCCGATGCCGCGGCTCATCATCCACGCGTACTGTCCGGTCTTGAGGCGCATACGGAAATACGCGCTGAACTGCTCTCGTTCGCCGCGCAGGTAGCTCTCGAGCGCATTCTTGAATCCCGGCAAATCATCTGGGTGAATTCGCGATGTCCACTCCTTGAGAGTATCCCTGAGCTCGTAATCGGCGTAACCGAGGATGGCCTTCCATCGCGAGGAGAGGGTGATTTCCTGGTTCTTAATGTCCCAGCTCCACAGCCCATCGTTGCTGCCGCGCAGTGCGAGGTCGAAGGTGTGCTCCTCGCTCACGGTGTGAAAGACTCGGCCTTCGGTCTTGACAATGCCGACGTATCCCCCAACGCTTGCGTCCGACCCCCGCCAAACGACGGCGTCGACGAAGCCCGTGAATCGCTGCCCGTCCTTGCGCTTCAGCTTCAGGCGGAAATTGTGGACGACTCCGTTCGACTCGATCTCATGACTGAAGCGGCGCCGCTCTTGAGGGACTTCGTAGACCTGCTCCACGGGTATCCGCAGCAGTTCTTGCGGGGTGTAGCCGAGCAACGCGGCAAGGCTGCGGTTGGCCTGGAGAAACCGCCCCGCCCTCGTGGTGACATACATGCCGTCTCGGGACTGTCTGAAAAAGACTGGAAAGATTCGTGCCAAAATCGCTTCGACACGCGCGGACTGTTCCTCTTGGGTCATGTCGGGATGCTGAATCGGAACTCGCAATAGCTGCCACTTCGGAACAGAACCTTCAGGTTCCCCCCGAGCTCACGGACGGCCCGTCGCACTAGATCCATTCCGACACCACGTCCCGCATGTTGGTTGGGTTCGTCGGAGGCTGACGAGATACCTACATCGAACATCAGCTTCATGGCATCTGTCCCGCTCAGCGAGGCGAGCTTTTCTTCAGTGTAGCGGCCGCTCTTTCGCGCGCGTTCCTTCAGCAAATTCAAGTCGATTCCTTTCCCGTCGTCCCGAAAACTGACCACGAGCCGCCCGTTCTCCGTGGTGGTGCGGATGGCAAGCACCCCGGCCTCACGCTTGCCCGCTTGTCGCCGGGCATCCGGTTTCTCTATACCGTGGAAGACGGCGTTTTGCGCGAGTTGCACGAGTACGTCGCGCACCTGTTTGCGGTGGGCAGGCGGGATATGGGCTGCCTGAAACTCCTCTGCGTCAAGCTCTACCTTCTTCCCGGTCTCTTCGGCAATGCGCGAGACGAGCTTCTCGAGCGCCACAACCATGAAGTCACGATCGCTCAAGTTGTTCCGGACGAAGGCCAACTGGAACTCCCGCAAGCGGCGAGTCATACTTTCTATCTGCTCGGCCGTTTTTTGCAGCTCACTGAGGCTGATGGTAAGCTGCACGAAGTCGGCGTTTGACTTCTCAGGCTTGCCGATAAGCCGCGCAATCTCGTTCTCGAACTCGTGGGCTTTGTCCGCTACGAGGTCCAGGCTCAAGAGGCTGGCGTCACCCTTGATTGCGTGAACTTTACGGTACATGCGCTCTAAACGGTCGGTGAGCGACTGGTCGCTCACCTCAAGCTCCCCGTTCACCGAGGCGAGGTCCTCACGAAGATCGGTGATGAACCCCCCGAGCATCTCTGGGTCTACGTGCAGTATCCGGTAGAAGAGTTCCATGTCGCTCTCGGTCTGGGCGCGGGTATCTTCCATCCGTTGGTTCAACTCCACTTGCTCGGTCACGTCCCGCACGACAATCATCATCCGGGCCACGTGGGAATCGTCCCCGACGCGCTTGAAGTCGAAACGCAGGAACTTTGAATCGAGCTCTCCCTCCCCGTGGTCGAAGAAGAACTCACTCTCCGCGAGCGGGTTGAGCTTGAGCGCCGTGCGCCGGTCTATGAAGGGGTCGAAGAGCATGCCGAGGAAGTCACCGACCGACTTCATCTTATCCTCCGGTAGATAGTTGGCTACGATATCAGTCAGCTTCTTGCCGGCGAGGCCTTGCTCCTCGAAGATGTTCTCGGTGGAGACCGAGTAGTAGGGGCTGATGCGGAATTCCTTGTCAATGAGGAACAACCCGTCGGAGACGTTGTCCAGGATATTCAGGTACTCCGATTTCGCGATCAGATTCTCGTCCAGGCTGGCGAGCACAGCGTTGTACTGCGCAGCGATTTGGCCCACTTCGGTAAAGGGTTCCACCGGCACCCGCTTGGTCACGTCGCCGGTGCGCTCCTGATCCTCCATTGCGGAGACCAGATCAAAGATCTCCGTGGACGCGCCGTGCTCGCTTACGTTAAGACCGAGCCGCTCCTTTTCCGCGGAGACACGGAGGGGCCGGATGCGGTTCATGGTAGAGAGAATGATGTAGGCAAGGCCGAAGGCCCATAGGCCCGCCGCGGCTACACCAAGTGCCTGAACGCCGAGCTGCTGCCAGAGGCCCAAACCTGTGCCCACCAGCTCCGGATCACCGAAGAACGCGACCGCGAGGGTTCCCCAGACACCGGCCACCATGTGCACCGGCACCGCACCGACCGCATCATCTATGCGCATCCGTTCCAGGAGGAAGGTGCCGCCTACCATTGCTGCGCCCCCGATTCCGCCGATGATCACCGAGTCGAGCTCCGTCACGAATGCGCAGGGCGCGGTGATTGCGACGAGGCCGGCCAGGGCTCCGTTTAGTGCGAGGCTGATGTCGGGCATCTTATAGAGCGGCCAGCCTACGGCCAGCGAAAAGACCATGCCGGATGCCGCGCCAAGTGCGGTGTTGAGAATGATCAACGCGACGCTCTCGTTCATGGCGAGCGTACTGCCGCCATTGAAGCCGAACCACCCGAACCAGAGGATGAGAACGCCTACAACCGCAGCGGGGACGCTCGAGCCCTGGATTCGCTGCGGGGGCTCTCCCGGCGGAAAGCGGCCGGACCGCGGGCCGACAACGACCACTGCCGCGAGCGCCATCCAACCGCCGACGGAGTGCACGACGGTGGAGCCCGCAAAGTCGACAAAACCCATCCGCGCGAGCCAGCCGCCGCTGTCGTCAGCGAAGCCGCCTGCCCACGCCCAGTGCCCGAATATCGGATAGATCAGTACCGCAAGAGCGATAGTTGAGATGATGTAGGATGAGTAGCGCATCCGCTCGGCAACGGCTCCTGAGACGATCGTTGCAGCGGTGGAGCAGAACATTGCTTGGAAAATGAAGAAAGCGGCTACGAACATGCTCCCGCCGCTTGTCAGCAAAAAGTTGTCGGACCCGAACCACCCGTTGACCGTGGCCCCGAACATCAGAGCGAAACCAAAGACCCAGTAACAGAGGAGGGACACCCCTAAATCGGTAAGGTTCTTGATGGCGACGTTAATGCTGTTCTTCGACCGTGTGAGGCCGGACTCCAGGAAGGCGAATCCGGCTTGCATAAAGAAGACCAGCACTGCTGCGACCAACACCCATAGTGTATCCAGTAAATCCATAGTTGCTCCTTGGTCGACTATTCAAGCCCCACAGAGAGATAACAGTGATGCTCCCGCCATCCGATAGGGATGATGAACACCGGCGGCTTGAGCTTCATAAGGATGTCCGTCGGCCGGCCCTGCAGAATGATCGGCACGGAGATCATGAAGCTACTCC
>CAYFQV010000262.1:0-3751 GCA_964345195.1 uncultured Spirochaetaceae bacterium
AGTGATCAAGAAGCGACCGTAGCCGTCCCGCAGCATCACCGATCCTCCACTGGAGCGTGCTACGTACCTTTCGACGCGCGCATGGCACTGATCTACACCGCTGTAGCCCCTGTGACCAATCCGCCGTCCCCGATCCTCGTTCCCGCGTCTCAGAAAGACAGGACTCGTGTGATCGTCTGGAAGCCCCTCAGAGACAAGGTGTACTACAGCGCATAGCGTATCGCAGACGAGCCGACGTGCGTGAGACAACGGCTACTGCACGAGCTCCGCACTCGGGAATACGAGCTGTACACTCTCATCGACGACCCGCTGGGGCAGCACAATCACGCGGGATCGTCGAGGAAAGATTCTGCAAGAACGAGAGGACTGCCGGGCCCGAACACGCCGGGCTTATTGCCTCGTACCGAGCCACCCAGGAGGGCCAATGAGAGTTCGACGATCGGTCGGATTGACGAGCATAACCCACAACCTCATCGCAGGAAGGTCGCGCCCTGGAACTGCACCGCATCACGACACTTGCGTCGGCAGCACGGCGCGATATCGGCCGGCAACTCATCCAGACCGAACCATCGGGAGTCGCAGATCTCGTCCGATTGAGCTACGACCGACATGGATGAATCGTACCCCGCCATGAGAAAGCAGAACTCCATGCTCTGAATCACGTCTCCATTGGTGTAGACCACATCCCATTCCGGCGAGGCGAGGACCGTGACGAGAGCATCGGCACGCAGCGAGAGTCCCGCCTCCTCCCGCAGCTCTCGCTCCGCCGCCTGAGCCGGGGACTCGTCGAGGTCCTGATACCCACCGGGCAGATGCCACGTGCCAAGCTCAGCGTGGCGCAGGAGGAGAATGGATCGGTCATCGATCACAGCCGCGGCCGCGCTGGGCAAGATCAGTTTCTGGTGTCCGAGCGCAGAGCGTAGCAGCCGCCAGTACTCCACCGTGGAGCCTCCTATGTGGAACGACTACCATGGATTGCGCGTGCCGAGCAACCGGACTGCACGTGGACTTCCGTCCCCCGCGGCGGAGGGAGAACTCTGCAGATTCTGAACCGCCCCGGGATCTCCGGAGACCGTTTTTTGTCGAGTCCAGCCGCCATGGCTGGAGTCTCCAGACTACACCCGCGCAGCGCGTGTGTTGGCATCCGTCGCCGGCGTTCTCCGGTGACGACTGGATCTGGGGCGCGCATTGGAAGGATCTCGGCCTGAGGATCTACCGGGATTACCCGAAGAACCCTACTGCGTGCTCCAGATTGGGCCCAAACGGCACCGGCCTGAGCTTCTGCAACGAAGCGCGCCCGTGGTACCGTTCGAACTGCCCGCAAGAACAGGAGGGTAGCCCTCTCCTACCGCACTTAGGAGCGAGCATCTGCCGACGACGTGCGTCGTGAAGGATGGGCGTAGTGCATGCGGGCGAAGTGCTGCTCGTACGTCATGATGAGTAGGGAACGTGGCACCTCCCCGACGCGGTTTTCAGAACCTCGGAGAGTCGATTGCAGACACAGCGCAGCGCGAGCTTCGCGAGGAATCGGGGCTTTCCATGGAAACCGGGCCACTCAAGGAAGAATCGATTGTTGCGCTGCCACAATCACTCGCCCTATGCTGCCGACAGAAGTGCAAAGATCTTCTCGCCTTTGATGGTAGGACGACCGTGCGCTGATGCCCCCCGAGATGCGATCAATGACGCCACCCGTTGATTCTGCTATCTGCTAACCGAGTCGTCGGAGTACTTCTTCAGCGCCCGGTACAAACTTGCACGAGAGTTGAAGCCGCAGGCGTTGGCCACGTACTGAACCGTACAGTCTGTGTCCCGTAGCATCTGCAAGGCGTGACGGACCCGAAGCTGGGAAAGGAATCTCGAGAAGGTTATGCCGAGCGATTTATGAAAGTAAGCCGAGAAGTAGGACGAACTCATCGCAAACCTATCCGCTATCGACGAGAGGCTGAGCGGCTCGGCCGAGTTCCTCCTGATGTAACTCACGATCTGTTCGAGCTTTTCAACTTGATCGGTTCCGTTCTCGCCGTCGGTGTTTAAAGGCTCTTTCCCGTTCAGGCGAGCGTACGATGCCCGTATAAGGATCGTGACCACCGTCAGCAAAAAGGACTTGGTCATCAGTTCAAAGCCGGATCTCCGTTCGGAGACTTCTCGGCTTATGCACGAGAACAAGTGGCCAATCTCGTCTCGCTCCGGATCCGCAAGCTTGATTCTGTTGGCGAAATGGGAACCGTGATACAGGAAGAGTCGAAGATATCGCGCGTCAAAAGCGTCTTCGTTTGATCGACAAATGAACGCAGGATCGAAATGAATGGACGTCTCGTAGAGTGGATCGTCCGAGCTGAACATGACGCGATGACGCTCAATGTTATTGACCACAACCACGTCTCCCGCCTCCACATCGAAGACCTTTTCCTCAATGTCGTATCGGCCTCGTCCAGCTCTTACGTATGAGATCTCAACGCAATCGTGCCAATGGTATACAGGAGAGCTGACGGCGGGACCGTCGGGGTGAAAAACCTCAACGGGGAACGTGTCGGCAGGTGTGCCCGCGGTATGACGAATCCGGGTGTCAGGTATGCCCATTTACTCTCCTCTGCACGGCTCTTCGGAAGCCGATTCACGGGACGCTGTAAACGTACCCGGTGAGGATCCGGTTGTTTCGTGAAAAGCCCGATAGAAGCTCGCTGGAGCGCTGAACCCGCATTCGTAGATGATGTCGGTAATGCGCAGCTTCCCGTCTTGAATGAGTGGTATGGCCTTCTCCACGCGCGTTTGCGCCAGGAATCGCGAGAAAGTAACACCTACATGCTTGTGGAACCACGTGGAGAAATACGACGGATTCATGGCGAATCGCTCGGCCACCTCCCGCAGTGTAAGGTGGACGTGTGATTGCGTGCGTATGTAAGAAGTGATTTCATTCCGACGCTGCATCTCGCTTCGCTGCCGTGCGGTCTCCTTCGAATCAAGCGACGAATCGAATCCGCCATGGCGCAAGAGCGTGGTGACCAACGACAGTAGCTTCGCCTTGATCATGAGATCGTACAGGGGAGCGCGCGTCTGGAATTCCTCTTGAATCCGTTCCACCAGCCGAGCACACTGGTGCGCCTCTTGTGGCGGAATGCGAACGCGATTCACGCCCGTTTCCGGCGAAGCCAAGAAAAGTTCCAGATACTTCGCATCGAGGCGATCATCGCAGTCGTAGCAGATAAGAGATGGAGCGAAATGCATCACTGTCTCAAACAGCTTCGAGCCAGGCTGATACGTAACCCGATGCCGCTCGCCACTCTTGACTATGACGTAATCTCCCGGACCAACGGTGAACGTGCTCTCTTCGACTTCATACACTCCGTGTCCGCTTCTTACGTAGGAGATCTCCACGAAGTCATGCCAATGGAACCGAGACATGTTGTTGGCCGGTCCCGTCGTGTGGATAATCTCAAATGGGAAGCTCTTCTCGCAGCGAGCCGCCTGTCGCTTGACAGCCTCAGAGGTCACGTCGACAGAATACAACAGCTCCGAGCGAGACCGCAACGGTCACGGGTCGCGCTTGAGCATTACACCTCCATCACAAAATGCGACGCACCTTGCCAACGCACTGAGATTCCTGAAAGGGCCACTCCCGATAACATGACAACCATGACGATTGTCAATCGCTCTCACGTTACAGCACGAAGAGAGAAGACCGCGAAGGGAGTTAGCAATGGGTAACAAGATTGCGTTAATTGGTGCGGGGAGCGCAACCTTCTCGCTGAAG
>CAYFQV010000263.1:0-1843 GCA_964345195.1 uncultured Spirochaetaceae bacterium
GGGCTCAGGCCGAGCAGTCGCATGATCTCCTTCGCATCCAGATCCTCTTTCTCGAGCAACGTGGTAGCGAGGTTGTCCAGCTCCGTGCGGTGCTCCGTTAGCGTGGTGAGCGCGCGGTCGTAGGCCTCGGTGAGAATGCGCTTGATCTCGGCGTCGATCTCTTGAGCGGTGTGCTCGGAGAATTCGCGACCACGTGAAAGCTCTTCACCGAGGAAGACGTTGCGCTGCTCTCCCGAAGAAGCAAGTGGACCGAGCTTACTCATTCCCCAATCGGAGACCATGCGGCGGGCGAGCTTGGTGGCCTCCCGGAAGTCGTTTTCCGCTCCGGTCGTTACGTCGCCGAAGATCAACTCCTCCGCGGCTCGCCCCCCGAGCATGACCACAAGCCGGTCGTCGAGGTAGTTCTTGCTGTAGAGATAGCGCTCCGCATTCGGCATCTGCTGCGTCACGCCCATGGCGTTATCCCGCGGAATGATTGTCACCTTATAGATGGGGTCGGTGTTCGGCATGAACGCCGCCGCCAGGGCGTGGCCGGACTCGTGATAGGAAACGGTCTTTTTCTCGCTGTCCGACATAGTAATGCCGCGCCTCTGGAGGCCGAGGAGCACCTTATCCCGGGCTTCCTCAATATCACTCATGCTGACGAAGTCTTTCTTCGCGCGAGCGGCGACAATGGAGCCCTCGTTCAGGAGGTTCTCGAGATCGGCGCCGCTGAAGCCCGGCGTGCTCTGGGCAACGCGCTCTAAATCGACGTCGTCGGCAAGGGGCCGTTTCCTTGCGTGGACCTTGAGGATGGCCTCGCGGTCTTTAAGGGTCGGAAGATTAATGAGGACGCGGCGATCGAAGCGGCCCGGTCGCAGCAGTGCCGGGTCTAAAATATCGGGACGGTTCGTCGCGGCGAGGACGATCGTGCTTTCGTTCGGCTCGAATCCGTCGAGCTCGGAAAGCATCTGGTTGAGTGTCTGCTCACGCTCGTCGTGGCCGCCTCCGAGCCCCGCACCACGGTGTCGTCCAATGGAATCCAGCTCATCGATAAAGATGATGCTTGGTGACTTCGCCTTCGCATCCTTGAAGAGGTTGCGCACACGGGAGGCGCCGACACCAACGAACATCTCCATGAAGTCGGAGCCGCTCATGCTGTAGAAGGGCACCTCCGCCTCACCGGCGATTGCTCGGGCTACCAGCGTCTTACCGGTGCCGGGCGCGCCTACGAGGAGGATCCCGCGCGGTGTCTCCGCGCCGATCCGGGTGTAGGCCTCGGGATTCTTGAGATAGTCGACGATCTCGGTCACCTCGTCTTTGGCACCTTCGAGACCGGCCACGTCGTCAAACGTGGTCTTGACCCCTTCCTGCTTGTCATAGAGCTTGGCCTTGTTCTCGCCGACGCTGAAGATGCCGCGTCCCTGCGAGCGCATGTTGCGGAAGATCGACCAACCGATCCACAGCAGGAGTAGCAGCGGCAACAGGTTGAAGAGCACCGTCAGGAACGAGACGTTCTCCCGTGGCGGTTGAGTGTAGACCGTGACGTTGTTATCGCGAAGCAGGGGCATGATCTCTTGGTCCCCGAACGCCGGCACATAGGTGACGAAGGTGTCGGCTTGCCCGCCTATTCCGCCGCCGTCCCCGGTCGCTTGCTGAAAGGTCCCTTCCACGTGATTACCGCTTATGACAACTTCCTGCACGTTTCCGCTTGTTACCTGGTTGCGGAACTCAGTATAGCTGATGGTCGGCTGTTGCCCGGCGCCCGAGAACATGGTGGTAAGAAGCGGGAGAAGAATCAGCAGCGGAATGAGAAAGAGTATCCAGCGTCGATTGTTGCCCGGCCCCTGATTGCCCTCGCCCG
>CAYFQV010000263.1:1943-3666 GCA_964345195.1 uncultured Spirochaetaceae bacterium
TTGTCCTTGTTGCCGTTACTGCCGTTATCGCTCATATGTCCTCTTCCGTATAGTCTGTTGCTGTGGGTCAGCGATCGAGATAGTGGCGCTCAACGACGTCTTCGACTTCCGGCGTCAACTCGCCGCGTGGGTCGAAGTCCGGCGCGCTCTCTACGGCCTCTCTGGGCACGGAGATCAGAATCTGCCGCTCAGTCCAGCTTATGCTGCCGACGCGATCGCAGGGTACCAAGACTTGCTTGCCGCTTAGAAGCCCCCCCGTGTCGAGGAGTGCGTAGCGTATCCGCCATGTGTCTTCTTCTACGAAGAAGTCTTCCAAATGCCCGACGTCTCCGTCGCTGGTTGTTGCACGATACCCCCGAACCTCGTTGGCACTTCGAAGGTGTGACTTGTCGTGCTCGCCCTGCGGGTCCGAGACCTTCGCACGGGCTTCCTCTTCCGGTGTCGGCTCCGCTTCCTCGGCGGGGTTTCCAAGTCGGGGTAGCCCGCGGGCGTAGGCCGAGCTCGCCCAAATATCCGGACCCGACCAGTAGGGCATGAGGTCGTAGTAGGTGAGAAAGCGTTCCTCTTCCTGTCTCGAGACCGGCTTTCGCGTGTCGATATCCGGACTCCCCTTGATCTGGTCCACGGTCAAATCCACCCAGAGCTTCCGATGATTCGGATCAATCTGCGAAATCGATGCGGGACTCAACAACACCCGGCGTCCAAAGATCAAGGGGCCGGTCGCCACGACAATGTAGCGCAGCGCCCAGCCTTCGTCATCGAAATAGATATCGATGGCGGAGCCGATCTCGCCGTCGCTTGCATGTAGGTTGAGTTTGTGAAGTCTGGTTACTGCAATTTTCATTGTATTCTCCGAGAACGTAATAAGCTTTCCACGGAATTTCCAGCACTAGGGGCCTAGCCGTGCTCAAGAGCTGATGGCGATGTTTACGTCGACATCTATGACCCCGTACGTCAAGACCGCCGCCTCGTAGGCGGAATTCCGTGCCACCCAGGTGGGTACGGACCCCGTGAGTGTTACCTGTCCATTGTCCACCGAGACCTCGACGCTGTCCACATCTACGTTTCTGTTACGACGAAGCGCGTCAACAATCTCCGTGCAAATGGTTTCATCACGTACATCCTGGGGCCGGACTACGGTCAACGCGTCGACGACCTCCGTGACCCCCCGCACATCCTGAACGAGTTCCTGGGCGAGTAACCTCTTCCAATACGCGTCGACTGTTCCACGCAAGGTGACCCGGCCGGCGGAAAGGGCTACGCGTATCTGATCCGCATCCATGTGTGGGTCCCAGTGCAGGATGTCTCTAATGTGATCCCGGAGGCTCTCCAACTCCGGCTGGGTGCCGCGGTACTCGATACTGAGGGCGTTTTCTACTTCACTGACACCGGCTACGCTCCAGGCATCTCGTTCAACCGCCTGCTTCGAGAGCTGTGTTGGGACCGACCCGAAGAGCGTAACCTCGCCGTCTTGGACGTCAATGTTGACGTCTTTCGGATCCACGCGGCTGTCCCACCGGAGCTGCTCCAGGACCTCGTTCTTGACTTCCTCGTTGGTCCGTAACATGTACATCTAAAGCTAGCTGTGGCGTTCGTGTTGGACAATAAGCCGCGTAGGCTATCGGCAGCTAGGCTATCGGCACTTAGGTGGCGGCGGCGACTCCAGGGTCGTGGGTGGAACTTAGTCGCCGCGGGGAAGCGTCAAAACGGATTTCGTGCCTTT
>CAYFQV010000264.1:0-3649 GCA_964345195.1 uncultured Spirochaetaceae bacterium
ATGAATCTATGAGCGGCTCCTTCAGTTTCTCGGCTGGAAACTGTGCGCGAATCCATGCCGCGAAGAATCGAATAGCCGGACAAGCTCATGTCGAGAGGCCCGCGATACTTGCCGGAAGCTGTGGGTGGATGCGCATACTCAAAGCGACACGCGGCGCGTGATCCTCGACGCAATTGGACGGAATATGGAAGCACGATCAGGTTTTCGGGTATTGGCTGTTGAGAACGATCCGGTATTTAGGGAGTTTCTCAAGACCTGGCTCGACGCCATGGACATGCAGGCACGCGTTGTCGAGAACGGTCTGCAGGCTCTGAAAGAGCTCCGTAGTCGGCAATTCAATGTTCTCGTAACCGATCTGGTCATGCCACACATAGACGGGACGACGCTCTGCCGTATCCTCCGGCGGTGTGAAGAGTGGCAAGACATGTTTATTGTCGTGGTAACCGCAACCGCCCCGGAGGATCACGACCTGAGCGCCCGCATACCCGCCGACGCCTTCATTGCCAAACGCCCGCTCGAAGATATGAAGGGCGATCTCGAGCGCGTATTCCGGGCGTATCAGCAGGGCGAAACGATTCCACGCCACGTCCTCGGCGCGGAGCAACTCGCGGAGCGCCAAATCACAAAGGAGCTTCTCCAACGCGATCAAAACTGGTCACGCGCCTACGAGAAGCTACAAGAGGGGGTTCTCGCACTCACGGAAGACAACTTTCTGGTAGCCCTAAATCCCGCCGCCGAGCACCTTCTCGGCATTTCGGCGCATGAAGCCTTGGGACTGCGGCTGGAGGAGCTTTTCCCGGAACTCGAAATACCACGGGAGGGCGTCCACCGGTGGTGGTACAAGGGGCGCCGGCTCGAGTTGGATGCCGCGCGCCCCGGTAATAGCGGCGACGACAAGCCCAACCGCGCGGCGGTGTGGACGCTCATTGTTCGCGACGTGACGAAGGAGCAGGAGGCGACGGATGCACTACAGCGCACCGTGAACGACCGGGAGCTCATGATGCGGGAGCTGCACCACCGCCTCAAGAACAACATCTACATGGTCGCCGGGTACATTGACCTGCAAAGCGACCAGGATCTCGACGCCCACGCCCGACAGGCGCTCCAGGCTGTCCGCAGCAATCTCGAGTCCATGGCCATGGCCCACGAGCGGCTCTACCGAGAGTCGAGTCTCTCGGATATCTCCTTCGGCGATTATCTGCAGGACGTCGTCCATGCAGCCGCGAGCATGCGGGATGCCGCTATTGTAACCCGCGTCACTGCTGAAGGCAGCGACTGCGCCATGGATATGAGCCGCGCGCTGCGACTGGGCCTGGTGATCAACGAGCTGGTGATAAACGCCGTCGAGCACGCCTTTCCGGAACGCCGTGGAGAGATCGTGGTCGCCTTGAAAACGGAAGATGGCGGGCACAGCAGGCTCACCGTGCAGGACGACGGTGTGGGGATACCTTCGAATAGTGAAGGCTTCGGCATGCAGATAGTACACGCGCTCGTGGAGCAGATCGGAGGAGAGGTCCAGTTCCTAAACAACCGGGACCTTTCCGACGGTACCACCCCCGAGCGGGGTACAACGGTGATGATCCGCTTCAGCTGCGAGGAAGCGGGGGAACGAGAAGGGTAACGCCCGTCCCGGCGCTCCGCTTCCGCGCCTATGCCTCAGTGCGGCGCTGCGGGTCGACATTGCGCAAGATCCCCGTGACGGTCTTCGGCGCACCGTCCGCAGCGCGCGCCGTAATTCGGCCGGTGTCGTGAATCCAGCCATACGTCCCGTCGGCGGCACGGACACGATACTCCAGATCGTAGCTGTCGCGCTCTCCGGAAAGATACTCACGCATGGCGGCGTCAAGCGCCGCACGGTCATCCGCATGAACGAGGCGCGTGAAGTCTCGGATGTCGCGGATGCTGTCCGCCGAATAACCGAGCATGCTTGCCAAACTGTCGCTGAAGGTGAGGCTGTCGGCCTCCAGGTCGCACTCCCACCAGGCCAGGTTGCCGGACTGCAGCACGGCGCGCAAGCGTGTGCTCTCCTGCTGAAGCTCTCGCTGCACTTCCCGCTCCTCAGTCACGTCGCGGATGACTCCGATCACCCGGTTCTGTTCCGCATCGTACTCGGCCAATGAGTGGATGTCGCGGATCGCCCCGTCCGAGACGCGTTGTATTCGGAACTCCACCCCGTAGGGATGCTGATTCTGCATGAGGTCACGCAAGGCGGCGTCCAACATTTCGCGATACTCCGGAAGAGGCACGGCCTGCGCGCGCTCGATTGAAAAGGTCCCGGGCTCGAGGCCGTATATTCGATGTGCTTCCTCAGAAGCGGTGACCACATTCTTGTTGAAGTCGAACTCCCAGCTGCCCATGGATGCGAGGCGCTGAGCCCTGGCCAACTGCCGCTCGCTTCGGCGGATCCGCTCGCGGCGGGCGTAGCTCTCGGTGACATCCCGAAACACCAAGACGGCACCTTGTATCATCCCCCCGTGCACCCTGATCGGCGACGCTGCATCTGCTATTTGCCGTTCCGACCCGTCGGGCCGGATCAGCGCCGTATGATTGCCGAGGCTCACAAGCTCGCCGGTTCTCAGCACCTGCTCCACGGGATCCGGCACCGCCTCCCTGCTCACCGAGTCAACGATTACGAAGCACTTCTGCACCGCTTGCCCGATTGCATCGCCGGCATTCCAGCCCGTCAGCTCCTCCGCGGTCGGATTCATGCGGCGAACACGTCCTGAGACATCCGTCGTTATCACCCCGTCCGCAATAGAATCCAAGCTAGCGGCAAGGTCGGCTTCACTCCGGCGTAACTCGCTCACGTCCGCAATACTAACGAGCACGCGGTCGTACTCCTCTTCGTGTCCCGGCGCTATGGCCCAGTGGACCTGTACGTGCATACGCTGACCGCGGAGAGTGAGGTGGAGCTTCTCCATGCTGAAGCGAGTTCGGCGGTCGCTGAGGGCGACAAACTCCGGTATCATGGAGAACAGGCTTTCCTCCGGAAACAGCTGTGAGATACCGCGCAGCAGCTCCTCTCGCTTGTTCGCCCCGTACATCTCAACGGCGCGTTGGTTCACGTCGAGCACCTGAACGCTGTCGGTAAGCTCCGCGAGCAGCTCGGGGTGCTCCTGAAGATACTGCGCGACATCCCCGACGCCGGTCTCGCTCAGCTGATCGAGCTTGCGCTTCGCGGCGGAAAGATCCTCCTCCCACACCGCAATCGGAGACTGTTCGAAGAACCCGCGGTATCTCGCCTCCGAGCGCTGCAACGCCGCATGCGCCTGGAATAGCTCGAATGCCATCTCTATGGAGGATTTGAGTACAAAATCGCCGGAGCTCTTGAGAACGTAGCCGTAGCGCGTGATACTACGCACCCGAGCGACGACCTCCTCTTCCGCATGAGACGTCAGAAACACGATCGGTAGGCTGCGGCGTCGAAGGATGGCCTGAGCGGTCTCACGTCCATCCATACCCGTTCCGAGATCAATGTCCATGAGGATCAGGTCAATGCCGCCGTCCGCCACACGCTCCACGGCGTCTTCACCGCGGTGCACGACATCTACCTGGTAGCCGAAACCGCGGAGCCGCTGCGCTTCGTCCATTGCGATAATTGCCTCGTCCTCGACGAGGAGAAGGCGCTTCCCTGCTTTACTCGACACTG
>CAYFQV010000265.1:0-3623 GCA_964345195.1 uncultured Spirochaetaceae bacterium
GGGATGACGCCCTCGGGATGACGCCGTGCTCCGGCATGAGTATGATACTGGGAAGGACTAGACATGCTCGTAATCTTTCGACAACTCCGGCCGTTTCTCCGCGCTTACAAGCGTCCTCTGTTCTTCGCCGTGCTCTGCATGGTGCTGTTCGACCTCCTCGCCTACGCCATGCCCCTGGTGATCGGCTACGTCACCGACCACGTCTACCCGCTTATCTCCGAGCCGGGCATGCTCGGGCATCTTGTGCTGGTTGTGAGCGGCCTTGTCCTTGCGGCGATTATCCGGGGCTTCCTCGTACACGGCATGATCAGGGGTTACTGGTTCGTATCCGAGTCGCTGGTCCGGGACATCCGTAACGCGGTGTACGACAAGTTGCAGCATCTCGATCTGAGCTTCTACGACCGCGCCCGTACCGGCGACCTCATGTCCCGGGTAACCTACGACATACAGCTGATCCGTAATTTCATGGCCTTCGGTGTCGAACACCGGCTGCGCATCATTCTGATCTCCGGAACGATCTTCGTCCTCATGCTACTGCAGGACTGGCGTCTCGCCCTTGCCCTCTACACCATCCTGCCCTTCTTCTTCGGAGTCATTATCCACTTCAGCCGAAAGATGCGTCGGGCGGTGGATGAGAAACAAACGCAGATGGGCCGGCTGAATGCGCGTCTTCAGGAGAACATCACGGGGATCCGTGTCGTCAAAGCCTTTGCCATGGAAGAGGAGGAGATGAAGCGTTTCGACGCGGAGAATCAGCGCATGTACGACAAGGATCTCCGGGTCGGCCTGCTACAGGTGCATCTCAACCCCATCCTCCTCATGACCGACGGCGTCGGCTCCCTGGTCATCCTGCTCATCGGCGGCTATCAAGTCATGAACGGAACCATGAGCCTAGGCGTACTCTTTGCATTCGTAGCGTATCTCGGTATCATGGGCTTCCCCATCCGCATATTGGCGTTCAACACCTCGCTGATCAGCCTCGCCCGTGGGGGTATTACGCGCATTCAGGAGATCCTCGATAGCCCCGACCAGAAACGACACAACACCGGCACCAGCACGGAGCCTATTCAGGGCAATCTCCACTTCGATCACGTGAGCTTTTGCTACGAGTCTGATGCACCGGTTCTTCAAAACATGTCTTTCGATGTCGCTGCGGGAGAGCGGGTAGCGCTTTTCGGCCTTACCGGCGCCGGAAAGAGCACGCTAATCTCCCTGATCCCCCGGTTCTACCTTCCCAACGAAGGCTCCATCCTCATTGACGGCCGAGAGATCAGTGAGTGGAACCTCCAGCATCTGCGCTCTCAAATCGGCACCGTGCTACAGGAGACCTTCCTCTTCTCCGCCACAATTCGGGAGAACATCTCCTTCGGCCGGCCGGACGCGACGGAGGAGCAAATTCTTGCGGCGGCGAAGCACGCGCAGATCCACGAGTTCATCCGAAGCATGCCGGAAGCTTACGACACCATTGTGGGCGAGTACGGCGTCGGCCTGTCCGGCGGCCAGAAGCAACGCGTTGCGATCGCCAGGACCATCCTGCAGGATCCGCGCCTGCTCATCCTCGACGATTGCACCTCGAGCTTGGACGCGGTCACCGAACGCCGCATCCAGGATCAACTGCGGGAGTTGATGCAGGGCCGCACGACGATCATTGTCGCTCAGCGGATGGCCACCCTGCGGCTTGCGGACCGCATCATCGTCATGGATCAAGGCACCATAGCCGACATGGACTCTCACGAGCAGCTCCTCCGGCGAAACAGCCTTTACCGAAACACCTACGAGCTGCAGACCGCCTATCCCGCAAGCCCCATCGACGAGTCGACACGATAACGAGGCAGCATGATAACCAGACGTAGCACTGAAGATCTTCCGATCGAGAACGAGAAGGAAACCGGCGATTTCGACTGGCTTCTTCTGAAGCGTTTCTTGTCCTACCTCAGGCCGCATCTCCGGCAGGTGATCGTCATGTCCGTCATGGCGGCGCTGCGGGTGGGCGCCATGGTCTTTATCCCGATTGTGCTCAAGATCGGGATCGACCGCTATATCCCGGCCCAAGACGTCGAGGGTCTTATCAGAAGCAGCGTGATTCTCGTTGCACTCGTGGGAGTGGTCTTTCTCGGAGCACGAATCCAAGGTAGCCTCATTATGCGGATCGGCTACCGAGTGCTCTACCAGTTGCGCACGGATCTCTTCGGGCATATCCAACGCCTGTCGTTCCGATTCTTCGATCACAGCAAAGCGGGGCGCATCATGAGCCGCCTCACCAGCGACGTACAAGTCCTCGAGGAACTGCTGCGCGCGGGTCTCGACTCACTCGCCGCGGAAATCTTCATGCTCATCGGCATCACCATTGCCATGGTGGTGCTGAACCCGCTCCTGAGCCTGATCCTCCTCATTACGGTCCCGCTTTTCACCCTCCTCGTGTTCGTACTGCGCACGCGGATCATCAACGCCGGCCGCAGGATACAACGCCGCCTTTCGGCGGTGAACGCCTTCTTGAACGAGTCCATTTCCGGGATCAAAGTCATACGTGCATTCGCCCGGGAAGATGAGAACAGCACGAACTTCCATGCGGTCAATGATGAATACTACCGGCAAACCCAGACCTTCTATCCGCTCTTGGCGCTGTTCTGGCAAAGCGTAGCCACGGTCTCGGACACCGGACAGGCCCTCGTAATCCTCGGCGGGGGTATCCTCCTATACTTCGACCTTGCCACCCTCGGCGTGATCGTCGCCTTCCTCTCGTACATCACTCGCTTCTTTCAGCCCCTGCAGAAGATCAGCAACCTCCTGAACCAGCTCAGTCGCGCCATGGCGTCGGCCGAGCGAATCTTTAACATCATGGACGCCGAGGTCGAGATCAAAGACGAGCCGGATGCCATCCGGGACCTGCGGCTGCGCGGGGAGGTGGACTTCGAGCACGTATGGTTTGCCTACGAGGGTGAGGACTACGTAGCTCAGGATCTCAGCTTCCACGTGGAGCCCGGAGAGACGGTCGCCATCGTCGGGCCTACCGGCGCCGGCAAGAGCACGGTGATCAACCTGCTCTGCCGCTTCTACGAACCCTCGAGCGGCGTGATCCACGTGGACGGCCTGGAGCTCAACAGGATCTCCCAGCAGAGCTACCGCTCCCAGATTGCCGTGGTCATGCAGGACACCCGAGTCTTCTCCGGGACCGTGCTGGACAACATTCGTTTCAGCAAACCGGACGCGGACCCCAAAGAAGTAGAGCGCATTGCCGCGGAGATGGAGATGGACCGGATGATCCGCCGGATGCCACAGGGCTACGACACCGAGATCGGTGAGCGCGGCGCGAGTCTCTCCCTCGGCCAAAAGCAGCTTCTCGCCTTCGCCCGGGCACTTCTGCGCGACCCGGCCATCCTGATTCTCGACGAAGCAAGCTCCTACCTGGACGCCCGGACGGAGGAGCTCGTTCAACGTGCCATGACGCGGCTCAGTCACGGACGGACTTCCTTCGTCATTGCCCATCGCCTGGCGACCATTCGCGACGCCGACAGGATCTTGGTAATGAGCGCCGGCCGGATCGTCGAATCCGGTTCGCACACGGCGCTCGTTGACCATAACGGCCGCTATGCCGAGCTTCTCCGCACGCAATACGCCGCCGC
>CAYFQV010000266.1:0-3618 GCA_964345195.1 uncultured Spirochaetaceae bacterium
CCGAGCTGTTGCAATCCGTATCCGAACCAAGCCTCTCCCGGCGTAACCCGACGACAAACCTCGGCTCGGTGGTCCTCGAGCATCGCGTCGCGCTCCATCCCCACGTCATACAGCCCTTCGTACAACACACCGAGGCCCGTCGACCACCGCGGCACATCGGATGGCTACCCACCCGCGAGTTCACCGGCATCGTCATTTACGCGGCCGACATGCTTCCCCTGTACGGAACCGACCGCCGCGAATACGCGACGCCGGCACTCCTCCCGGAGGTGTACGATACGAGCCCGGAGATGCGCACTATCGTCTCGCCGGACATGGTGGATCCGGAGGTTCTCCGCACGCACGGCGTCGCTGCATACACCGACAATCCGAACGAGACTCCCTACGAAGACCGGATTGGGCTTCGGCCCCTTCGCATCCGCGCAACCGGCACCTTCGGCGTCTATCCCACCGACATCATCATACATGAGGATGATGCAAACACGATCCTCGCCTCGGAACACAATCGCCGCTTGATTGAACAGGGACGTATCCTTATCATCCTGAACGATTCAGTCACCACAACGACCTTGACACCGTCCGAAACACAATTCTGAAGCGGACCCGAACACCGGAGATGGCAATGCAATTCCGAATCACTGTACTCACGAGCCTAGCGGCGTTTTTGATGACCCTCTTAACCGCCTGCGGACCCGACACAGTAGGAACCGCGGTCGTCCTATGGCCCGCGGAAGGCTGGCCGGTGGATCCCGGAGCCGTTGTGCCGGTGCTCGAGGTTTCCGATCTCGATGACACCTATACCCTGAGGCCGGCGGCCGCCGACCGCGAGCTGTCGTCACCCACCTGGCGAGTCCGTTTCTTCGAAACCGCGGAAGAGGCGCAGGCCTACGCCGAAGAGTTCTCGCCCTACGCGGAGCAGTTCGGGCGGATAGTCGGACGTCCCGACAACCTGGGAGCGCAACGCGTCTACCGCAGCGCTCAAGCACGGTCTGAGCAGACCGTCTACCGTCTACGCGACAATGAGCGTTTCAAGATTGTAGACCGGAGCGACGAGCCGACCGACGAGGGCGGCGCCACAGCACACTGGTATCAAATATTGACCCGGGACGGCACGGTCGGGTGGGTTTTCGGCTACTACCTGCAAATTGACGGCGCCGAGACGGCAGCCAATGGTACAAGGGATGAAAGCAACGACGAGCTCCAGCAGGTTCTCGCCCAGGTTTGGCGGCCCTCCTACTTCCAGGACATGATCGACAGCGGTCGCTACGACCTCGACCGCTTTCGACAGCAATACGGACTCTTCCCCAACCCGCAAGAGAACAGCCTACGACTGCGGGTACCCGATCACGAGACCACCTTCTCGTATACATCGGTATTCCCGGGAAGCCGGGGAACATACGTATTTGAAGGCAGCTCACTTCAACTGACGGTACGGGATCAGCGCCGGGTCTCGATCCAATACGAGTACCGGGGCGACATTTACAGCCGCGCCTTGGTCACCCTTCGCGAGGAGCTTCAGTCCGTCATCAACAGGGAGAACCGGCGGCGAGAAGAGCGCTATCAGGAAATACTCGATCGCGGCAACACGCTTCTCTCAACCGCCTACGGCAGCATCAGGCTCCACGAGGACATGGTCTTCGAATGGCAGGGATATGGTCGGCTGGTGCCCTCGCTTGTCCCCTCCGACGCGGGAAACCGCGGAGTCCTGCAGTTCTCCTACTACCTCGGCGAAGACATTGCGAATGAGTTCGACGGCGTTCTCGCATTTCACTTTGAGGGCCGGAACCCGGATGAAGCGATCGTCTTCCTGTACCGCTTCAGTAACGGCGGCATCCGCCTTTCCCAAGTCGGTGAGCGGAACATCGATCAAAACCTCGTGCAAGAGGCAAGCGTCTCTCCGCTCATTATCTTCTTCTCCTTCGACCGCCAAAGCCGGCCGGAAGAGAGAAGCTCCGAATAAGCAGGCACTGCGAGTCGACACATGACACTCCTCGAAGCACAATCCCTGTCTCTCACCTTCACCGTTCGCACCGTACTGCGGGACGTTGACATTCGCATATCAGCCGGCGACCGTATGGCCCTAGCCGGCGCCAACGGCAGCGGAAAGTCCACCCTTTTGCGCATCCTCGCCGATCAAGCTCACGCCGATGCGGGCACGGTTCGGCGCTTCCCCGGAGTTACGGTGTCGTACCTACCCCAAGAGGGCATACGCCACGGGGAGCGCAGCGTGTGGGATGAGGCCGAACAAGCTTTCGCCGGCGTTGAAGACCTCATTGCGCGTCGTGACGAGATCGGCACGAAGCTTCAACAGGATCCGGAAACGGACAAGCTCGATGAGCTTCTCGAGGAGTATCAGCATCTGCAGGAGCACGTGGAAGACAGCGAATACTACATCCGTGAAAGCAGAATAGATGCCGTGCTCCGCGGTCTGGGTTTCAACGCCGACGACTTCGGGCGTCCGGCCGGGGAGTTCTCCGGCGGCTGGCAAATGCGGATTGCCCTTGCGCGAGTGCTTCTTGAGAACCCGGACTGCCTGCTGCTGGACGAGCCCACGAATTACCTCGATCTCGAAGCGCGAACCTGGCTCGCCGGCTACCTCAAGAGATACCGTGGCGGCTACATTCTCGTTGCTCACGACCGCGCCTTTCTCGACCAAACCGTGGACGCGGTGGCGGAGCTGTTCAACGCCCGCCTGAGCATCTACCGCGGGAGCTACACGCAGTACGAACAGAAGCGCCGACGCGAAATCGAGCAGTTGGTCAAGGACTACGAGGCGCAACAGGAAGAGATCAAGCGCCTCGAGCGTTTCATTGCGCGTTTCCGCTACAACGCCTCGAAAGCCTCCCTCGTACAGAGCCGCATAAAGGAGCTCGAGCGGATAGAACGCATTGAGCTACCCGAACACCTGAAGCCCGTTCATATCCGTTTTCCGGAAGCTCCTCACTCCGGGCGCCAAGTCCTGGTAACCGAGGGCCTTGCCAAATCCTACGGATCAACACCGGTCTTTTCGGAGGTCGATGTTCACGTAGAGCGCGGTGAGAAGATCGTCGTTGTCGGTCGAAACGGCGCGGGCAAATCTACGCTGCTAAAGACCCTCGCGGGGAAACTCGAGCCGGATGCGGGTCAGGTCCGCTACGGCACCGGGGTAAGCTTCGCCTCGTACTTCCAGGAGCGAGTCGATGAAGACACACGAGATGTCTCCGTACTCGACGACGTGCAATCCGTTGCCCCCACGCAGATGATCCCATCGCTGCGGAACATGCTGGGCGCCTTCCTCTTCTCCGGCGATGATGTCTACAAGAGTCGCCGCGTGCTCAGCGGCGGCGAGCGCAGTCGTCTGGAGCTCCTCAAGCTTCTCCTCAGTCCCGTGAACCTGCTCATACTGGATGAGCCGACGAACCACCTGGATTTGGCTTCCAAGGACGTTTTGCGCCGGGCACTGCAGGATTTCGAGGGAACGGTAATCTTCGTCTCTCACGACAGCAGCTTCACCCAAGCGCTCGCCGGTCGCATTATTGAGCTTATCCCCGCAGACGACCAGGGCCCCTCGGCCGTCCGCAACTTCCCCGGGGACTACGATTACTACCTCTGGAAAGTGCGGCAGGAAAACAGCGGAGA
>CAYFQV010000267.1:0-3568 GCA_964345195.1 uncultured Spirochaetaceae bacterium
GCGCCTCCTCGAGCTCCATCCCCCACGTCACCTCGCAGCGACACCGTCGCCACTCTGGAGACTTCATGACAAGACGCGCCACGATTTCCGCTCGGGCCGGATCCAGGTCGTACAGCGCAACCTCGCCGCCGTCGAGGACGCCCGGAATTTTCATTGCACCTCGTAAGATCCCAATGAGCCGATGAGAGCCGCCCCCCACGAATACTGCTTTCATAGAATTTGCCTCTCCGCTGGTGAATATGCTGTTTACGAGCTCTCAAACCTTTGGAATTCAGAAACCAATTCGAGCTCATCCTTGAAGTGGCAGGCGGCCAGACGATTGGGATCGCCGGACACCGGCTCAAGTGGCGGCACCTCACTTTTACAGATGTCCTGCACGTATCTGCAGCGTTCGTGAAACGGGCAACCGGACGGAACGTTGGCCGGGTCGGCAACATCACCGCCGAGAATGATGCGATTCGTCTTGCCTCGCGGGTCAGGTTTCGGAACCGCGGAGAGCAAAGCCTCGGTATACGGATGCCTCGGTCGTACGAACAAATCGGCTGTCCGCGCTACTTCAACGACCCGCCCAACATACATCACCGCGACTCGATCCGATATGTGACGCACAACGCCAAGGTCATGGGTAATGAAAAGGTATGACAGCTCGTATTCTCGTTGGAGCCGTATCATCAGGTTGAGGATCTGAGCCTGTACGGAAACGTCCAAGGCCGAGGTGGGCTCGTCACAGAGAATGACTTTCGGACTCAAGGCGAGCGCGCGCGCTACGCCTATTCGCTGTCTCTGGCCGCCGCTGAACGCGTGAGGGTATCGATGCATGTAGGATCCGTCGAGACCTACCAGAAACAGCAGCTCTTCCACCCGTTTGCGAAGCTCATCCCCGCTCATAATCTTGTTGACAAGGAGTGGCTCGCCAATGACTTCCCACACGGGGATACGAGGATTCAGAGATGAGTATGGATCCTGAAAAATCATTTGCATGTCGCGACGCGTTCGTCTCAGTCCAGCTCGGTTAAGGCTTCCAATATCGACATAGTCCCCGTCGTGACGGGAGAGAATCTCGCCACTCGTAGGTTTGATGGCCCCTATAATCGTCTTCAAGAGAGTTGTCTTGCCGCATCCGCTCTCGCCCACGACCCCCAGGGTTTCATTCTCGCGCAGCTCGAGGTCGACACCGTCGACGGCCTTCACATAACCTACGGTACGCTTCCAAACGCCCTTGCGAATTGGGAAATGGGTCCTGAGCTCCTTGGTCTCCAGAACGACGTCACTGCTTTTCATATGTTCTTCCCTGCTCCGTGTGTAGATAGCATCGACTGTAATGACCGTCGGAAACCTCGTACAGTTCGGGCTCTTCGGCATCACAGAGACCGGCCATGAAGTACTCGCAGCGAGGACCGAACCTACAGCCGGAAGGCCGCAGATAGGGACTGGGAACGCGCCCGGAAATCTCCGCCAGTATTTCCTTCGGTTTCGTCGCCTTGCTCGGAATCGAACGCATTAGCGCTTTTGTATACGGGTGCAGCGGGTTCTCGAAGACTTCCTCCACGCTTCCACGTTCGACTACCTTGCCCAAGTACATCACAACAACCTCGTCCGCCAGCTCCGCGATGACTCCGAGGTCATGGGTGATGTTCAACACCGACATATTGTGGTCCTCTTTCAGTCGATTTATCAGCTCGAGAATCTGAGCCTGGACCGTCACATCGAGAGCCGTGGTCGGTTCGTCTGCAACAAGCAATTTGGGGCTACATGCGAGTGCCATGGCAATCATGACCCGTTGCCGCATACCTCCACTGAGCTCGAACGTATAGCGATCGAGTAGCTCCTTTGGCCGGGGCAGTCCGACCTCATTCAGAAGGTCCGCTACCCGTTCACGGGATTCGTTCTTCGTGACTTCGGGTTCATGCAGGAGAATCCGCTCGATTATCTGGCTTCCAATCTTGTGGATAGCGCTGAGGCTGGTCATCGGCTCCTGAAAAATGATGCCGACGTCTTTGCCCCGGATGCTACGAATCTGCTCTCCTTTCGTGTCGAGACCGGTGAGATCGACCGCCTCATCGCGACCATGGTACCAAATGGAACCCGACACGATCTTTCCCGGCTTTGGTACAAGCTGGAGGATCGACATACTCATTACCGATTTTCCGCATCCACTCTCCCCGACGATTCCGATCGTGGTGTTGCGCGGCACATCGAACGTGACACCGTCTACCGCCTTGACCGTGCCGACTTCGGTCTCGAAATACGTATGGAGATCACGTATCTCCAGTAGATTATGTGACATACTAAAGACCTCTTTGTTCGGGAATATACACGATCAACCGTAAGGATCCGCAGCGTCGCGCAACCCATCGCCAAAAAAGTTGAACGCGAGAACCGTCAGGATCACCGGGAACACGACAATGAGAAGCCACGGCGAAAAGACAATGGCGTGCACACTTTGCGCCTGCTGCAGCAACACCCCCCAGCTTACAGCAGGCCGACGGAGTCCGAGGCCGAGGAAACTCAGGGCTGTTTCGCCCAATATCATCTGAGGTATTGCGAGCGATGCTGCGGCGACCAGGTGGCTGATAAAGGAAGGTAGCATATGGCGAAATATGATTCGGCGCGAGGAGGCGCCGGCCATATCTGCGGCCATGACGTAGTCTTCCTCACGCAAGGACAGGAATTTCCCTCGCACTACCCGCGCCATTGTGGTCCAGCCGACCAGCGAGAGTAAGATCGTGATCGCGAAGTAGAGTCTCATGACCGGCCAGCCAATAGGAAGCGCCGCTCCCAGAGCCATCCAGAGTGGGAGCGTGGGAAACGACCTCATAATCTCGATCAGTCGTTGAAGCAGGTTGTCTATGATACCTCCGAAATAACCCGAAATCCCGCCTATGATAATCCCGATAATGAAGCTTAGCGTGACCCCTATGAGCCCGATTGAAAGCGAAATCCGACCTCCGTGGAGGATCTGTGAGAAGATACAGCGCCCGTGCCGGTCTGTTCCAAAAACAAAGATCTTTCCTTCGCCGGCGCCAAACAGCCGAAGCTCTGCCGGTATAAACCCAAACAGCTTGTACTCAGAACCCCGAACGAAGAAGCGCACAGGATATCGTTCGTCGGGGTTAGCAACGTAGTAGCGCTGAAATGTCTCTTCATCGATTTTCCGTTCGTAACCGGACACATACGGTCGGAACGAGAATTGCCCATCTTCATTTACGAAACTGACTTGAGTCGGCTGCGCGAGCGCGAAGTCCGTGAACCGTTCGTTCGGATCATAGGGCCCAATGAAATCCGCGAAGATCGCAAGTAGATAGGCGAGAAGTATGAATACACCGGCGACTACCGCGACCTTGTGCCGCTTGAACTTGATCCACATGAGCTTCCACTGCGAGGCGTAGGCAAGCTCTAGGGCACGGGCGTCAATCTGCCGAGCGCGTTCCTCCGCGGTCTCGTACGATTCGTCGTTCGCCGGTGTGTTGACGTACGATGTCGGGCGGGCCACCCGGATAAGGCGCAAAAAAAAGGCTTGAATGGTATTCATATGATGCTCACTCATAACGAATTCGCGGATCCACTA
>CAYFQV010000268.1:0-3560 GCA_964345195.1 uncultured Spirochaetaceae bacterium
CGAGGAGCTGTGAGGAGCTAATGGTATCAGTGAACTCCGTAAACTCCCGGAAATCGAAGACTTCACGTTCACCTTCAGCAAGTTCATCTTTATCAACTCCAATGTAGTCGTCCACAAAGATCTCGTTCGGATCCTGCTCGACTATGTCCCGATTCGATCCGGGATAGGTCAAACCAAAGCGCCGTGTTTCGGAATCCCGGCTCTGGTAGGAAGCCTCCAGGCCCACGTCGACGAAGTCGGGCGTCGGATTCCCGAACCAGGTAACCGGTACAGACAGAGACAAGGAGCCACCGTTGATTATGTCGTTGACCGTCGTGAAGTTCCGGCGGACCGACCAATTGTCGAAGACCAAATAACTGTCCTCTTCCACGAAGTCTCCGTCCTGAGTGTCCTCCCGGTAGATGTAGTAACGACGGTCCGGCTCGTAGCTTCGCGCAAAGGAGAAGGTGTAGTCCCAGTTCAACTCGGAACGATTGAGGCTGTCTAGAAAGTGTCTCCCCCGAAGTGCCTCATTGAACAGGGTCTGTTCTTTCCACACGAGATCGGTCTCTCCAATGTCGTACTGCTCGGAGCCATAGAAACCGCTGACTTTCTCCGTCTTTGAATCGGTGGCCCGAACCAGGAGGGAGCTGGACTCAATCCGATAGCTATCCTCTTCCTGCGCAACAATCTCAAAGATCCCGCCAAGGTCCACATCCCGACTCGTGGTTTGTGCGTCGTACGAGTGCTGAACCGCGAAGTCCTGTCCTTCTGCGTTGGACGCTTGGGGGTAGTTTTGCTTGTCTTCGGTGTAATCCCAGGTGTCCTGCAGTGTCAGGGAACCGGTGAGGCCGAGGCTGAAGGTGTCGCTTAGCTCGAGCTTATCCCGCATGGAGATGCTGCTGCTGTAGTCGAGGGGCAAGGTTCGAAGTTCCGGCTCCCAGTTGACCGCGAACGATTCCCCCAACTCTTCCCGCCGTTCGGGCTCCAGCCCTTCCCCGGTCAAATTAGACACTTTCTTGATCTCTTTTTCTTCATTCGCGATCTCTTCCGGTAGCGCCCGCGTTCCGTCATCTATGCCGAGCCAGTCCAGGCTGCCGGAGGGATCCACGAGCCTGTCCGTAAACGAGGTCCCGTCGTTGTATGCGACGGATGCGCTGATCTCGGTACGCAGGCGCCGGGCATACTGATCATCCGGCATGCCGATCGTTCGAATAGCTACGGTGCCGCCGCCGAAGTCGCCGATACGCGACGGTGAGTAGGTCTTCTGAACTGCCAGGCTCTCGATCACGCCCGTCGGAAAGAGGTCGAAGGGCACGACGCGCTTATCCACTTCCGGGCTCGGAAGGCGTGTTCCGTTGAGAAGCGAGAAGGAGTAGCGCTCACCCATTCCGCGGATGTACACGAAGCGGCCGTCCACAACCGTCAACCCGGTAACCCGCTTCAGCGCCCCGGCGGCGTCGGAGTCCCCGGTTCGGCCGATCTGTTCCTGTCCAATCAGATTCACGACCAGATCCGAGTCCCGCGTCTCCTCGATCAGCTTGGCGATTCCGCCCTCTACCCGTACCTCTTCAACGGCAAAAACGGTGACCGCGCCAATGTCGACCCCCGCCGGCGTCAGCTCAACCTCGAGCTCGGTAGTCTCACCGGCAGCAACTTCCACTTCCTCGACGTTTTGCGTTGCGTAATCGGGGTGAATGACCGAGAGGGTATGTGTTGCACTCGGAATCTCGACGGAAAACTCGCCATCCTCGTTCGTCGTCGCCTCAACGGAGATTCCCCGGAACACGATCGTCGCCGAGTCGATCGGCTCTTCGGAGTCAATGTCCCGTACCGTCCCTGTGAGCGTCCCCGGAGGAGCATCCTCATCTATCTCTACCGAGTCTGCGGCTTCGTCGTCGGAAGATCCGGACGCTGCGGCGTCGCCACCGTCCGCGTCGGAATCCGCGGCAGAGGCTCCCCCCGGTGACGCGGTGAGGATCAGCTCCGTCACCTGTCCGGCCCGAACGGAAACATCCACGTTGGCAACGTCTTGACCTTCGTAACGCAGAGTAAAGGTGTGCGAGCCCGAGGGGTAGGTGAAGTTCAGAAGCCCGTTCGCATTTGATGTAGCGGTCTGATCTTCGAGCTCTACCGAGACCCCCTCAAGAGGCGCACCATCCTCGGAAAACACGTAGATCTGCACTTCCCCGCGGTTCGATTGCGCCGCCAAAGACAGCGGAATGAGCAACACGAACAGCGACAGGCAGACGCCTCGAATCCAGTCTTTATGTGTGTACACAGTATCCTCCCTATGAACCAAATTGCCTAAAAGTAGATGTACTCTCGGTCTCTAACCGTCTCTATTGCGCGACGCAGTTGCGTCGCCTGCTGAAAGTATTCGGATGATGAGATCTCACTCAGGTACGCGACCGCCCGGTCAAGGGCACGATTCTCGAAGAAGGCGTAGGCCAGGGCGTAGCGCACCCCATCGTCTTGCGTTGCGCCGCCGGCGGCCAGGCGCGGCTCGAGAGCGACGGCTTCCTCGTAGCGCTCCTGCGCTAGGAGCAGGTTGAAGCGCTGCCGCGTTTTCTTTGCGGGATCGAGCACCAAGGAATTCAGAAAGAGCGCCCGTGAAAGGTCGCCGGCTCTCCGATAGATCTCCGCGGCCTCGTGATACAGGGACAGGTTGCGCGCGGCCGCCTCCTCGATCAGCGAGCCCGCGGTCCGGGGCATGTCACGGTCCAAATAGGTCTGAGCGAGCACCAACTTTATCTGCTCGTTCTCCGGAAACCGAATACGCCCGAGCTCGAGCACCTGTACCGCCGCCTCCAACTGCCCGCCCCGTCGGAGAGCTTCACCCATGGCCGTGTAGACCTCCGGGCTCTGCTCGGCATCTTGCAGATAATTCAGGCTCTCCTCGGCAGCCGCTTGCGTGAGATCTAACTCCAGAAGATATGATATCCGTTGCCGGGCGAAGTCACTTCTGCTTGCATACAACTCCCCCGCTCGTCGTAGGGTTGCCAGCGCTTCTGCTTTGCGTCCAAGCTCCCACTCGCTGTTTGCCTTGAGGGAAAACAGCCCCGGAAAGCGCGTGATGTTGGGCACCTCCCCCAAGGCCTGTATTGCCGCCTGATGGTTCCCGAGTGCATTCTCGGACTGGGCAAGATAGGCGTAAATGCTCGAGTCTTCTTGTCCGTTCCGAATCGCTTCACGAAAGTTCTCGGCCGCGGGCTCGTAATCGCCGGTTCGAAGCCGAAGTAGTCCCAAGAGCGTGTAGTACCGCGCCAGGTCGACTCCATCTGCCGTCGGATCGACATTCGACAAGGCCGCTTCCGCGCGATCGTAGTTTCCGTCCCGGATCAGAACCGCAGCCACGGCCACGTAATCCACGTCCTCTCCGGCCACATCCGCACCGGAATCCTCACGACCGTCCTGCTCGGAGGCCCCACCGGCGAACAAAGAGGCGGCGGCAAGCAGGAGCAACACGAGAATGAGGAGGAAGCTTCGCTGTGTCGGTGTTATCTGCTCATGTATGCGCATGATCAATTCAACTTGAACGGGATCGTCAGGGTGCCCCAGGTCTGCACGGCTTCGCCCTC
>CAYFQV010000269.1:0-2316 GCA_964345195.1 uncultured Spirochaetaceae bacterium
AGTTTGTGAACCAGCAAGACACGAAATGCTATATGGCCGACCGTGTGCAGGAGACCTGTTATGACTTTAGTGTGAAGCTGGTCACGAACCGACGCGCCGTTCCCGATACCAGGCAATCGTCTCGGCCAGGGCCTGCTGTAATGGAGTGGGGCCTGTGCCGAAGGTCTGTTCGAAGGCGGAGCTGTCGACGACCCAGTCGATCTCCTGCTGGTAGGCGACCTCCTTCACCTCCCGAACCATCGGACTGAACAGGCCGCCAAGGGTCATCATGAAGCGCGGAGATCGCCGCAGGGCCGGCGGCCCTTCGACCCCGGCAGCCTGGTAGGCCAGACGGATGAACTCGGCATTCGTCGCTGCGGGAGCGTGTGGAAGGTTCCAGACATGCCCCCAGGCCTCCGCTCGCTCGCCGAGGGTAATCAGGCTGTTCACGAAGTCCGGCAGGTAGATGTAGCTGTGCCGCGCTTCGGGATTGCTGAACATGCTCACCGGCTTGCCGGCCAGGATCTTCGGAAAAGCGAAGTAGTGGAGAATGGAGTTCGTCCCGCCGGGGCCGAAGAAGTCCGAGCCGCGCCCGGCCGCCGCGCGGATCCGCCTCTCGTCGTGCGCCTGCAGAAGCTTTGCCGTCAATTCCGCCCGGACACGACCTTTCGGCCCCGTAGCGGCGTCAGGGCTGTTCTCTGTCAGGGGCCCCGACTCCGCGGCTGCCTGACCGTGGGCGTAGAGGTTGTCGGCGTAGACCAGACGGACCGAGCCGGCATCGCCCGCCGCCGCCGCGGCGGCAATGAGATTCTCCATGATACCCGGCAAGGTCGAGACCCACTGCGGGTAGGGCATGCCGATGCAGTGGTAGATCACATCCGCCCCTTCGGCGGCGCGACGCGTAGCAACGGGATCCAGGGCATCCGCGATTTGGACCTCCACCCCTTCCGGCACCGGGGCACGCCCGGACCGGGAAACTGCCCGAACCCGTTCACCCCGCCGATGCAGCTCCGCAACAAGTCTCCGGCCGATATTCCCACCGGCGCCGAAGACCACGTGCAATTCTGTGTTACTCATGTCGCCAAGCATACCGGAAAACGGTATCCTGTCCTATGGCGGCGGGCCGGAGCACCATCCTGGAGCATATGGCGGTGTCGAAGGAGGATGGAATGAAAACTCGCAAACAAAAACCAATGCCCGCAGCGGCGCCGAATGAGCGCCGTGAGGCGGCTTCGTGTAGCACGGTCACTTTGGTGACCATACTTGGGCTGCTCATGGCGCTTGTCGCGGGATGCGCAACGGATATTGAACGCATTCGGGTAAATCCCGACCGCTACGTCGGAGAGACGGTTCTGGTCCGGGGTGTCGTCGACGGCGTGGTACCGGTGCCCTTCACCGATCTCTCGGCCTATCGCCTTCGGGACGATACGGAAGCAGCGCTTGCGGACGCAGCCCGCGCTGTTGCCGACTACCTGGTCGACAAGGACTTCGCCGAACGGCAAAACGCCGCGCGCTTGGCGGATCGAATCGTCGGCTTGGTGGGTCGCATTACCGACACCGCAGCCGGCAGTTACCGCCTTTTAGAACAAGGGCCCTGAAGCCCGGACACGACACATGCATGATGGACACCTCGTCTTCTGGGCTTTAGGTAGCCGTGGAGATGTTCAGCCATACCTTGCGCTTGCGGATGCAGTCGCGCGGCGAGGCTTGCGCACGACCATTGCGGTGAGTACGGACCAATACGAGCTCGTGAAAGATACGGTTCATGAGGTCCTCGACGTCGGACGGGATCCGAGTTCTCTGCTGAGCCGGGAACACCGCTACGCTCTCGGAGGTGCTCCCGGGCCGCTGCGGCAGGCTGCATCGACCCTATCATTCTTGCGGCGAGCCCGGGGAGTGTATGGCCGCATTGCACAACAGGCGCTTGAATGGTGCCGCAGCCCGGCGCAGCATACACCACAACTCCATGTCGTGACCTTGGCATCGCTATGGCTCCTTCCGGTTCTTCTGCGCAGCGACGCTCGTCTGGTCGCGGCCCTACTGCAGCCCTTATTCGACCCACAAACCGGCTCACCGACCTTACTCCCTCCGTCTCCTTTGGCGCGCAGTCTACCCGCCGTCGTGAGTCGAACCGTGATCGATCAGGCCATGTGGCTGCCCTGGCGTCATGCCGTGCAGCGCTCAACCGGTTCCGCGCCGCTGCGCGGGCCAATCTCGCTCATGTTACGCTCGCACACTCCCGTCATCTACGGGATGAGCCGATATCTCATGCCCGCACGGAGTGCTGCCGGCCATCACGAGCCCACAGGGGACTGGCGCAGACCTTCGTTCAAAACC
>CAYFQV010000269.1:2416-3555 GCA_964345195.1 uncultured Spirochaetaceae bacterium
CGTTATGGTGCATCACGGTGGAGCCGGCACACTGCACACGGCCACACGCGCCGGAGTTCCCTCCGTCATTATCCCGGCAAGTGCCGACACTTTCTTCTGGCGCGGGCGAGCAGTTGCAATTGGGATCGCTGCTTTTGCTCCCGAGCTGAAACGAGCAACTGCGGGACGGGTTTTTTCCGCCGTTCGCGCAGTCTACGAGGGATCCTACAGGCGGCGCACGCAGGCTCTTGCCGAGGCAATGCAGGATGAAGATGGAACCGAAAACGCTGCCAATCGTTTGGCGGCCCACTTTTTCGACTAATTACCTCATCTAACACGCAATCGCTTGTCCCCGGAACGAAATCTCCCGATTATTGCGCGGGGGTTGGTATGATTACCACGCATCGCTACAAGCTGCTACGCTCTCTCCTAGTCGCCTATCGCGAGATGTTTTCGTTTGCCGATGTCCGAAGCCGCGCACTAAACGCGACCCTGGCCTGCGCGTTTGTCTTTCCTACGATCATAGTTGTGCTTGGACTGTGGGGACTCGACCGACGCATTCATCGGCACGGACTCGTCGGCGCCATGGATTGGGTGCTCCACCGTTTCTACGGCGGGGCACGCAGCGTGCGGGGCGACTTACCACGCCACGGAGCGGCGCTCTTCGTCGGAAATCATCCGGGACTTGGAGACCTCCCCGCCCTCGTGAGTCTCGCCGGCCGAGATGACCTCTACGTTGTTGCAAAGCAGAGAGAGCTGACCCGGGATATGCGCGGCATTCTCGAACACTGCATTGTAATAGATGAGACCCTCTCGTCCCGAGCACGCGCGGTGAAACAGGTGATCGCCCAGCTGCGGGCCGGAGCTGTGGTCGTGATCTATCCCGCGGGAGCTATTGAGCCGGACCCGGTGCTTGCGGGGCGCGACCGGGACTTCCTTTCGTCCTGGTCTCCCGTCGTCGAGGGTCTGGTGCAGCGGATTCGGCGTGCCGGTCTCACGGTTCCCGTCTTCCCGATTTACACGCAGGGGGTTCATCACGTACCCAGTGTCTTGCGTGGGCTCCTGCGTAAAGGACCATCGAGAAAGGCACGCGAAGGACGTGCCGCATTAATGACTCTTGTAAGCAAAACGGCTCGACGACGTTCCGTGCTCGTGGCGGT
>CAYFQV010000270.1:0-3536 GCA_964345195.1 uncultured Spirochaetaceae bacterium
GCGGCGGAATCAGCGAGCTCTTCGAGCAGCATGGGATGCGCCCGGAGGACATCGCAGAAGCAGCCCGTGAAGCGGTGAGGAAACGATGACGGAATAGATAGCGAGAGACTGAGCAGCACCTTACAGTCTTATGGAATACGGAAGCGTCGGTACAATTGCCTCTGTTCGGACCGTATCGGAGATCGCGGAGATCTCCCGGTTTCCCGGAGCCGACCAGCTCGCCTCGTATGGAAGGCGTGGATGCCGAAAACGCAAGGCCGTAATAGGGATGACAGAACGAAGTATGTTCATATGCAATCATCGGTTGAAGAATAGATTCTTTACCGCGGCTCATAACTATTCCTTGTTCACCCCGGACTCTTCTTTGACCGGCTACTATCGCTCTGCCAAAGCGCGAGGGATGAAACACACGGGGTTGTAAAAGAGAGTCGCGCGGGCGTTGGGTCGACGGTTTTACCGGGATTCGAAAGCAATAACTGCGCGGAAAACCGAAACGAGGCATGAGGCGATCCGGAACATGAGCCCGCGAAGAACGAGTATTTGAAGCAACTTCACACTTCGCGGCATCAGGAATGGATACGTCGGTACGGTCCCTGAAAACAAGCACAACCCGCTGCGTAGATTAGTGTAAGAAAGAGTCGATGATAATCGTAGTTTTTCTTGCATCAGTGAATTCATTTGCTATCCTTGGCAGTCTAATTGTATCCGGGGCGCCTGCGAGACCTAAGGATTCATACGAATAATGCAATGAGGAAGCTCCATGAGCGGAGATGGCACTGGAAAAAGTGAACGCTTAGAGAAATGTTCGTTTTGCGTGGCTATGTACTGAGAGGCATTACCAAATTCCTCTCACACTGCATGAGTTCGATTTCGCCGACGAGCACCGTTCACGAGGTGGTCGCAGCGGAGCTTCTAGTCGCGATTGACGAATAAGGAGCGGACACAGCTTAGAATCATAATACGCGACATGATGGAACGAAGCAGGAGACCTTGTTCGTCTTTCCCTAGTAAACCAAGAGGTTAGGTTGATTACCCGGACAGTGTCGGCCTGATTCCCCACGCGACCTCGCTACGAGCCATGAGCAGGGGCCATCTCGACTCCGTCGCTCACGACGGCAGGCATGATCCACGGGAACACGGACATACGCAAATGGGTCGCTCCATACGGCACGAGCTTAATTCGTCGTGTCTTGCCCGACCGCACACCTTCCAGGATATTCGTATGTGGAAGCTGTGGTGTAAACGCGAAATCTCCCGTATGCACAAACTGGCGGATGCCTTGCGAGGTGAAGTATTCACCTACGACTTTTGTCGGGCGGTGCAGTGTCCATTCGGGAACGACGACAGCTGGAACCGACAGCCAAACCGGCGGAGCGTCAGTTGACCAAGGATCGACGGCGTTTTCAGAGTGCATAACATCTATTGAGTCTAACGGATGATCGGGGTCAATGTAGAGAGCGTAGTTCCAGTTGCTCCCAGGGTAGGCATTCCACGTGGGGAATTCGGATGTCGCGTACTTGGCGTTGGCGTCAACTTCCCAGCGCTGTTCGACCGGTAGCGCATAGACGATCGGGCCGCGCTCGATCGCGATCCCACCCCGAGGCCATCGGGTCACCCGGATTCTCATGGGCAATTCGAGCTCCACACGGTCGTCGTTGCAGAATGTGCGCTGCACGTCACAAAAGCCCGTTTCTTGCAGGTCGAGGTCTTGGATTTCATCGTTAATTCGCAGCGACGGTGCACTGCACCAGGTCGGGATCCGGAGGTGGAGTGTGAACGCGACGGGATTCTTGCATGACACGCGAAAACGCACGGTCTCTTCGAACGGATACCGTGTCGTTTCGACGATTCCGATGCTCTCTGTGCCGATCGAGAACGTCACCTCGCTTGGGCCGTAGAGCGCAGCGACAGGTCCGCCGTCGGAGCCGGTCAACCACATGCGTGCGGCATAGTTCGGCATCACCCGGTTAACGTTTCCCGAGCAGCACTGCGGCATGACGTAGCCTTTGTACTGCATTCTGTCATCGCCACGACAACTAAAGTTGTGGTTCGAAGTCGCGGCAGCGATCACCTGATTGGGCGAGGAGTAGTATTGGAGCGCGGTGAAATCGTTCCGCACTGCCCCCGGAAGCGCATTAAAGCACGCGCGTTCGATCTTGTCGGCGTATTCGGATCGTCCGGTTGCGAGCAGGAGATACCCGATGCTCCACGTATAATCTGCAATGTCACAGGTTTCATGGCTGTCGAGGGGGTCTCTTCCGCGAAGATGCTCTGTGGAGCTGCAGACGCCGTCAACGAGCATGTGGTCCCGGTCAAACTTGCGATAGCCCGCTACCGAGGCGTCGAGGAGTGTCTCGTCTCCTGTGCTGAGGTAGAGAATGGCAGGCAGCTTTGCGATCTCGTTGAACGTCACGCCATGACTGAAGGACTGGATGTCCGACCGCATGTTCTCGGTCGCGTAATCCAGGTCTGACGAGCTTGCGTCGAAGTCAGCAAACTGCGAGCGGGCAGCCTCCAGGAGGCGTGGGTCTTTCGTCTGCTGGTACGTCCACAGCATGGACTCGATGTTACATACGTTTCGATCTTTGCTGTGAGCAAGCAAGTCGCTGAGGTAATGGCGTCGAAGCGCCTCTGGGATCCGCGCGTCATTCGCGCTGTCGTACTGTGCCATCATAGCGCGAAAGAAGAGCGCATGGGGCCATCGGTTACTACCGGTGGGATCTCGCATAAAGGACGGGCCCAAGTAGCCGTCTTCGGCCTGTTCCGAGAGAACATGATCAATATGAACACGCGCCTTCTCGATCAGCGAGGTGTCACCGAGCAGCAATCCACAGCGCATGAGTCCGTCAATCCAGTAAGCGGCCTGCTCGTAAGGCCACCAGCCACGGCGCGCTCGCCGATCGTCAACTCCGTCGTGAAGCCACGGGTCGCAATCGAATGGGTAACCCGTCTCGTTCAGCCGCCCTGTTAATCCGGATTTTTGGCGAGATAGGAACTCCCGAATCCATCCACGAGGAGAAATGCTTGTTATCGGACGTTCCCGAAATACTCCAAACCAGCTCATGGTTTTCCTCCAGAAGCACCGTTAGCTATACCCTGTGTCCATGAAGTCTTGCGCACGGTACCAAAAGACCGTATTGGGAAGTATGCTTTTGATCAAGCCGTCGTACGTAGCCGATAGCAGCTTTGGTGAGGTCTGTGCCGGGCCGGTGACTCTTCTGAGTGCTCGGTCGTGCATCCTCGGTGATAGACTTCTCGTGATGTACAGCAATCCTGAAATCTAGAGATCAGGACGGTGAATGGAAGATAGCTCTTCATATAAATACAGCGCATAACAATGAAGGAAGACGGTAGGTCTTATGTTTCGGTTCTTTCGGTCAGAACACGAGTTGACGTCTGACAGACACGGTGCTAGGCTTTAAACGCCGTGGAACGCGCAGTGGCGCGGGCCGAGCGAGGAGGAGGCTACGTGAATACAGACAGACCCAATATCATATTCATCCTGACCGACGACCAAAGAGCCGATTCGTTGCGCC
>CAYFQV010000271.1:0-1966 GCA_964345195.1 uncultured Spirochaetaceae bacterium
GCAGTGAAAGACCGACCCCAGTCGGCCGTTACGAATCCACCCAACCAGTGCACGTACTGTGCAAGTGGCGGTCGATCCAGACCAAACTTCTCTTCGAAGTTCTCAATCGCGGTCGGGGAAGCGTCCCGGCCCAATACCAGCCGGGCGATGTCCCCCGGAAGCAGATTGGTCAGCGCGAAAATGACGAAGGAAGTCACGACGAGCGTGAGCACGAGGAGCAGTAACCGTCGGATGAGGTAGCGTGTCATCAATCTCTCCTTTCGTACGCTTGACCTCGAGCGTTGCGTGAGGCGAGGTTCTGGTTCGGATTCTCAACCCCAAGCTCGGCGTCGACATCCACAGCTACATCGACGGGTGTCTCATCCGTCACCCCCGGGGGTCCGGCCTGCTGCATCTTCTGTAACGTTGGAAGATCGTAGTGACAACGGATCTCGTGGCCCCTCTCGTCCACTTGCACCGGAGGAACGCTGGTCTCACACACGGCACCGATCTTTCGGGGGCAGCGAGTGTGGAAGGGACAGCCGCTAGGACGTCTGCGCGGAGAGGGGACCTCGCCGCGAAGAGCGATCGGATGATGACGAACCGACGGATCCGGCGTCGGCGCAGCCGACAGAAGCGCCTCCGTGTAGGGATGCGATGGAAACTGCAGGACGTCCCGGCTCATTCCTTGTTCTACGATCTCACCGAGATACATGACCGCAATGTAGTCGGCAAGATAGCTGACGACTTCCAGGTCATGGGAAATCACGATGTATGAGGCTCCTTCGGCGGCACGCAGATCCTTGAGCAGATTGAGAATAACTGCTTGAACCGATACATCCAGAGACGATGTCGGTTCGTCCGCGATAATGAGACTGGGGTTCGGGGCGAAGGCCCGTGCGATTGCCACTCGCTGCTTCTCTCCGCCGCTGAGGAAGGAGGGACGCCGGTGGTAGTAGTCCGGGGTAAGGCCGACCGCTGAGAGAATCTCGTTGACCTCTCGGCGCACCGTTTTACGGTTGGCGTGCTTTCCGGAGAGCTTCCGAATTGTCCGCCCAATGGTTTGACCGACTGTACGGTATGGATTCAGAGAATCATCCGGGTTCTGAAACACAGCCCGCAAATTTTGGAGGGTAGGGCGGTCGCGTTTGCGAAGCTCTATACTAATGGGCTGATCGCTGAGCGTGAGGCTTCCCTTATCCGCCTTAACCAGGGCCAAGATAGAGCGTGCCAGGGTCGTCTTTCCACTACCACTCTCGCCCACCAGACCAAGCGTGGAACGTTCGTTGACTGTCACGGACACGTCACGCAGAGCCTGCACGCCGTCGCCCTGTCGACCTTTCAGCCGATCGACGATCCGTCGCTCCCCGAAACGCTTCTTCATAGCCTCTGCCTGCAGGACAATGGAAGAGCGAGGAGAGGTATCATCGTCGGTGGTCTCCGACTTCTCGAAAGGCGCAATTTCCCCCGCGGCGATCTCACGCCACCGCAGGCAGCGTACGCTACGGCCCTCGCCGGTCGCTTCCAGAGGAGGCTTCCGTCGCCGACATTCATCGATTGCAAGAGGGCAGCGTTCCGCGAAAACACAGGCGGAACTCCGCGTGCCCAGTCCCGGAGCCACACCCTGGATATTCGACAGTCGGGATTCTCTCCCAAGAGCCGAAGAGGGAAGGCAAGCAAGAAGCCCGGCTGTGTAGGGATGCCTCGGTCGGGCAAACAGCTCCCCTACCGGGGCACTCTCCATAACTTCGCCGGCGTAGAGAACCGTTACGTAGTCACAGAGCTGCGCCACCGTGCCGAGGTCATGAGACACGTAGAGCGCCGCTGCCTCTTCCTCTTTGATGAGGTCTCTCAGGAGATCCAAGATCACTGCCTGTGTCGTCACGTCGAGGGCCGTCGTAGGCTCGTCAAGTACAACCAGGCGCGGACGAGTGCTTAACGCAATGGCGATCATGACTCGCTGGACCATGCCACCGGAGAGCTGATG
>CAYFQV010000271.1:2066-3527 GCA_964345195.1 uncultured Spirochaetaceae bacterium
TCCCCGAATAGGATCCTTCCCTCCGATATCCGGGCGTTTCGGGCCAAGTAGTGAATCATGGCCATAGCCACGGTAGACTTGCCACTACCGCTCTCGCCGACAAGGCCGTGAATCTGCAGTGGGTCAATACGGAGATCGACGTTCCGTACCGCTTCCAACCACTCACGGCCAATACGGTACTCGATCGACAGATCTTGTATGCTAATTACCGGGTCTGCCACGTACGCTACTCCTCGTTTCGCAGGAGCCGACGGATCCCGTCGGACATGAGATTAAAGCTGATAATAAGAATGGCGATGCCGAGAACGGGATACCACAATTCCCAGGGCGCTTGGGCCAACTGCGTCCGTGCGTCCAGGACCATGCGACCCCATTCCGGTGACGGCGGCTGTACGCCGAGACCCAAAAAGCCCAGAGAGGTCACGAGAATTATGGCGTAGGAGAGTCGCAGAGAGGCTTCGACAACCAGAGCGGGTAGCACGCTCGGCATGATCTGGCGGAACAGAATATGAGCCGTTCTCTCTCCCCGAAGCTTCGCTTCTTCAATGTAGCCCCGATCGCGCACCGAAAGCGTCGCGCTCCGGGCAATACGGGATATAATCGGCACGTAAATCAAGACGATGACCGCGGTGAGGCTGATGTTGCTCGGTCCGATCAGGTCAATAAACCCACCCTGTGACGTGGAAAGAAGCGGAACAATAGTCGATATCATCACCAGGGCCAGTACCATGGCGGGAATCGAGATCAGGCTGTCGAGAAAGCGCGATATAATATCGTCCACGATCCCGCCGATGTAGCCAATGAACAGTCCGAGTGACGAGCCGATGATAACGGAGATGATGGTGGCCACCAGGGGCAGCCCAAGGGTTTCGCGAGCACCCCAGAGCATTCTGCTGAAAACATCTCTTCCCCGCTGATCGGTGCCGAAGGGAAACTCCGCCGACGGCGGTCTGCCGGTCAGAGCTCGCCGGCTCTCCTCGCCGATGTCCGTACCGCGAATGATCTGGTCATACGGATACGGCGCGAGTAGTGGCCCGAAGAGCGTAATAAATACGAAAAACACCACCCCGACCGTACCGATAATCGCCAGCGGGCTACCAGTCAGGGCGGTCCGGAGGCGGGAAGCTCTCCGGGGTGAGGAAGCGGGAGCCGAGGCATCCGGTGCCTCGGACTCCTGATTATTTTCTTCTTCCATGCAATAGCTTACCTGAGATCAACCTCGGTGAAGTCCGTTCGTCCCGGGAATGAGTGGAGTGTAATGCCCTGCACCCGGTCTGCATGGGCGGCAACAACCGGCCGGAAATAGGGGATTATGATCGGACCTGACTCCAAGAACACCTTGCTTATCTCATCGTAGAGCTGTGCTCGTGCACTGATATCCGCGGTTCTCGAAGCCTCTTCGGCAAGCCGTGCCAGTTCCTGATTGTTCCAGCGCGACTCGTTGAAGGCGGCGCCTTCGGT
>CAYFQV010000272.1:0-3524 GCA_964345195.1 uncultured Spirochaetaceae bacterium
AAAGGCCGCTCCATTCGAAGTGCCCACGTACCACTTCAAGGTCTTGGGACTGATGCCAGAATCGGTAGGACCTATTCCGAGCCACGAGCGCCCTCCGGTTTGCCACCGCTCGACGACGATAGCGACATCGTCCCGGGCGCTGGTATCACCGTCATAATTTCCAATCAGGATTCTGCCTCCCTTTTCATGATTCGGAAGGATGGGACCCCACATATTCCAAAGGCTCGGTGGTGATGGGGCAGTGAGGCCGGTGGATGACGATACGTGCAGCTCCATGATCGGTGTATCGTACAAACCCCACGGCCAACCAGGGTACTCTTGCCAGCGAGTGATGAGGATATCGGACAATCCGTCACCGTTGAAATCACCAACGTAGAAGTGATCATCGACGAGCCCGAGAGAAACGCTCCATAGCCCACGATCGATGAAGCTATTTGTGGATGAGCTCGCGGTCATGAGCGACCACTCGTACTCCCCGTGAGTATTCAACACCGCCCGCGCGATGTCATCACCGGGTGATCCATCGAAGTTTCCTATCAAATATGTATCACTCATATCTCCCCAGCCGCTCGGTGTCGGAGTCCATATGGATGGTGCGTCGAATGAGCTCCCTGACGACAAGAGAACCTTCCATTGCAGCGGCGTTCCCGGATCACCCACCGCACAGAGAAAGTCGTCAAGCCCGTCACCGTTGAAGTCGCCGGCGAAGTACTGGCTGTTGCCCTCACAGACATCCGTCTGGAACTCCACCCTGTGGGTTGGTGAGCCAGGAGGTCCGCCCCCGAGAAGCACGGGCAGGTCAAGCGTGTATTCAAGGCTATCCGGCGCCACGCGCATTTCTCTGACCGACAGGACATCGAGCAGATCGTCGTTGTTGAAATACCCCATGAGCTTTTTCTCGCCCATCGGACGAAAGGTACCCCATGACCAGAAATCCTCGGTGAATCCGGTCCCGGTGCTCTGCTTGTACAGCCAGGTTAGCTGGCATCCCCACTGATCGATGGGGTCTCCGTAGACCGGTGCACAATGGTGCGGGTACCCAACCAGGATATCCGAATAGGCGTCGCCTGGTGGTGCGCCGCGGGCGATGTTACGGTGACTGGAGCTCCAGTGGTTCGCATCGGGCCAAGATTGTGGATATATGCCGAGTTCGTGAACAACCCGTAAAACCGAATTCATTGTGGTTGCCCAGCCATTCGACCGCGGATTATAATTCCATTCAGATGGGTAGTCGCCCCATTCGCATGGACCATCAGTATGAAATGCCACAACTCTGCCTCGGGTATCAAAAATAGGTGCGCCGGAAAACCCGGCTTTACTCGCGCAGGAATGCCTGATTTTGAATAAGGGATCACTAAAATCAACTCCATCAAAATGCCAACCGTAGCAATGATCGAACACGATTTTTTTCGGCCTTGGCTGCGGCACTGCGTCTCCCGGTCCGCCTTCATCGCGTGGACAATCGCCGTCGAGATCAAAACGACACGGATGACCAATCATAACAAGCTGTGTTGGGTTCTCGGTGTTATTGACCTGGGGATCTGACAATTCACTTTCTACGTCAATACCAGCCAGTTTCACCCAACCAAAACGGTAGCCTGGGTTGCCTTGCAACTTTACTATCGCGAGATCCTTAGATACGTCCGAGAAGGCGTTCGGATCGCATGCATCCGGGGGAAAATGACCAACTTGGAATAGAACCACACCCTGGTATACGCTACCAGCAGCGGAATCAGCATTACAGAATTCTGAGGGCAGATTCGTCGTCTGATCTCCGTCATAGAGGTCAATGTCGCAATTGAATTGCCAATAAGTTTCCGTGCCTTCCTGTCCAACACAATGCCCTGCTGTAACTAGAACATTTGGCCCAATTAGAAAACCAGAGCAATGATGACTATACGTAATTTCGGACATCCCAACAGCGACCGGCCTCCCGAGGCGATACAGCCAGTGGTAGGGCTCGAACTGTGAGATGGGCTCGATGTCCGATTCGGCGATGGGGCTGAGGTTGTCTATCTCGAATGTCGTCTCGGCGGTGGCCACCGAATCGAGCAGGCGCGTTCTTCCGCTCCTGCGGTGGGTCCGGCGCAGCTCTGCGTCGGTCACCACGCCGTAGGTGCCCGAGGGCGCGAAGTCGCCGTTTGACAGCTTGCCGTCCCAGAAGGTGGTGGCGCCCTTGGCCCGGCCGTCGGTGAACGTGAAGGTTCCGGCTTTTTCCAGCACGGGCTCGCCAGTGGCGATGTTGTAGATCGTGGTGATGTAGTCTACCTGGTGCTCGAAGGGGAAGTGGGGCAGCCAGACTCCGGGGGTTCGGTGGGGCTTGAAGGCCTGGTAGATGGCGAGCTCGTCGTGTTTTCCGTCCTGATTGGCCGGCGTGATGGTGTGAGCCGACAGCGCCGGCGCCTTGGCCTCGAGCTTGCCGGCGTCCCCCACGCACTCGTCGTAGCCGTCGCAGTCCTGGTCGATGCCATCGCACTGGATCTCCTCGGCGCCTGGGTGGGCATCGGCCGCGAGCTCGTTGCAGTCCCCCTCTGCTGGTGTGTAGCCGTCCCCGTCGGTGTCGATGTTGGGGCCCCGCTGCTCGGCACAGGCGCAGTAGCGCACGCGCGAGTACGAGGCGATGCTGTGGGCCGAGCTGAAGCCGAAGACGCCCTCGCCAGCGACGTTGGGCGGCAGCTCCGTGGACAACGTGTCGTAGTCGCGCACCATCACCGGTTCCCCGTCCACCAGGAGGTAGGAGGCTACGCCCCGGTGCACCACCAGAGTATACGTGGTCTCGTTGCGAAAGTCCCACGGTTGGACGTGAGCCGGATCGAGGATGTTCCCGGACTGGATCTCCTCGCCATGCACCACTACCCGCTGCCCCTGGTAGTGGCCGAGGGAAACCACGGCCAGGCGATCCCCGTCCATGGCCCCGAACATGGCCAGCGCCTCTTCCGACTCAGTGCTCAGGTAGATCCGGCCTACCTCGTAGGTGGCCTGGATGACGTAGATCGGGCTGGGCGGAGGGCCCACCAGCGCTGGCTCGAGCCGCTGGTACTGGGCGCCATCCACCTCACCAGGAGGAGCGTTGTTCGTAGAGCCGACGATCTGGAGGCGGTCTTTGACGATGCTCACCTGGGTGCCGGGCTGAAGGTCCGCGATCCACGGATTGACTGGATCTTCTTCTGGGAGGAAGCCGAGGCTCGGATCATAATCAACATCACAAATCCAATTGGTGCACTGAGATAATACCGTGTCGAGGCCGCTGCCTGCATCCACGGGCGGCGGGCAGGTGGCGCGAGCGGACGCGGCGCCCGCAGCGAGCACGCCTACTACCAGCAGAGCTTGAAACGCACCGATGGCTGCGGCAACGGCCCACGAGCAAGCGCAAGGTGAGCGGTGGCGATTACCACGCAGCCGCGCGGAGCGATGGCGGCAGGTTGGGTAGAATCGTCCCCTATTCGAGCAACCCTCAGCAGTTACACATAAGGACTTGGGACTTGGGACTTGGGACTTGGGACTTGGGACTTGGGACTTGGGAC
>CAYFQV010000273.1:0-3517 GCA_964345195.1 uncultured Spirochaetaceae bacterium
CTCCCCGTTGCTCTCCTCGCGCGGATCCGCGGATGAGCGCGTGGTATCGGCCGGCGAGCTCCCCTTCAACGTGGTATTGACCATGGAGGGGACGCTTCGTGAGCCGGAAATCGAGTTTTCCCTCGATATGCCGCCCGCCCAGCGCAGTGCCATGGGAGGTCTCCCCTACGCGGCCATCCTGGAAATCAACGAGCAGGAGTCCCGTCGGAACGCGCAGGCATTCTCTCTGATAGTACTCAATCAGTTCATTGCCGAGGACATCTCCCAGATCGATGAAGCCTCCGTTGCCGGGCTGGGCGCGCGCCGCAGCGCAAGCCGGCTTCTGACCTATCAGCTAAACGCCTTCTCGCGTCGGATCATTCCCGGTGCCGAGCTTACATTCGATGTCGAGTCCTACGAGCAGTACGGCCCCGAGGGTCCTGAAGGACGCACCGAGATCGGCGTGGAGCTCAGTCAGCGGCTGCTCGACGATCGGCTGATTCTGCGACTCGGCGGCCAGGTTGATGTTGAGGGCCGCTACAGCGGGGAGAGCAGTCCGAGCAATATACCGGGGGACCTGTCGATCGAGTACCTTCTGACCTCTGATGGGCGATATCGGCTGCGAGGGTTTCGCGAGCGTGATTACCAGGGTCCACTGGAGGGCTCCTCAACCGCGACCGGGCTGTCATTCATGTTTACCCGCACGTTCGACCGGTTATTCCGCTCGCGGTCGGAAGCGGGCGACTCCGATGAGGGCGAGCGGGAGGGACAGTGAGAGCCGGAGGTAGCGTGAAAGCAGGAGGTGCCGTAAAACTCCTCGTGCTCGGCATTGCCGCCGTGCTCACGTTCTCCGGGTGTACCACGCTTCGCTTTCTCGATGAAGATGAGCGATTGTACACCGGGGCCGAGGTCGAGCTCGAGTCGCCGGAGCCGGCGCGGTCGCGGCGGGCAACCGAGTCGCAGCTCGAGGAGGTTGTGCGCCCGGGCCCGAACCCCACGGTCCTCGGTTTCATGCGACCTCGGGTGTGGGTGTACCACCGCTTCGAGGAGCCTGAAGAGGAGGGACTGCGTGCCCGGTTTTACGAGCGCTTCGCGGAATCCCCGGTCCTGTTCGAGGAGGTCTCGCCCGAGGGGAACGCCGCCCGGCTGCGTGCGTGGCTGCGGAATCACGGGTACTTCGATGCCGAGGTCGAGTACGATATCCGCGAGCGGCGGCGGCGCGCAGGGCTTACATACGCGGTGCGTGCCGGTATGCCGTACCGGATCGGCTCCATCACCCGACCACGGGGAGACGGTGAGCTCGTGAAGGCGATACGCGCGGCAGACCGCGACTCGGTGCTTCAGGCAGGCCGGCCCTACGAGCTTGCGACGCTTCGGGAGGAACGTGTCCGCATCGACGCCGTACTCAAAAACGACGGCTTTTATGCCTTCAGCCCCGACTACCTTCTGTTCAACGCCCTCAGAGATCACGACGGGCGCACGGTCGATCTCGAGCTGGTCGTCAAGTCCGAGACTCCCGACCGGGCCCGTCGCCGGCATCGCATCGAGGCGATCACGGTCTACGCCGATCACCAGTTCGGGACACGCGAGCCGCCGGCGGAGACCGAGGGTATCGAGATCGAGCCGCGCTTCCGGTACGTGGGCGGAGAGCAGCGCCTGCGCCCCGACGTCGTAGCGAGCGCGATTTTGCTGCGACCGGGCGATCGCTACAGCCGCAGCCGCCACCAGGAGACCATCGGTCGTCTCATGAGCCTCGGTGTGTTCCGCTTCGCAAACATCCGCTACGAGTACGTGGGCGACGGTGAGGCTCTCCACGCCTTCGTGTATCTGACCCCCGAGCGCGAGAAGCTGGTCTCCGGTGAAGTGCGGATGGTAACCCGATCGGACGACTTCGCCGGCCCGGGAGTCGAGCTCGGTTACAGAGATCGCAACACATTCGGTGGCGCGGAGGAGCTTCGCGTCGATCTTCGCTCTGCGCTGGAAACGGAGCTGGGAAGCGGCTCGGCAACCGTTGATTCTTGGGATGTCGGTGCCGATGTGAGCCTGGCGATACCCGGAATCGTGGCACCGCCTGCTCGCCGCATGGACTGGGACGGACCGGTCATGCCGCAGACCGAGCTCAGCACCGGAGTAAGCTCGGTTACCCGTGTCGATCTCTACAGTCTGGACCAGGTCAAGGGCTCATTCGGATACAAATGGAGTCCGCGGGAGACGGTGCGGCACCAACTTCGTCCCCTCGAGATAGCCTTCGTGCGTCCCGGCCGCTTCAGCTCCGAGTTCTCAGCACTCCTCGACAGAAACCCCTCGCTGCGGCGTGGATTCGAGGAGCAGTTTGTCCTCGGCGGATCGTATGAGTATCTCTTTAACGACCGACGTGCACCGCGTCGGCGAAACAACACCGTTGTCAACGTCGATGTGGACCTGGCGGGCAATCTCATATCGGCCGGATACGCCGCGGTTGAGGGAGAATATCCCGACGCGGATGATCCTCGACAGGTACTCGGGCGATTGTACTCCCAGTTTGCCCGCGTCGACGGGGATGTTCGCTACTTCATACCCGTCACCGAAGAGAGCACGCTGGCGGCACGCGTGCTCGCCGGAGCCGGGTACGCGTTTGGAAACTCCGCGGTGCTGCCGCGTCCCCTGCAGTTTTCGGTGGGCGGGACCAACAGCATCCGCGCCTTCCAGCGCAGAACCATCGGTCCCGGCACTCTTGCCCCGGAATCCGACGGCGGCCCTGGGGGCGAGCGCACAGGCGACATCCGTTTGGAGACTGCCCTGGAGTACCGGTTTCCGATCGTCGGCATGCTCAAGGGCGCGATCTTCGCGGATGCCGGGAATATCTGGACGTTCGATCGCGAAGGCGTGGAGGAATCAGGAGTGTTTGACGCCGGGCGGGCGCTCGAGGAGCTGGCTCTCGGCGGCGGCTTGGGGCTGCGTGTCGATCCGTCCCTGTTGGTGTTGCGGCTCGATGTCGCGATACCGCTGCGCAAGCCCTGGCTACCGGCAGGTGAGCGCTGGGTAGCGGGCGAAATTGATGCGGCCGATCAAGCGTGGCGCCGGGAGAACATCGTGCTCAACCTTGCGATCGGGTACCCCTATTAGCGGTGTCCGAGGGTTGGAGACTAATATCGGCCATGTGAGGGCCTCATCATCGTGCGCGGCGGCACGATGGCCGATGAGCGCTGTGTCTTGATATGTTTTATGCCATGAAGGTTGCCCGTGCTGTCGTACTCTCGGTTCTTGTTGCTGTGGTGATAAGCTCCTGTGCCAAGGAGATTGTAGAGGAGCAGTTTTCGCCGACCGAGTCTCACGCGAATTACCGCGAGGCCCTGGGGCGCCTCGACCTCGAGTCCACCGAGATGGGGGAGGCCTGGATTGAGGCTGAGCGCAGCGCGATGGCGCGTCCCACGGCCCTCGAGCCACCAGCCGCCGAGGTGGTGTTTCTGGATCCGCGCGATCCCGGTGCCGTGGGATATCGGTTCCCGGTCTCTCGGGGTCGGCGAGTGGAGATCCTCGTAGATGCCGAGCACGACCG
>CAYFQV010000274.1:0-3505 GCA_964345195.1 uncultured Spirochaetaceae bacterium
GTGCTCCCCTGAGGCTCACTCCGGTACACGACATACTGCTCGTCAAAGGGGTCCCACTCAACTAGATATCGGCGACGAACCTCCGCCAGGAGCCGATCCCCGAGAATACCGGTGATCCCGCGCTCTTCGCTGTAGTGACGTACCGTAAACTCGAGCTCGCTCTCAAGCCCCGATTGCAGCGGCTGCAGAACGGTGTCGCCGGGGACGCCCTTGAAACGCAGGGAAACGTGGATCTCCCCGCCGGATTGGGTAACTGCAGCGTCAATACCGGGTTCGATCCGATCGCCGGGTAAGATCTCCTGCGCCCGCGAGGAAACGCCGGCGAGCATGAGCCCGCCCGCGAGGAAGAGGCAGAGCCGTCTACTCCTCCTCGAAACGGTTCTCAAAGAGGCGCGATATCTCGTCAACAGCTTGGGCTTCGTCATCGCCTTCCGCACGCACCGTAAGGGTCGTGTTGTATCCCGCACCGAGGGTGATAATGCCCATGATGGACTTTGCGTTTATCTCTTCCTCTTCTTTGCGCAGCATAACCGTTGAATCGAACTTGGAGGCGGTTTGCACGATCAGAGCCGCCGGTCGTGCGTGGATACCTGCTCTATTTCTCACTGTGATCTCACGTTCCGTCATCGCCTTCCTCTGAGCTCGTGCTGCTTCCCCACTCGCCGGCCCCGCCCTCAATTCCGCTTCGGTGTCGCTTGAAGTAGGCGGTGCGTGCATTTTCCCGTTCCAGCCACTTTAGCACGCTTTGATTGAACTCACGGGCGGAGTAGTAACCCATCTTCTTGAGTCGCTCGTTCATGGCCGCCGTCTCAATGATAATAGGAATATTGCGTCCCGGCTTCACCGGGATCTGCAAATGCGGCGTTTTGACCCCTAAAATCTCCTTCGTACGCTCTTCTTCACCAAGGCGGTCGTAGGCGGTGTCGGTATCCCACGCTTCCAACTCACAGATGATCTGCACCTGCTTGTTGTCGCGAATCGCGCCGACTCCAAACAGATGCGTAATGTTGATGATACCGAGACCGCGAATCTCCATGTGGTGGCCGAGCGCCTTGTTCGCCCCCGCCCCCATCAGGATGTTCCCCGAGACACAGCGGATCTCAACCGCATCATCCGCAACTAGACGATGCCCCCGTTCCACGAGCTCCAGAGCCGTTTCGCTCTTTCCCACACCGCTGTCTCCCAGTATAAGAGCGCCGATCCCGAAAACCTCCAAGAGGGTCCCGTGTATAGTCTCCGAGGGGGCAAATACGTTCCCGAGCGCGCGCAGCAGACGAGAAGAGAAGTCCGACGACGGCAGGTCAGTCTGTAAGACTGGACAGTTGGAGGCCTCCGCGATCTCGAAGAACTTCCGAGTCGGCTCGAGGGAGTGTGTGAAGAGCACGACCGGCACTTCCCGCTCGAAAAACTCATGCAGAACGTGCGTTGCCCCTTCGCTCTCGAGCTTGCGCAGAAAGGCGGTTTCTCCCCGACCGAAGATCTGAATACGCTCACTCCCGAAACTGTCGAAGAAGCCGTTCAGCGCGAGACCCGGCCGATTGATGTCGGGAACACGAAGCTCCCGCGTGAGGCCGGGGCGCCCACCGATACACTTGAGGTTCAACGCATTATGCTCTCGCAAGTCGAGATCGAGAAGGTCGAGAACAGTGAACTTGGTAACCACGCGCCCCTAGTGCTCCTTCACCTTCTCCTTCTCTTTTTTGACTTTCAGCTCCAGCTTATCCAGCAGCTCGTCTATACCGCCGTGGAGGTCGAAACTCTTTAGCTTAATGACGTGGGAATTACCCCATCGGAAGTGGACTTTCACCTCCAGCTCGTACTCGTGCTTCTCCTTTACGAAGGTAAACTGAAGATCCACGATCATGTCCTTAGCAAAGTCGATCTTCCCCAGGCGATGCTCCACGAACTCTTGGGTCTCTTCTTTTAGGTCGAAGTGGACTGCCTCAATGTCTACGTGCATTGCGTACCTCCGCGTAATAAGTTATCGATCATACGACGAGCTGATATCGAGCTCCTTCCGATACTTCGCGACCGTGCGACGGGCGATTTCAATGCCCTGCTTCTTCAGGAGATCCGATATTCGCTGATCCGATAGGTGTTTTCCGCTCTTCGATTCCTCCTCCAGGATTTCCCTGATCGTTTCTTTCACCGCCTCCTTGGAGAAGCGGGAACCGCCCGAGCCTGTTCCGGAGATCGAGTTCGAAAAAAAGTACTTCAACTCGAATATACCGAAATCCGTTTGCATATACTTCGCCGTCGTAATCCGCGAGACAGTGGCCTCATGCACTCCCACTTCCGCGGCGATATCTTTCAAGGTCAGCGGCACGAGGTACTTCGGGCCTTTGATAAAGAAGTCCCGCTGAAAGTCGATGATCGCCCTGGCCACCTTCAGGAGCGTCTGATTGCGGAGCTGAATGCTGTGGATGAACCAGCGAGCGTCCTTCACCGACGAGTTTGCGAAGCGTCGGGCCGCCCGCTCGTCTCTGTCTTTGCCCGCGGGCTTCGTACCGATCTCCTCGAAGAAGGGGTTGATCGATAGCGCCGGAATCTCCTCATCGTTTAGGTAGATTGCGAGCTCGCCCTCTTGCATGGTCACAAGCAAATCGGGAACGACGTATCGGGTCGTTTCGTTGGAATATTCTCGACCTGGAAACGGCGTGAGACTGCGGACGAAGTCGAGAATCTCCTGCACATGCTCCTCGGTCGACTTGAGCCGCTTCGCCAACTCCGCATACTTGCCCTTCTCGAGCAAAAGCATATGATCAGCCAGAACGGTTTCCGTATCCTCCGGGGCGTCGCCGTGAAGCCGTGCCTGGACCAGGAGGGATTCCTGGTAGTTGGCCACAGCGGTACCAGGTGGATCGAAGGTCTGAATGATGCCGATGATGCGCTCGAGCTCGCTGTGCTCCTCCGCCGGCACCAGGGAATACGGATCCTCGGTATGGAAGCCGTTGTCATCTAAGTTCAGAATGACCGTCTCACCGAGCTGAAAAAGCCGGTCGGAGATTGGTTGCAGACGCAGTTGCCATAGGAGATGATCGTGGAGAGACTCCGAGTGTGAGAGTGCGCCTTCCATGAAGCGGCGCTTATTATCACTACTCTCTTCGTCGTATCCGCTCTCCTGATATCCCGGATCCGACGTGTTCTCGAAATAATCGTATTCTTCGTCGCGGGGCTGCGTGGCCTCATCCAGGGAGAGCGTGGAGGAGTCCTCAACGACATCCAACGCCGGATTCTGTTCGAGCTCTTGGTCGATCCGGAACTTCAGCTCCTGAATCGGCAGCATCATCAGCTGAATACTCTGATAGAGCTGCGGATTCATACGGAGTTTCTGTTCTTGAGCGAGTACCGGCTTCTGTATCTGCACTGTTCCTCTGCCTGCTGCGCGTTCGCCTTCGTACACCACGCTTCGGTTCGATACCACGCGTCGGCGAGTAGGTTGGTTCATTGCTGCCGACGTCACGCGCAAAAGCTACACCACTGCAACGTCGTGGCGTAGGGCCCG
>CAYFQV010000275.1:0-3475 GCA_964345195.1 uncultured Spirochaetaceae bacterium
TACCCCAGCCTTCCAAGCTGGAGATGCCGGTTCGATTCCGGTCGGTCGCTTCTCTATTCAGATGCACTCCTTACCCTGTTCTCATCCATCTCCCGCAGCTACAAACCGTGCGCAGGATTTCTTTCCGCCCTGAAAACCCTTCTTTCCCACGAAGTCTCTTCCTTCGATGCCTCTCTTGCTATTTAAAGTAGGTAAGCGTGAGAACAGCACTGAAAAGTAGTTGGACTCCAGGTATAGTGGGTCTACAATGAATCATAGATTGTAGAGGAGTGCGGCATGGGACGCATACTATTTCTCCGACCGTATCTGGCGGCACTCGCGGTGGTGCTTGTCGTTTCCTGCGGCGTGGATGAAGGCTACCATCTCTTCGTTCGTGACGACGACCCGGCGGGTTTCGCCGTAGAAATGAGCAATGCCGTTGTCCCTACCCGCTCCGTCTGCGACGACCCGGACGCTCAAGATCCGCTTACCATGGATCTAAAGATACAGGCTCTCAACCCCGACGATTCCGTGGACGTCTCCTACGACCGCAGTGTTGCCCTTGTTTTGGAGAGTGAGAACGGCGATACCGTGGAACTCGATCCGGAGGTCTCCCCCGTCTTCGAGGATGGAGAGGCGACCCTAACTGAAGTCACGGTTTCCGGGCAGCTTGTCGCCGGGGTCCCCTACGTGGTGCGCGCCGAGGATGAGGACAACGAGGAAATAAGCGGTACGAGTGAAGACTCGATTACCGCCACCGTGCGCTCCGTGGATCACTTCGATGTGAGCTACACCGCTCCCTCGATCATTGATCCCGGCGTGGAGAGCGCAGCCTTTGCCGTGTATGTGTATCCGATCGACGGTGACGGGAACGCCTTCACGCAGTTCGACGGGGTCGTGGATCTCGCCATTGACGATGGTTGGACCGTGAGTCCCGCCCAAATCGATTTTGCCGGCGGCTATAGCTACGCCTCCGGCAACGTCACCGTCACCGGCTCGGGAAGTTTCCAAGGCATTACGGCGACCGTGGCGGACAGCGCCGATCAGCCCGATGACGTGACCTGTCTCGGTGGTCTCGCAGCCGGCGGGGGTGGGGGTGACGGCGGAGGAGGCGGTGGAAGTGCCGAGCCCGACAGTCTCACCTGTCAAGTCAATCTGAGCCCGACGAGCATTCTCACCGGGCAAGAGTTCAGCATCAACGTCACGGTTACCAAGACGGCTACGAATGATACCACCTATACGAGCTTCACCGGCACCGCGAATGTAAGCTCGGACGTCGGCACGCTTACGAACAGCGCCGACGGAACGTCACTGACTCTTACGAGTATCAGTCAGTGGTTCGCCGGCTTCACGGTGCCGAATGTGGAGGGAAGCATTGAGATCGGTGCGACCGTCTCGGACGACGAGTCCAGTCTGGACAACGTTACCTGTACGCCGGCCACCCTCACCGCGGAAACCGGGATCGGGGTGTACGGGCCGCACGCGACCTACCTTGTGACCGAGCTCAGCGAAGCCATGCCGAGTCTGGACTTCCTGCAGGTCCCGAGCATCGGAAGCCTCAGCGATATTGAGCCCTACACGATCCTGATCATTAATATGGATGGTCTTGGCTGGACGAGTGGTCGCGAGTTAAGCGTCGATCAGGCGCAGCATGTGTATGATTACTACGACGGGGGTAAGCCGGTCTTTATCGCCCACGACTCCATGAGCCAGGAGGTGCTCGGCATCCTTGGCTCCATTTGCGGAGTGGAGGGGACGGAGCGTTTGGGACAGGACTCCGAAGCGGATGAGGATAATCCCGGAGAGTGGTTGCCGCCCTCCTTTCAGTTCAACTCGGTTGACAGCGCAGGATTTATCGGGTCGGCCTCAGTGATACCCTTCTACGAAGTGCGCACCGACGCCTTCACGGGCACAAATATCTCGGGCACGGTGGTTGAGGCTCGAAAGGACGCAGACGCGACGTACTACCCGATCATGGTGGCGACGAGTAGCCCCACGAGGGCCATTCTCGCCGGAGAGGCGATTTACCATCCCTGGGGCGGCGAGGATGCGCCCGACTCCCAATGGTGGGACGAGATGCCGCAGCTCATACAGAATGCTGTGGAGTGGCTTGCGCCTTAGTTCGATGTATACACCCGCGTTTGATATCCAAGGAGCTCGGCGGGTGGACCGCCCGGCGTGCTCGGCCGGATAGGAGGTGGTATGGAGCGCAGATGCCGAATAGTTGCGGCCATTGCAATGTTTGTGCTGTGCGCAGGTGCGGTTGAGCTTGTCACGGCAGCCCCCACCCAGCTGATCTGCTCGGAAGACGGTCATATGCTTCCCTCATTCAACCTAGAGGCGGGAGCGCTTCTCAACTACGACGATGGCTATGTAAACGGCTACGGCGTTGCGCCGTACTTGCAGTTCGGGATTCTGGGCCGCATAGACGTCGGTATTCGCGCCCGCTTTGTCTTTTCTCCGGATGTGAAGGGGGCGGACGACGTATACATCAACTACTATGATACCCGCGGTTACGATACGGAGGCGCTGGATGTGGGCGGTTTTCACCTGGCCTACTTTCAGCCCCGGCTCAAGGTTCATGTCGCGGAGCTCGGCTCTCGGAGCAGCATTGTCGCATACGGAAGTTACACGCAATTCGAAGGTGACCCGGTCATTGTCGAGTATCCCGAGGACGGTGTCGACGACCGTGCGATCGGCGTGACCGTCCTGGACGCCGAAGAGGGATGGGAGGTGACCCTTGGTACCACGACGTTGCACCGGCTTGCGGATGTGACGAACATCCGCTTTTTCATGCACGCCGGCTTCGAGGCCACATACGTCCGCGACAAGGAGTGGCTCGAGCCGCAACGCGAGGGTGCTTTCCTCCTGACGCCGATGGTGGCGCCGCAGTTGGTGCTGGCGGATCGCTGGTCCGTACAGTTGGAAAACCGCTTTGAGTACTGGCTCAAACGTGGGTATCACTACGAGCTGATTCCGGGTGTCCGATGGGAACCCTTCCCCGGCGGGGTGGCTCAGGCCGGTATGAGCGTGCCGGTCTACGGCGGAGATGTGTTCCGCTTCTTCGCGGGCTTTTCCTACAAGATCGGGCGCAAGGACTTCCGGATCCGTACGCACGACATCCACTTTCCGCCGAATCAGGCGATTCTCTTTGGGCCGGAGAATGAACGCTCGGATAACAATCGCCGAATCCTGACGCGACTTGCCCGGCGCTTGCAGCGATATCCGGACTACACCATTACCGTGGAGGGACATACCAGCTGGGTGTACTGGGACGATCCGGTAAAAGGGCCGCGGGAGCAGCAGGAGGTATTGGTCCCACTTTCCCAAGCACGAGCGAATGCGGTAATGAACGCGCTAAGCGACATGGGAATCGAGGCCGCGCGGATGCAGGCGGTTGGTAGGGGCGGTTCGGCCCCCCTGGTTCCCTTCTCCGAGAAGGAGGAGCAGTGGCGCAACCGCCGGGTGGAGTTTGCTTTGAGTCGCGAGTAAGACC
>CAYFQV010000276.1:0-3469 GCA_964345195.1 uncultured Spirochaetaceae bacterium
AAATTGCATTTAACTCGAAGGATTGCTCTTGACATTCACAGGGGGCGCACGTACCTTACTGTCGAAGCGTAACTTTTAGCGCACTAGAACTGAATCACAGTGTCGTAAAGGACAGGTTAATGGAAGAGCAAAAGGTTAAGATACGGATCGAAAACGTTTATAAAGTTTTCGGCCGCAATCCCGGCCGCGCCATTGAGCTCTTGCAAAAGGGTATGTCTAAGGACGAAATCCTCAGCAAGAGCAAGCTCGCGGTTGGTGTCGCCGACGCCTCCTTCGACATATATGAAGGTGAAACGGTTGTTGTCATGGGGCTTTCGGGAAGCGGAAAGTCTACACTCATTCGCTGCGTAAACCGTCTTATGGACCCCACGGCGGGTAAGATCTACGTCGATGATGTCGATGTGACCACCTTAGATACGGAGGAACTCCGAGATCTGCGACGTAGAAAGTTCGGTATGGTGTTCCAGAGCTTCGCGCTGTTTCCGCACATGACCGTGTACCAGAACGTAGAGTTCGGTCTCGAGGTGCAGGGAGTGGAAGCAGAGGTGCGGCGGGAGAAATCGGAAGAAGCCTTGCAGACCGTCGGCCTCGGTGGCTGGGGTGATTATCTGCCTCAGAATCTGTCGGGCGGCATGAAACAGCGCGTCGGACTTGCTCGCGCTCTTGCGGTCGACCCGGACGTTCTACTCATGGATGAGGCCTTCAGTGCTCTCGACCCCTTGATTCGAACCGACATGCAAGACGAGTTATTGGCTCTTGAGAGTCGGGTGAAGAAGACGATTCTCTTCATTACCCATGATCTAGACGAAGCGCTCAAAATGGGTGACCGGATCGTCCTCATGCGTGACGGCGGCGTTGTGCAGATAGGTACGGCCGAGGACATTCTGTCTCGCCCAGCGAACGATTACGTCGCTCGCTTCGTGGAGAACGTTGATATTACGAAGGTTCTTACGGCGTCGGATGTCATGAAGAAGCCGACTCCGGTTGCTTTTGTCAAAGACGGACCACGGGTGGCGCTCCGAAAAATGCAGGAAGCCGGTATGTCCGGTATTTTTGTTGTTCGACGAGATCATGAATTGGTCGGACATGTGACGGCGGAACGAGCATCGGAGGCGGCTAAGAAAGGCGAACAGTGGATCGATGATATCACCCGGGCGGATGAGGTGGCTTCGGTCGCCTTAGACGAGCCGGTGCGACAGATTTTCCCTAAGGTATCGGGTAATCCTGTCGCCGTTATCGACGACAAGAATATTCTTCGCGGCGTTATCGTTCGAGGCTCTGTCCTTGCCGCGCTTTCTGAACGAGGAGATTCCGAATGATCGAACTACCACGCATACCACTGGGCCCGGGAATCGAAGCCGCCCTCGACTGGCTTACAACTGTGCTTTCGCCGTTTACTCGGGCGTTCTCAAACGTCGTTGAGGTTGGGATCGAGAGCATTGTACTCGGTTTAGAATTCGTTCCCCCACTCATATTGATAGCTTTGCTTGCGGCGTTGACATGGTGGCTGGCAGGCCGGAACGTGGGGATCTTCGCGTTGATTGGACTCCTGTTTATTTGGAACATCCAACTGTGGGATGCTACGCTCTCAACGATCGCGTTGATTCTGATTGCAACGTTGCTTGCAATGGTAATCGGCCTGCCGCTTGGCATTATCGCGGGGCTTAGTAACTCCTTCCACCGGGTTATTACGCCGATTCTCGACTTCATGCAGACCATGCCGGCCTTCGTATACCTTATCCCGGCGATCCCATTCTTTGGCCTGGGTCCGGTTGCTGCGGTATTCGCGACAGTCATATTCTCGGTGCCGCCGGCTATACGGCTCAGCTCCCTCGGAATACGACAGATTGATGTTGAGATGATCGAGGCATCCGAAGCGTTTGGAACAACCACCATGCAAAAGCTCACGAAAGTGCAGCTTCCCTTGGCGCTCCCGACCATTATGGCGGGTGTAAACCAAACGATTATGCTCGCGCTTTCCATGGTTGTTATCGCGGCCATGATCGGCGCAGGTGGTCTGGGCGGTGAGGTATGGCGCGCAATTCAGCGGCTGAGACCCGGACAAGGATTCGAGGCGGGATTGGCGGTCGTCATTATTGCCATGCTTCTCGACCGGATTACGCAGAGTTTCGCGAGCCGGGGCCGCTAAGCCCCTGCGCGCGAGCCGACCGATTTCTTTAGTGACCAATGCCCATCCCGGGTGCGAGTCTGTTAGGCTTGCCGGGAGTTACTAAGGGGCACAAAGAACGTAAACAAGGAGGAGAACATGACGTCTTTAAAGAAGATTCTCGTCACGTTCCTCATTCTCACCGTTGCAGCTTCCTTCGCAGTTGCAGAAGGCCAGCAAGAAGGCGGTGATGGAGAAGAGTTAGGCAGCATAGAGCTTGCATACGTAGAGTGGGCTCGCTCGGTTGCGATTACCCATATGGCAGGAGAGATTCTGAGCCAGATGGGTGCAGATGTGGAGCTGAACAACGTTGCCAACGCCGCCATGTGGCAGTCGGTTGCCTCTGAAGACTCCGACGCTCTGCTCGCGGCGTGGCTCCCCGCCACTCACCAGATGTTCTACGGAGAAGAAGGTGAGTTCACCGACGAGGTCGTAAACCTCGGTCCGAACTACGAGGGTGCGAAGCTGGGTCTTGTGGTACCGACGTACGTATCGGAGGACAGCATTCCCGAGCTCGTTGCCAACGCCGACGCGTATGATAACGAGATCGTCGGTATTGACCCCGGCGCGGGTATGATGCAGCAGACTGAGACGGCCATTGAGAACGACACCTACGGCCTCAGCACCTTCACCTTGCTTGAGGGCAGTGGGCCTACCATGACCGCCGCACTCGGCGACGCCATCAGCAACGAAACCCCCATCGTCGTGACCGGGTGGCAGCCGCACTGGATGTTCGGTCGCTGGGACTTGAAGATCCTCGAGGATCCGGAAAATGTCTTTGGCGCGACCGAGACCATCAACACCATGGTTCGCCAGGGTCTCGAAGCGGAGCAGCCTCTCGCCTACGAGTTCTTCAACAACTTCGACTGGTTCGCCATTGAGAATGGGATAGCCCAGATCATGGTCGACGTGCAAAACGGTGTGGACCCTGAAGACGCCGCCGCCGACTGGGTTTCCGCCAACCAGGCTGCGATTAACAACGCCTTGCCTGAAGGCATGTCCCTGTAAATACCGGCTATCTAAGCGAGGCCCACTCGGCGTCGCTTTTCCGGTTAATTTGAAGGCCGCCGTGGTACGCCACGGCGGCCTCTTTTTTATGGCGCGCCCGCCAGGGCGCATTCACACGGAGGTCACGGGCCGGCTCACGGCGGAGGAACCCGGATCTTCCATGCCTCAGGATCGCCCCAAGCCCTGGTATCCATGACCGCCGCTGCACGCATATTTATGCGAGCCTTCCCCGAATCCGTATAAAGGATAGACATTTCTCCGGCTATGCTGTTTAATGCAGCTCCAACAACCAAC
>CAYFQV010000277.1:0-3402 GCA_964345195.1 uncultured Spirochaetaceae bacterium
GGAGATCGCGGTGCCCTGGCCTCCCTCGACCTCCGGTCCCGCTGAACCGCTTTTACCAATAGTGTTTCAGGCACAGGCTAAGCCTTTAGCTTTCTTTACAATTCACGCTGTTGTTACTGCTCTTGAGATCAACTCAAATCAGTCGCCATTCAATGCCTGATTGGGCTTTCGGGATCAATGTATGCCGTTGCGCAACGCATTCGAGGTGCCTTGCTTCATATATTTTTACTCTTGATTTGCGGCAGGACTGAAAAGCGCGGGGTATTGGCGGGGGGTGGACAACGCTGGCCTATTCGTCGTCGCGAACTGTTGCCATAGTATCTTCGCGCGTTCGCGGCATTAGATTGTGTTCTGCCGCCGCTTGAGATCTTTCATCCATTTTTCCAACGCCTTCACATCCTGCAGCAGCTCGTCGGGTTCGGGCATCGCGCGGTTGCGTCCGCGTGATCCGTCATGGCCGGCTATGCAGTCGCTGCACTTCTTAAAATTTTCGCGGCATGTCCTGCAATCCTGCTCAGTCAGTGCGCTAACGCGAGCTAGGTCCTGTGTCTTGATGTAATCGCGATGGCGCATGACTACATGGGCAAACGCAATTTCTTCGAGTGCCCTTTCCCATGCCGCTCTGAGATCGTCATAGAAGTGGCGGGCATCGCGCTTGTAGCTTTCGTCATCCTGATCGGCTCTAGTTTTGATAAAATTGCGTGCCTGTTTCTCAAGGGTGTCGACGCGCGCGGCAACCCTCATGCCGTCCCACGGCAAATCGGAGTTAACGACTCCTATCGTCGCCGAGGACCGCCGGATATGCCGCGTCTCGCAGGTATGCCCCGCGTTCTCCGCTCCCTCCACAATATCGTTGAGAAAGATCAAGTCGTGCGTGAATACGATAACTTGGCGCACGGCCGCTTCCGCCACCAGCCGCTCCGCCACTTTGTGTCGCCACTTGTGATCGAGCGAGGTAATCGGATCATCGAAGACCAAGGCAGAGCTGTGCGCCGCGGTCGCGAGTTCGGCGAGGAAGGCGGCGATGGCGACGCAGGTCTGTTCCCCCTCGCTTAGAATGTCCGGCACCTTCGCGTCCGGCCTTGCCAGCAGGCGGATTTGATACTGCGGTGAACCGTACTGACCGCCCGCTCGGACCAACTCCACGCGGATACTCGCGCCGACAAGACCGATTAACTCGTTGGCGAACCTGTCGCGTAAGCGGGGCGTCAAAACCTCGTCGGCGATCTCGTTTCCGAGTTTGGTAATGGCGTTTGTCGTTGTATCGGCAAGGCAATCTCCAAGGAAACGGATCGCCTTTAATCGCTCAATCTCAGCTTTTACAGACGGCAGATGCTCCCCAAGCGCTGCGCGGTCTGCAAGCTCTTGCCGCTTGCTTTCTAGTGTTTTCCGCTCATCCCCTTTCGCCACTTTGTGCAGATTAGCGGCGTATGCCCGGATCTGCGCTTCAAGGGCGGAGATTGCTTCAGCGGGAAAAGGCAGGACTGCCGGAATCGCCGCCTGCTCTTCACCCGCCAAGCGACGGCGCACGGCACGGCGGCGAATGCGTGCCGCGGCCAGGGCGCGCCGGATCGAGCGCTCAAGGGCACTATCGTGAAGGCGAACTTCTTTGAGGCTGTCGGAGATGCCTCGTAAAGTGATCTCCAGTGCATCGAGGGCTTGCAGCGCGGCAGTGAAATCATTCTCCGCCTGCTCGGCGTGACGCTCGGTATCATCCCGTATAAACGCCTCGAACCGGTTCATCCGCTCCGCGGCTTCCGCAGAGAGCGGCTGCTGGCAGAGGACGCAAAGCATGTCGGGTTCGACCGGTGGGAACGGGACGGTCGGGTAGGCGATCTCGGTGGAGTAGCGCCGCGCCGCTTCCCAAAGGGTGCGCCATACTTCGCCGCCCACGTCCGGAAGGGAATCAGCTCTGAATAGCTCTTCGGCGGCGAGCCGGGCTGCTGCCCGCTTCGACGCTGCCTCCCTATGCAGGGTGAGCACGCGGCCGAGCGAGTCGTCCGTCGTCCCTGCCGCAATCTCGATCAGCGCGTCGCCAAGGCGCTTGATTCGGTCGGCTTTCAGCTTCTGCTCCGCCGCAGCGGTCGCAGGATTCTTTGAGAGGTCCTCTGTGAGGCGTGCAAGGCGGACCTGATCCTGCTCGGAGAGTGTCGCCATCGTCTCGAAAGCGGCGAATTCGCTCTTATGAGTCAGCGCCGCGAGCGCCCTGCCGACAGCCGTTCCCGCTTGCCAGGGCGGCGTTCCAAAGAGGGCGTTGCGGGCCGCTTCCTGCTGGTGCTTTTCCTCATCAAGCAGGGCTTTGACCCGTTTGCAGGCGGTGCCGAGCTCGTCCGGCACGTCGAGGCCGAAGGGTCGGAACGCCACCTCGTTCTTTCCCTTAAGATGAACGGCCCCACACTCCGAATCGAATACACTGATGGCTGACAGGAGGGAGTGAGGCTGCGGCGCGGGTTTGCCGGTATCCGTCCATTTCTCGGGCGGGCGCGCTACCCCTCCGATGCTATAGCTGAAAGTCGCCGATGCGGGCGCGCCCGCGGGCGCGCCATAGACGTTCGGAAGGATCACCTCGGTGTTATGGCGGGCGCGGCAGGCGCGTTTCAGAAGGCGGGCATAGCCGGACTTCCCTGCCCCGTTGTCGCCGTAAACGACGGTAATGCCAGGGGCGAAGGAGAGGGTTTGCCCCGTCGCGAGGTTGTTCACCGCTTCCACGTCGCTGATCGCAGCAAGCGAAACCGACGCGCCGGCACCGGGATTGGCTGGAAGATGGGCCGCTTCCAGCGGCTGCGCGGCGGGAGAACCCTCAGGCGGCTCGGTGGTGCGTCCCCGCTTGCACAGGTCTGCAAGCTCCGCGATGTCGGCATCGGTCAGGCTCTGCGCCTGGACGATCCTGCGCAACGCGTCACGTTGCCATGCCGGGCGGTCTTTCGACCAGTCGAGAATGATTTCAAAGACGGTTCTGGACGGGGCTTCGGCGGTTGTCATCGCATATCAATTTCCCGATTTTACGACATTAGAGTCAACTTCACGATGCTCTCTGTATCTCAACTATTACCCACGACCGTATGAAGATTTTCACCGACATTTATAGCCGAATGTCGGCATCGGGGTTTCCGGCAGACAGCGCATTCATGTAGGCGAGACAAAGCTCCCGCGAGCGATACGAACCGTAGGCGGCCACTTCCTCGCGCTCGACGATTGGAAATGTCGAGTAGACATAGCGTACGTCCTCGCGATCCGTGACGCTATAGAGGTGAAAGAATACCGCATCCAGTTTCGCCCGGAGTTTAAGGCGGCGATCCTCATCCCACACGAACGGGGGCTTTACGTTACCGGCTGGGTCAACGTAGCCATATTGCTCGGCCAATTTTTCAAGATCTTTTGCGGTATACGTTAGCTCAAATG
>CAYFQV010000278.1:0-3393 GCA_964345195.1 uncultured Spirochaetaceae bacterium
CGCGATCGAGCACGCCTTTCCCCGCAATAGCGGCGGCACCGTTACGATCTCCTTTCGCGATCACGGTGAAACCTACCGCTTGGAAGTTTCGGACGACGGCGCAGGAATGTCCGAAGGCGCCGACCGCTCACTGGGGCTTACCTTGGTGGAGAGCCTCACGCAGCAGGTGTCGGGCACACTTTCGGTGTCCAACCATGCGGGTACCACGTTCACCCTTGATCTCCCTAAAAGCTCCATCCCCCCGACTCTTCCGTCTCGCCGCCGGGGATAGGAGAACGGCCCGAGACGTGAGGAAATGGTCATGATGAAGGTTCTCCGCAACGCTTTGGAGATACTGCGCCGCGGCGTGCTCATCCTGCGCCGCTTGCCGGCTCGCCTCCGCAAGACGACCGCCGTCTGTCCGCCTGAGTATCGCCGTGAGTGCAGAGCGGCGGTCGGCCGCAGCAACCTGTCGCGGATGCGCCTGGTTATCTACGCGCTCTTCATCCTCTTCTTGTACTTCTTGTATGTGAACGTGCAGATGGCAGACCAACTACCGCGCGGCGATGTCCTCTACTTTTTGTACGTGGACATTTTCCTATTCGTCGTGTTGGTCGTGCATCTGGCGCTCTCCTTCGTCGGCTACCGGAGGCGCGACGACCGGACGGAGTACAACCGGACGGAGCGCGACTTGGGTCATCCGGGCGACCCTAGGGACCTACCCGACATCCAGGTACTGCTTCCACAAGTCTTCGGCGGCTTCATCATGCTCTGGTCCGTACTGATCGCAGTCTCCGAGTATGAGCTTACCGGTGGAGTGGCAACCTACATCATTGCCGTCCTGGCGAGCAGCGTCCTGCTTTTGACGCGCGCGCACGTCACAATCCTTTTATACCTGGTGAGTATCGGCGCGTTTCTCATTACGAAGCGCTACCTTGATCGCGGTCCGGAATCTCTCTTGGGAGAGTACCCGTTTCTCGTCGGGCTGCTTATCGTCGGCTTCACGGTGTCCCGCATTGTATACCGGCAGTACCTCAGCGAGTTCGTTGCCCGCCGGCGCCTCCGGGAGGCACAATTCAAGCTAATCCGTCAGGAGAAGCTTGCCTCGATCGGCCACCTCTCCGCCGGTATTGCCCACGAGATCAATAACCCACTTGGATACCTGAAGAGCAACGTGTCGAGTCTTATCGAAGGTTTGAAGATCCTGAAACAGGACGATGATGCCGACGCCCCGGTTCGGCGCCCCCAGGGGCCGGCGCTCGAAGAAATTGACGAAATGACTCAGGACATACGTGTGGCGGTGGACCGGATCGCCACGGTTGTTCGAAACCTCCTGAACTTCGCCCGCACTCACTCTTTAGAGGAGTACGAGAGCTACGACATCCACCAGGGTATTGAGAGCACGCTCGAAATCGCCAAGAACAGTTACAAGTACAGCGCGCGTCTTGTACGAGATTACGGGACGGTGCCGCTGATTCAGTGCCACGGGGGCGAGATCAACCAGGTGCTCTTGAATATACTTGTGAATGCCGCCGCCGCGGTGGACTCCGCCTACCGAGGCACCGGCCGCTTCGGAACCATTACGATCCGGACCCGATCCGACGGTGACACGGTCACGTGCGACATCTCCAACGACGGCCCGGCCATTCCGCCATCCCGGCAGGAAAAAATCTTCGAGCCCTTTTTCACCACTAGTCAGACCGGCGGAAGCCGGCAGGGCACCGGCCTGGGGCTAAGCGTTGCCCGTCATATTGTCACCGAGCGTCACCACGGTGAGATAGGTCTGCTCGAGAGCGAAGCACGAACGACGTTTCGTGTCGAGCTGCCGGTCCGACAGCAGTAGGAGACGATGGCGCTTACGCTAAGCTAAGGCCTGCTCAATCTCATGGAGAAGCTTGTGGGAATCCCAGGGCTTGGTCATGAATGAGCTTATCCCGGCTTGCTCGGCCTTCCGGATCTCTTTGGTGTCGTTGTATGCGGTGAGCACAATGATCTTGATGTCTGGATAAAGTTTTCTAATCTCCAGCGCCATGTCACCGCCGGACATACCGGGCATGCGAATGTCGGCGATCACCAGATCTACCGCGTCCCGGTGTTCCTCAATGAACTCGAGTGCCGTCCGGCCGATCACGGTACCGCTGACCGAGTAGCCGTTCGCCTCCGCCCAGGGGGAGATCTCACGAGTCAGACTGCGGATGATCGGCGTCTCATCATCCACAATTAGGATAAACCGAGGTCTGGAGCTTTCGGTGCTATTCGAGGATTCGTTCCGTCCTGCAGAAGATGTGGCCATAGAAAAGGTCTCTCCCAATGTCACAGCAGAAGCTATCACGTTCGCCGCGCCGTGTCTGCATCCGCCTTCGGCTATGCCGCCGAAGCCGTGGCGCGCCGCTGTCGTGTCACGAGGTACACGCCCGACGCAACGACGGTAAGGCCAATAACATCGGTGGCAATCAGGGTGTCTCCAAAGGCGAGCCAGGCCATGGCCATGGTGACGGGAGGCCCGAGATAGAAGAGACTCGCAACCCGGGTGGCATCGAGACGTGAGAGGAGTATCCACATGAGCGCGTAAGCCCCGAAGGACACTGCCAGGACAAGCCACGCCATGGTGGCAACATAGGCTGTGGTCCACTGCGTTTGCAGGCCTTCCAAGACGAGTGCCGGCACCACAAAGACCAGAGCTGTGGCTACGGCCTGCACGAGAAGCTCCGTATCAAGCGCTAGTTGCGCCACAAGTGCTGAGAGCTCGCGTCTGCGCTGAATAAGGGAGGCGATGGTTATTGCCACCACTGATCCGAGCGGCAAAAGGTAGCCGTAGGCCGACCCGGAACCCGGTGCGTCCATTCGTGCTCCCACCGCAATCGCCACGCCGACAAAACCAAGAGCTAAGCCGAACCACTGCATTGGTCCGGTTCTCTCTCCGGTTGCGAGCCCCGAAAAGGCGCCGGTAGCCAGGGGCTGAAGTGCCACCACCAGAGCCACAATGCCGGAGGGGACACCGCTGTCCAGTGACAGCAGGACGCAGCCGAGCCATACACCGTGTGAGAGAATGCCGATGATCGCGGTCCAGACGATGGTTGATATCCCGGGCCACGTCTTGGCTCTCCGACGGCGCAAGGTCACAAGCAGTGCCAGTACCACGCTAAGCGCGACGTAACGCCAGAGCATGAGCGTAAACGGCCCCGAATACGGGAGCCCGAACTCCGCCCCAATAAAACCTGAGTTCCACAAAAAAACAAAACCGATTGCAAAAAACAGAGTCGTCCGTGTCAAGGTCGGCATGGCATTCGAACTCGGTGTTTCTTTACGCAGAATGACTGTAGAGAGAACGTCCTGGACCGCATATGGCAATCTACAAAAGATTCGTCGTTGTGTGGGGGTGTGTAATGCAAGCTCGGCGGAAACTTCGCGGCC
>CAYFQV010000279.1:0-1434 GCA_964345195.1 uncultured Spirochaetaceae bacterium
TTCGGGCCGGTCGATTACAGCTACGTTCGAAGCGGCAATATTGGTGTTTTCTTCGACATCCGCAGCATAAACGCCGAACGGGCCCGCCGCAACCTCATACACGTCATCACTATTGTGATGCTCGTCGGGATCTACCTGTTCTACTATCGGAGGCGATGATATCTACCGGCTTGCCGATCTCTACAATCGCGTTTACCTTCCGCTCAAGGATCGCGCCGGTAACGAAGACCCGAGCGGCACTGTCGTATCAATGATGGATGACTTAGAGGACCTGGAGAGCGGAGATTCGGACAAGCGCTCGGAATAGCGAAGCCCTCGACTCGGCGGGTCGGCTTTCGGCGGAAATCGTCGCTTACACGGACGGACCCGGAACACACGCCTTATGATAGTGTCAATGATTCAGCTCGTGCTCGAAATGCCCGGTGTAACTTCCATCAAGGAGAAGCGCCGGGTCGTGAAGAGTCTAAAGGAACGCCTTATCCGTCGCTTTCGCGTCTCAGCCGCGGAAGTTGACCTCCACGAGAGCCTAAGCTTCGCGCAAATCGGAGCTGCGGTTGTAACGAATTCCCGCACCCACGGGGAGTCGATTATGCACAAGATTCTCGCATTCGTAGAGGACGAAGCTCTCGGCCGCGTGCAAGATGTAGAGATTCATACGGAAAACTACGGATAGTCGCTGCCGGTCCGGTCGATTGTGACAATCGGACGTCGAACGGCGTTCCTCGGCGGCCGGCGTGCTTCGGCGGCAACCCGCCGTCGCGCTCTTCCCTGAGGCTGCTATCGCGGCAGCATGTAGAGATCGGACATGTTGTACTCGCCGCCGCCCTTTAGGCCACGCTCAATGTGCGTTCCCGCGGTGAGTTGCAGCGAAAAGAAGTGTCGAAAGGGCTCGAAGCCTGGGCGCTCGGCAAACAACTCGAAGGCGAAGATCTCCTCCTGACCTGTATGATCGGCCACGACCGGTTCCGGCCAGAAGAAGTAGGTTCCGTAGGTGTTCGACACGAGGTGATACGGGTTTTGCCACCGGGAGTCGAACATGGCTACGGGCTCGCCGTTGCGAAGAAGGTACAGATCGACATCAGTAATCGGCTCGAAGTTCACGGCGTTGAAGATACGGCCCTTGATAGTGGGGAAGTTGAAGTAGGCGTGGGACTCGGATTCAGCCGGAACGCCGGCCTCCGGTTGATGATAATACGATCGCTGGACGGACGTGACGCGCTTGAGGCCTTCATGAGCCAGGGTGACGATGTCCACGGCCAACTGTTGATCAACGGAGAAATTGCGCTCCGCGTATGCGGCTCCACGACCTGAGCTTACATATCGCGGGGGAACGCGGTTTAACACGTAGCAGACGGCGTCGAGTCGACACATCCGCGTGCTGCAGTACACCGGCGAATCGGCGCGCTCATCTTCGTCGCAGATCTCGTTGACCGC
>CAYFQV010000279.1:1534-3384 GCA_964345195.1 uncultured Spirochaetaceae bacterium
CTCGGTCCAGTTCGTGGGTCAGGTCCAAGAGGTCCTGAATTGCGTCCACGGCTTCACGGAAGTCCTTGATCGTCTCTTTAAGTGAAAAGTAGTTCAGGCCGGCGTAGTACACCTTGGAGAAGACTGAGAAGGTTATGTCGCTTTCACCGACATCTAAATTGACGTAGCATCCGAACTCGTAACAAATCTGGAGCATGTCCTCCATTCGGTCCTGGAGATAGCCCATGAGTTGGGGGCCGAAGGAGAAAGTGAACGCGAGCTCGAGGAACTTGCTGTCGCGGTCAATGAACAAGCCGCCCTGAAAACCGTCGCCGCCCTCGAACCCGGCTGTGTAGGTGTCTTCCAGTATTTCACCGTCAATGACTTCGTAGCCGAGCTCCCGGAACAGAATGCCGGTCCGCCGGATACGCTCTTTCATCAACTTGGAATACTTCATTGAGTTCTCCTGCTGGGGATGCGGGACACCCCAATCTAATACAAAGACTGTGGGGGATCAATTGCGGCGTACGCGTCCGCGAGAAGCTCGTCGACGTCCCGCACATCGCCGGCCAAGTCCGGATCGACAACGAGGCGAAGCTTTCGAAGCGTACGGGTGAAGTCGGATACGACCTGCGGTGTGAACACGGTCCCGGACTCCGAGTATGATACCGGTCCACTATCCGTCACGACTGAAAAGGCCGCTTCGAAGGAAATACGCTCCGGGACATCGATGATTACGGCTTCCGGCGCCACCGAGCGGCTAAGCTGCCGTGACAGCCGGGCGGCGATCGCCTCTTCCATGCGGCTCCTGACCGATAGCGATGCAAGCGCTTCATGCACGGGATCCGACGGTTCATAGGGCCTCTCCCATATCGGATGGTGGAGCCGGCGGTTGTAAACCCCGTGAATCAGCCGGTAGCCCGGCAGCGTTTCGTCCCGGCCGAAGCGGAGGTAGAAGAGCTCGTCATCCAGACCGTAGAAGTCTTCCGGTGCAGCCGCGCCGTCCTCCAAGGCCCGGTGTACCGCTTTCTTTATCATGGCGGTGGCGACCCGCACGGTCCGATGCCAGTATACCGCGCGGTACATGAGGTATTTCGAGAACAGGAGGTTCTCGACTGCGGACACACCGCTTTCCTCGAGGGCAATCCCGCTGTGCCGGTCGGGCCGAAGTCTGCTGAGGATGAAATCGATGTCCTGCTGCCCATAGGGGACCCCGCAGAAGTACGCGTCGCGGTTCAGATAGTCCAGCTTGTCCGGATCCAAAGCGCCGGAGAGCATGCGTCTGAAAAGGGCAACGTCTTCGCGGCCGCCGACATTAAGATCCTCGTCAACGATCGCCGCGACCGTCCAGGGGTCCACGCCGACCGTATCGCCGAGAATGGAGCGAAGAGGCTCGGCCATGAGCAACTCCGCGGTGAGTTGCTCGTGATCTTTGAGCGGAAGCTCTTTGAAGCTATGGGTATAGGGGAAGTGGCCCAAGTCATGCAGAAGCGCGGCGCAGAGGAAGGACTTTACCCCGTCAATGCTAAGGGCTTCGAATTCGCTGAAATCGAGAATGCGCCGAATCATCCGTTTTGCAAGGTGAAAGACCCCCAAGCTGTGGTTGAGCCGGGTGTGCGTAGCCCCGGGGTACACGAGGAACGCCGGCCCGAGCTGCTTGATCCGAGAGAGTTGACGAAACGGCGGTGAATCGATCACTTTGAGAAGCTCTTCGGAGAGGTATATGTTCGACCAAACCGGATCCCGTACCGGCTTCTGATAGTCTCGGTCGAGATGAAATACAATCCTGTCGCGAGTGTTCATGAGGCCCGAATCCTTGATGCACGAGATCCTATCGCAAAGCGCCGTTCACGCAAAGTCGCCGCATGTCT
>CAYFQV010000280.1:0-3356 GCA_964345195.1 uncultured Spirochaetaceae bacterium
CATGTGGCCGAAGATCAGAACGTAATTGAGCGGAACATTCACGATCATGCCGGTGAGGTTGGCGAACATGACGATCCGCGTCTTGCCGATGCCGAGGAAAAACCCCACTAAGACCTGTCGCAAGAGAAGGAATATCGATCCCGCCATGAGGATACGAAAGTAGGAGGACTCCAGAGCAATCTGTTGTGGAGTATGCCCGGCCACCTCGAAGGTCCACTGTACGACTGGAATGAGGAGAATGAGGAAGGGCAAGAACAGCATAGATAGGTAAAGCCCCTGACTTACCGTCTGTACCGTCTTCTCCTCTCGGCCCGCACCGTAGTACTGCGCAACAATAGCGTTGGTGTAGCCGACAATCCCTGCAAAAAACGACGAGAACACGAAAGCTGAAAGCCCCCCACTCATTGAGGCGGCAATATGCAGCTTCCCCAACTGCGCCAAGAAGAGTCGGTCCACGAAGCGCATGACCGTTTCCGAGGCTTGACTCACGATCATGGGTGCGGCGAAGGCAAAGAGGCGCCTGAGCGTTGGGGCTTCTACTCGTCCTGGAGGCATGGGGAGGGAACTATACGCGATAGGAATAGAGAGGGGGAAGCGGGCTGGGCTCAGCCCTTGGAGCCGTCATTCAGGGCTTGGGCTGATGGTTTGTATGATACCGTCAACGAAGTCGTTTACGGAAACTGAATTCGGATCGTATTCGCGGAAAGACCATCCGTAGTCGCTCATCCGGGGCGTGTCCGCCAAACCCGTCTTCTCACCCGTCATAATTGCGGTTGCCCCGTTCACGAATGAGGTGTTGCTTCCCGGGACACCCACCACGACAGAGCGAGTCAACGACAGTTCAGGGTAGTGATCCGCTATATAGGTGTTAAGCACCGCGCGGTCAGATACCGGAGCGGTGCCGTTTCCATAGAACAGATAGATGCGAACCGGGTAGTCGTCCAGCTTTTCCGTGAACGCCGAGTACTCCTCCGCCGTCATGGAGAGGACCTGCTCATTCGCGAAGATGATGTCGGAAGGGCTGTCAAGCATGAGTGTCGAGGGCTGCGAGCTAAACGCCTCAGGCCAGGTTTCACCACTCGGCCATGGAACAACGAAGTAGTGCTCGTGCATGAATGTCTCGTCACCGCCGTATGTCTCACTCAGGAACTGATCGTGAGAGTCTTCGATCAGAGCCCGAATGCCCGCCTGATACGCACCCATGGACCCGGACTGGTCCACAATGGTGATGAAAAGCGGTTTGAGATCGCGGACGGTCAAGTAGTAGGCGTAGCCGCCGTAGTCACATCCAACCACCACCGCGATTACGGCAAGTGCGACGGCCGCCCGGCGTAGTGGCACGGATACATTTCTCATGAAGCGCTGATCGCGGCAGCTGAGGTCGGTGCGGGATGGTGTCGTCATCGGCTTGCCCCCAGGGTCACGCGCCGGTAGATGAATCCGGCATCATCGGCGCAAAGGTAGTAGGGATAACTCGGGGCTTCGCAGCCACCCAAGAGTAAGGCGGCCCACGGTGCAGTCACGCATGGCGCCACGATCCTCGCTGTATCGCTTTCTCGTCGTTTCCGCACAGCTACTCCCTGACGAGTACAACTTCGACTCGTCGATTGCGCCATTGATCAGAGTCGCTGAAGGGGACCTTCGGCTCCAATGCTCCCTTTCCGACGAAGCTCATGCGCTCTCGAGGCAATCCGAGCTCTACGAGGGCGTCGACTACCGCGCCCGCGCGGGCACGGGAGAGCGGAATCAGAACGTCCTCCTGTTCCCGGGGCCCGCGAACCGGATCATCCCAATAAACCCAGCTGGTGTGACCCTCCACAATGATCCTGTACTCGGGATAGCGCTCGAGTTGCCGGTACAGTCGCTTAATCCGGCGACGATTCTGTGCGGTCCTCTCGTTTTCCGGTCCGTAGAGCATCGCCTGATTCGGAGGAAAGTAGAGATCCCGGATGGTAATGCGAATTTGCCGTTGCCACTGCGGTTGCATGCCGAAAGTGACGCGACCAAGAATCTTGAACACGCGTCCGCCAATGAGCGGTGCTGAGATGCCGAGAGTGACCCGCATACGTCTTCCCAGTGCCAACTCCCCCTGAGGCAAGAGTTCCAGCATGCTTCCACGGGCAAACCAGTGGACGTAGCGCGTCTGCAGCGAAACCAGGAGCTCGCGATTGCCGAGGGTGAGCGGCATGAAGGGGAAGAGTGTTGCAGCAATTCGATGCTTGTACGCCCCGTCGCTGAAGGCAGGATAGTAGTCCCGCATGCCTGTATACGCGTAATCCGCCGTAGCGCCGAGGTGCAGCAGCTCGTTAAATAGCAGAGGACCGGTGGTCGCCTTCGCGCCAAGAGTGAGGTCCAGACCGCGATCGCCGTGCTCGGCCACGACGGTGTGGATAAGAGGGGTATCCCCTTCGTATTCGACCGTTACCGCTTCTCCGGGATTCACGCGTGCCCCACCGTAGGCGGAGACGCTGAAGCCTGTGGGAGCAGAGTCCAGCAAGAGGTATTGAGCCAGCGCATCAACGTGGGCAATGCGCCGTTCTCCGCGATCCGTGAAGAATCCCATGCAGGTACCGATCTCGCCCTGTAAGCGATCCGTGATCCCGTAGCTGAGGTGGCCGCCAACCGCGGCTGTCGGAATAGCTCCTGTCTCGTAGCCGGCGCTTATCGACACGCCGAAACGCTTGTGAGCTGTTTGTGCCGCCGAGCTGCTTCGCAGCAGCTCCGGTTCCTGGGCAAAAGCAGTGCTTACCGATAGGCCAACAAGCACGAAAAGAACCAGGAACAATGTCGTATGATCGCGCATGACATCTCCCTTCGACAAACCCTACATACCGAAGTAGTCGTAGATCATCGAGGAGTCCGCCTTGATCTTGTATTGCTCATCATTTACGTCAAAGGTACCGGAAGACTGGATTCCCGCGGCTGCACTGTTGGTGGCCTCGTAATCCATGGTGAGCTCGTAATCGTGAATTTGGTAGCTGCCGCTGAAGCTGCCGGAATAGGACGCGCCTTCACTGCCGTTATACGAGTCAATGAAGGCTGTCACCGTCCCGGTTCCCGAAATAGTACCGCTGAACTCGGCATCCTGAAAGCTATAGTCGGCGAACTCTACCGTCACTTCATCGCTATAGTAGGCGTTGATGATGTCGTCGTTACTGTCGCTCTTGGTCACCTGCACCGTCCCGTCGGCAAAGCTTTTCGAGCTCCCTTCGGTCTCCGGCGTGCGCATGGCAAACCAGTTGAGTTGCTCGTATACGAAAAGAATGACCTCGGCGGCGGTCTCGTCATTGAGAGGACTTGTATCGAGGTCGTTTCCGTTGGAAAACAGCCCCCCGTTTTCACCGACGGTGCAGGCG
>CAYFQV010000281.1:0-3338 GCA_964345195.1 uncultured Spirochaetaceae bacterium
GGCGCCACCGCTTCCGTAGCGCCGCCAACATGGCACAATGCAGACTACCCGCTCTCACTACGAACATGTCCGGCAAGGAATCTCGCGGCAGAAGCCGAAGCTCCTCGGCTTCTTCGACGCCGCGGTATCCGTCACGCGTTCGCTGCACGCAGCCGGCACCACGCCGCGAATACTCGCGGACGAAGAGCTCGACGCCCTGGCAACGCTGACCCTCGTGACCGAGTACGTATACATCGACCCGGGGTCCTTTCTGCCGACGGTGATCCACCGCGGGGAGCTGGTGCCCTTTGCGCAGATCATGCAGGAGGCGGTGAAGACGGGCTTCCGCTTCGGTGCTGTACTCACGGCACACTACCCCGCACTGCCCTACCGGCTGAGTGCGCTCCGAAAGGAGCTGCCGGAGTTTCTCGGGGCATTGCAGGAGCAGCGGCGGAATCGGGCGGACCATCAGCAGCGATTCTCGGGCCTGCCGGGGCGGCGTCGACGGCGAGCTGATGACGGCATTGATGGACGCGGCACTACGGGGATTCAGCTCTTCACCATGTGCCTGGATGCCCGTGGGGAGCACGAGGCGCGCTTTCTCCTGCGGAGTCTGACCGTGATTGTCCGCTACGTGCCGAGTGTCGCCGCGGAGTTTCTGGAGTTGGTCCGGCAGGCATACGCGGCCGGCAAAGAGCGCTGGGACCTCATTTCCAGATGGATGAGCCGGGGCGTCGACCTCATATCATCGAGCCGGACCGAGGAGGGCATTGCTCACTTAAAGCTCGAGAGCGATGAAAGTCGCCGGATGCTCGGTCTCTCCTACGTCGTCCTGTCGGATGTGCGCAACGTCCTGATGATCTACGGCGCGAGCATTGCCGGGCGAAGTCTGGCGGTGCAGGACTGGTCCGCGAGCTCTTTCGGCATTGAGACGCCTTTTACCGACGGCCGGGCGGTCTTTCTGCCGCCCCGCGTGCACTACTTCAAGAACCGGGCAGACAACGAAAAGGTCTACGCCTACACCGCGGCCGTGCAGGCCCAGGCCTTAGTCGGCGATACCTTTCGGTTTAACATTGACAGCATTCCATTCCTCGACGATGTCCGCGAGCGCTACGCTAGGGTCCTGCCCGACATTATGGAGAGCCTCCGGCGCTACTACGGCCGCAGCGGACTGGGCACGCCGCCACAAAACATTCGGGAGCGCACCACCGGCGAGGTGGAGTTGCTCTATCCGGGTGAACGGGAGCTGCAGGTCCTCACGACCTATCACGAAGACTTCTTCTACATGTTCCCGACACCGGACCTGTTCCGTCAGCTCTTCAACCTCTTCGAAACCTGCCGTCTGGAGTGGCAACTCGGCCGGCGCTATCCGGGGATCCGTCAGGACGCCGCCCTTCTGCAGCGCCGCCTCTGGGCACAACGCCGGGCGGTGACGACCATGCCGGACAGCCTCAACCGCGAGCTGGAAGCGGTGATCGAGGCACTGCTGCAGTGGAGCCTCACGGGGCGGGTGAAGTGGATGGAGCCTCAACAGGACGATGAAGCCAAACCGGAGGCGCGGCTTGACGAGCGAGTACGGGCGGCGGTGCGGGAACTGGAAACGATCCGACGGAATGCGGCGACGGTGACCGAAAGCATGCTCGCCGCATTTCGGGTGTACAACCTCCTCTACGAGAACTACCCGGTAGTCCCCTACTGTTCGGCCAACGACATCCGGCTGCTCTTCGCCGGGACCGGCCGGGGCGAGATCTTCCCGGAGCTTACCTTCAATGTCTCTCCAGAGCTCTTTGCCGAGCGCGAGCAGCGGGTGAATCTGCGAAAGGTGGATGCCGAGGAGGAAGTGACCATTGACCTGGCATCCGCGGGAGAGATCGAGCGGAAGAACCAGCGCATCAAGCAGGCGCGGATAGAAGGCAGCCTTGCAGTGCACAGCTATCCGGAGTTCGATGTCGACCGCGGCAGCTATCGTGAGCGCTTCTGCCGGGTCTACGAAAGCTACGGCGAGACCGGCGACGCGAGTTTCTACGCCGAGCTACTACGGCGCAATCAGCGGCTCCACAAGCGGATCAAGAAGCGCTTCCTCCTCATGGAGCAGGAAGAGGTTTCGATCTCCCGGAAATGGATCGATGGGGACGACATCCACCTGGAGGATGCGGTGGACTTTGCCACAAGTCTGCTCCGCGGGGACGGTGCCGACGACAAGCTCTACCAGCGAAAGACGCTGAATGTCCGCGACATTGCCTGCGCCGTCCTCGTAGACGCCAGCTCCTCCACCGAAGAACGCGTGGGCGGTCGGCGTATCATTGATATTGAAAAAGAGGCCGTCGCACTTCTGGGCTCGGCCCTTTCCATGATCGGCGACACATTCGCGATCTACAGCTTCTTCAGCATGGGACGCTCGAACATCTTCTTCTCCACGCCGAAGCGCTTCAGCGATCCCTGGAATACGAATGCCGTTCGCCGCGTCGGCGGCATCCACGCCAACGCCGGCAACCGAGACGGCGCCGCCATCCGGCACGCGAGCGCTACCCTTGCCGAACGCCCGGAAAAGACCAAGCTCCTCATCCTGCTCTCCGACGGGATACCTGCGGATGCCGGCTACGGCGGCGCCACCGGCGCCGAGACCTCCCGCTATGCAATCGAAGACACCCGCCGGGCCATCCTCGAGGCACGGCAGAAGAGCGTACGGCCGTTCTGCATTACCATTGACCGCTTTGCCAAGAGCTACATCTCCTACCTCTACGGCGACCGCAACCATGCCGGGATACAAAGCGTGACGCAGCTACCCGAGAAACTCTCGAAGATCTACATGCGAATCACGGCGTGACAACGGTAAGACCGCACTCGGCCACGACGAGCTTGGTGTTCTGTAACGCGAAGCAGCGGGCCACCGGGGCATGCGTATGGTCGACACAAGGCTGCCGGAGAAGCCTACAGCGCTGGATTCACGCTTCCGGCTCCAGATTCCACATGGTGTTATTTGACGAAAGTCTGACCGGAATGCTAGGGTTCTAAAGTAAAGGTTAATGACGAAAGTTATTTCTTGCCTGCTGCCGGCCGCAATGCCGCAACGCGGAGCGGTCGCCGTTAAACGGCATTGGAGGTATCGGTGATTGGTGCAGCCAAACAACTAGGTAACATGTTGATAATTCTCGCCGCAGGACTACTGTTTGTTGCCTGTGAAAATCCTACGGGGTCTGATAGTGGTGGAGAGACCGGTGACGGAGGAAGCAGTGGCGGCCGTAACGGTGGTGGCGAGACTAATGTCAGCATCAATACTGAAAGCGCCGCCGACGTCGGCAAGCATACCGCCACACTCCAGGGCAATCTCGCCGATCTGGGCGACTTCGACAGCGTCG
>CAYFQV010000282.1:0-3311 GCA_964345195.1 uncultured Spirochaetaceae bacterium
CGCGAGTCCCTGGTGGACGGCATCAAACGCGCCACGGATGTCATGATTGCCGGCAAGACTGCCTTGGTCTGCGGCTATGGCGATGTCGGCAAGGGCTCCGCGGAGGCGCTCGCCTCATTGCGGGCCAAGGTTTTGGTCGCCGAGGTAGATCCGATCTGCGCCCTCCAGGCGGAGATGGCGGGCTTCCACGTCGTCACCGTCGAGGACGCGCTCCCCGAGGCGGACATCTACGTTACCGCGACGGGGAACAAGGACATCATCACCTTCGAGCACATGTCGAAGATGAAGGACCAGTCGATTGTCTGTAACATTGGGCACTTCGATAACGAGATTCAGGTCGAGGCCTTGAACGAAGCGGCGGACGTCACGCGGACCACCATCAAGCCGCAGACGGACCGCTACACCTTCCCCGACGGCCACAGCATCTATCTCTTGGCCGAAGGCCGGCTGGTCAACCTCGGCTGCGCTACCGGTCATCCGAGCTTTGTCATGTCCAACTCTTTCACGAACCAGACCCTGGCGCAGATGGATCTGTGGGCGAACCCGCGGAACATAGGCGTCTACATTTTGCCGCGGGAGTTGGACGAGGAGGTTGCGCGCCTTCACTTGAGCAAGGTGGGCGCCCGGCTTAGCAAGCTGTCCGCGGAGCAGGCCGAATACATCGGCGTCAATGAGAACGGGCCCTTCAAGTCGGCCCACTACAAGTACTAGGACCCATGCGGTCAAGGAGAGCGACCATGTCAACGATCGAAAAGACTCTGCAGAAAGAAAAGAACCAAACCTTCGGCAACGACCCGGTTAAGATGAGGGAGAGCGATCACTATCAGAAGGAGTACGTCCAAGCCTTCGTTGAGAAGTGGGACGACCTCATTGATTGGAAGACTCGTGCCTCCGGCGAGGGAAGTTTCTTCATTGATGTCTTGAAAAAGAAAGGGGTGCGGTCCGTGTTGGATGTCGCAACCGGCACCGGGTACCACTCGGTAAGCCTGATCAAGGCAGGCTTCGATGTGGTGAGTGCCGACGGGAGCGCCGAGATGCTCTCGAAGGCCTTCGATAACGCACGGGACGAGGGCTTCATCATGCGCACCGTTCAGGCGGATTGGCGCTGGCTCAACCGAGACGTTCACGGGGAGTACGACGCTATTGTCTGTCTCGGCAACTCCTTCACCCACCTGTTTACCGAGCGGGACCGTCGGAAGGCCTTGGCTGAGTTCTACGCCATGCTCAAGCACGACGGCGTGCTCATTCTGGATCAGCGTAACTACGACGCAATTCTGGACCAGGGCTTCTCCTTCAAGCATACCTTTTACTATTGCGGCGCCAACGTTTCCGCCGAGCCCGCTCACGTGGACGACGGATTGGCGCGTTTCCGATACCGATTCCACGACGGGTCCGAATACTTCCTCAACATGTTTCCGCTGCGCAAGGACTATGTTCGCAGGCTCATGGGCGAGGTTGGATTTCAAGAGATCAACACCTACGGTGACTTCCAGGAGACCTACCGGGACGAGGAGCCCGATTTCTTCATTCACGTCGCCGAAAAGCTCTATCGCGAATAGAGAGGAGGAGCATATGAGTAGCAGCAAACACGCATCCGAGCCGGTGACCGTCGCTCGGGAGTACTACAACTCCAGCGACGCGGACAACTTCTACTACACCATCTGGGGTGGGGAAGACATTCACGTCGGGCTGTACCGCTCCGACGACGAGCCGATCCGGGATGCGAGCAAGCGCACCGTGGAGCGAATGGCCGCACATCTTACCGGTGCTCAGGGCATTCGCCTTACCGGCAGCAGCAAGGCCATTGACATCGGCGCCGGCTACGGCGGCGCGGCACGCTATCTGGCGAAGACCTTCGGGCTGCCGGTCGTGGCGCTCAACTTGAGCGAGGTCGAGAACGACCGCGACCGCGAAATGAACCGTGAGCAGGGTCTCGATCAGCTTGTCGATGTCGTCGACGGGAGCTTCGACGATATTCCCTACGGTGACGACACTTTCGACGTGGTCTGGTCCCAGGACGCCATGCTCCACAGCGGGGACCGAAAGGCGGTCCTCGAGGAAGCGGACCGTGTACTTAAGCGAGGTGGACACTTTGTCTTCACCGACCCCATGATGGCTGATGACTGTCCCAATAACGTACTTCAGCCCATCTTGGACCGCATTCACTTGGATAGCCTCGGCTCTCCGGGCTTCTATCGGAGCACGCTACGCGATCTCGGCTATGAAGAAATCGCCTTCGAGAACCAGGCGCATCAGCTCGCCGCCCACTACGGTCGGGTGCTGAGCGAGACGGAGAAGAACGAGCGCGAATTGCGGAAGGTTGTAAGCCAAGATTACATCGATCGGATGAAGAAGGGCCTTCGCCATTGGGTCGACGGCGGCAACGCCGGCCACCTCGCGTGGGGCATCTTTCACTTTCAGAAGACTCGGTAGGGCGCCATGCATATCCGCGACGTGTTCCGCACACACCGGCCGGCCCTGAGCTTCGAGTTCTTTCCGCCCAAGAGCGAGAAGGGGAGTCGGACGCTGGGCAAGACGGTGGAGCAGCTCGAGCGGCTGGACCCAGCCTACGTCAGCGTCACTTACGGCGCCGGTGGCAGCACGCGGGAGCTCACTCACGACCTGGTGGTACGTCTCATGAAGGAGACGAGTTTCAACGTGGTCTGCCACCTGACCTGCGTCGACACCAGCCGGGAGCAAACCAAGCGCATTCTCGACAGCTACGTCGAAAGCGGGGTGGAGAACATCATGGCGCTCCGAGGTGATCCTCCGGAGGGTCAGCGGAGCTTCGAGCCGGTGCCCGGCGGCTTTGCCTACGCCGCCGAGCTGGTGGACTTCATCAAGAAGGAGTATCCCCAGCTCGGTGTCGGTGTTGCCGGCTTCGTTGAAGGTCATCCGGCGACGCCGAACCGCCTGGACGAAACGGACTACCTCAAGGCCAAGGTTGACGCTGGAGCGGACTACATCTGTACGCAGTTGTTCTTCGATAACCGGGATTTCTACGACTTCGTCGAGCGCTGTCGCCTCGTCGGAATCGAGGTGCCGATTGTTGCCGGGATCATGCCGATCACATCGACAAAGGGGATGCGCAAGATGGCAAGTCTTGCCGCCGGGTCGCGCTTCCCGGCGCCGCTCCTCAAGGCCATCCAGCGCGCCGAGCCCCACGGAGATGAATACGTGGAGAACGCCGGAGTCCATTGGGCTACCGCCCAGGTTTGGGATCTGATCGATAACGGCGTCGACGGGGTTCACCTCTATACCTTGAACAAGGCGCGGGCGAGTCGGCGCCTCTTCGAGGCGCTGGCGCTGCG
>CAYFQV010000283.1:0-3302 GCA_964345195.1 uncultured Spirochaetaceae bacterium
GTTGTTTAAATGATATTTTTCGACTAATTGGTTGTTTCCAGCCCACTCTTATTTTTTCTCCCATCGGTCTGGGAGACCGTAGCGCCTCCGCCTCACCACTTCAAACACGTCGTTCACAGCTGTGCTGTCGATGTTGCCCCAACTACACTGCGGTCTTTTTCCCCCGCATTACGCGCGGCTGTTTTCTATGCCACCAACGCATTCAGGATGCGCGGGGTTCCGCTACTTTTACTGATTTGCCATGCTCATCGCCGCTCACGGGCGCGGGATCACGCGTATTTCATCGCCTGCCGTGATACTCGCCTCACGAGCCTCGACTGGTCAACGCAGCGACGCTCGTGGATGGATGGAGACCGCTAATCGTCACAACTCATACATTCATCCAATTTGACTATGCAATGCCCCATGATATATATCTAGTTAACTTCGCAGTGAAGGGTGTGGAAGACGCTCCCTAGGATCGCCTTCTCTTTTTCCGCACTATCCTCGGTCTCCCATGGCATTTGAACATTTACTTGATTGGTCAAGACATCAAAAAGCTTGGCAGCAGGACGCGCTCCGCCGAATTGCAATCAACGGCGAACTCACCCACGACGATCTCGCTGCGCTGCGTCTCGAGATCGAACACGATGCTGGGCTCGAGTCCCCCGACGGACTCCCTATCGACGACCTTCCTGCCGCCGCGCCGCTTACCGCGGAGCATCTCAGCGACGTCGGAGAAAACCATCCAAGAACGGTGCTCGCCTCGCTCGGGCCCGTGCGGCACGTCGACCGCCTCGCACCAGACCAACCGCCCCTGCGGTTCGCTGTAAACGGGATTACCTTAATTTACGGCGCAAATGCGTCGGGCAAAAGCGGCTATTGTCGCGTTGCGAAGCAGCTTTGCCGCTCCCTCAGCCCGGTTACCCTGCGGCCCAATGTCTTCGAGGGTGCTGCTGCCCGCCCGCCGGAAGTGGCTGTTGCTTTCCGGGCTGGGAACGACGACCAGCCTAAAGACGAGCGCGTTTGGATAGGTGGTCAGGATCCACCAGACGAATTATCGCGGATCTCTGTGTTCGATACGGAAACCGCGCGTGTTTACGTCGACAAGGAAAGGCGGATCGAATTTCTTCCCTACGAGCTCGATCTTATGAACAAGCTCGTTCTCGCTTGCCGGGCCCTGCAAGCCGGTTTTAGGGAGCGGCTCACGTCGGTAGATGCAGCTATAAGCACCCCTCTTCCCGATGGATACACTGACGGCACGGCTGTTCATGCGGCACTTCGCAGGCTTGTGCCCAACACCGCTGTAGTCGATCTGCCGAGCGAGCAGAATCTACGAACGCTGGGTGTCTGGTCACCTGAAAAGGGGGACGAACTTGCTGCAATGGAGGAACAGCTCAGGAGTGAGCCCGCGCGCATGATGCGCGTGCTGAAAGATGCGAAGCGGGCCCTCGAAACTGCGAGAGACGAGGTTGTCTCGATCGAGGAAACTGTCGGCGATCGCGCCATCGAAAATCTTCGACAGATGCAACAAGCCGTAGACGCCGCGAAGCGGGCAGCGGAAGCCGCCGCCCGTGATCTATTCAGTGATGAGCCGTTCTCCGGTATCGGCTCGGACGTTTGGCGCAAAATGCTTAGCTATGCTCGCGAATTTGCATCGACCGCATTTCCCGACACGCCGCCGCCTCAACTTTCCAAAGCTGGTTTGTGCGTGCTCTGCCAGCAGGAACTAAACGACACGGCCAAAGCCCGCATGGCGGCGTTCGATGACTACATTGCAGGGCGGTTTGCACAGGAAAGCGATGCCGCCGTGCGCGCTTTCGCCGAACACCGCGAAAGGCTCGCAAGGTACCCGATAAGGCGTAGGCACGAGATCGAGACGTTGCTCGCTGCATACGCGAGCCTAACTGAAGCACGCAGAGAGCATACAGTTGTTACTGGCTTCTACGTGGAAAAAGCGAGAGAACGCTATCACATCGCTCAGGCGGCGCTACGCGAGGGCCGCTACGATGATCTTGATGGGCTTGAACCACTCCCTGACGCCCCCGTAGCGCTTCTCAACAGCGAGATTGTTTTACTTAAAGCGGAGATTGCCGAGCTCGAAACCGCTGACCGTCATCCAGGAGTATTCTCACGGTTACAGATGCGTCATGCCGAGCTCAGTGATCAGAGACGGCTGAGCGAGCAAATTGAGGCCATCGTCGCGCGGCGCAACCGCCTTGAGGAGCGTCAAAGGTTGATTGCCTGCCGCGATCAGTGCGGCTCGAGGCTGATTAATCGGCGCCTTACTGCCCGACGCCGTCAAATTCTGACACCGACGTTAAAACGGTCGCTGACGCGAGAGCTTCAACGTCTAGGTTTAACCCATCTCCCTCTCGATCTTGCTGATCGTGGCGAGGGCGGCGACAGCGTGGTTGAAGTCGCTTTAACAGCCCGGCAGCGTATTGCCAACAACAGTGAAGTGCTTAGTGAGGGTGAACAGCGCGCTCTTGCTCTTGCCTGCTTCTTGGCAGAGCTTACAGAGCTTGGTACCGATCACGGCATCATCGTTGACGATCCCGTTTCCTCGCTTGACCATAACCGTATGCAGGCGGTCGCTGAGCGACTTGCCGAAGAAGCTGCCGGGGGCCGCCAGGTCATCGTGTTCACGCACAACATCGTCTTCCATTACATGCTTGCTAACGAAGCTCGTCGCGCTCAAGTCGGCTGCCACGGCGAGTGGATGCGTAGCGCCGGTAATAATCAATTTGGTGTGGTTGAGAAGAATAAGAAACCTCTACATGTAAAAGATGTTTCCGAAAGGCTTAACGACATCGATACGAAACTTCAAGAAATTAGGCGTAGCTCGTATGAGCCGATGAATGAAAACTTTTATACGCGCGTCGTTGACCTCTACACTCAAATGCGTGCGACCTGGGAGCGAGTTGTCGAGGAGATACTCCTTAATAAGGCTATTGAGCGCTTCCGTCCTGAAGTAAAAACGCAGAGCTTGGAAGCTGCCTGTTACAATCCACACACCGACTATCCAATTATATTTGAAGGCATGAAGCGTTGCTCACATTATTCCGGTCACGATCGCGCATCAGAGCTTCCACCCGGCCTTCCAGATATTGAGCGAATTGAGCGTGATGTAGAAGAGTTGCAGCAATTTGTCTTTACGGCGACAGAGCGAAAGAGGAAGCTAAATAAGTGTACAAAGTATGAAAAGGTTGTTGAGGCAATTCTTTTGTAAATAGCGGAGGTGCATTGGCTACTATTTTATTAAATATGCTTTGATATGTTGCTTAGCGGCTTTCGATCAATGCCCTTGGTGATGGAACCTC
>CAYFQV010000284.1:0-3293 GCA_964345195.1 uncultured Spirochaetaceae bacterium
AGCCCGGTGTATCGCCGGGGAAGTACGTGGACTCCGAGCCGAGGCGAGAGAGAACCGCCGAGGAAACCTGGAAGAACGCCTGGTAGCAGAGCTTCCGGTGAGCGAGGAAGAGCGAGCGGAAGGCCGCCGGGACGGTAAAGGTGATCATGAAGTGCGGTACAGGAAGGAGCCTATCGAGCTGTTTGGCGAGCCACTCGCGCCCCTTCGCTTTTCCGCAAACCGGACAGTGGCGATTGCCGCAGGAGCGGTAGATGTCGAACACCTGCCCGCACTCATCGCACGAGCAGGTGAGAGTGCCGAGCGCTTCGGTGCGGCAGTGGGTGATGGAGTCAACGACCGCGCGATGCCGGGCGGGGACGGCATCACCGCCGGCGACACAATAGGCGGCGCCGTGGGTGCGAAAGACTTCAGCGAGAGCGGACATGGCCGACCTCCCCGATGACCGAGTTAATGATGCGGTACGCGTCGGCCTGCCCCTTGCCGGTGAGATGGAGGTAGCGCATCGTCGTCTCGAGCCGCCCGTGACCGAGGGCTCGCTGTATGAAGCGGATGTTGAGACCCGCTTCCAAGAGGTGGGTCGCGTAGCTGTGGCGAAGGGTGTGGACTGACACGTGCGCTCTGGTGACACCGGCGGCCTTGCGAGCGCGGAGGAACGCTCCCTGGACGCTTGCGCGATTCATCGCGGTTGTCGCCCCCGTAGCCGCCCGGCCGCTCTTGCCTCCCCTGCCGAGAGCGGGGAAGAGAAGCGTGGGATGACGGTGCGTGCACCAGTAGCGGCGAAGAAGCGTGAGCGTATCCTCGGGAAGCGGGACGGTGCGATCCTTGCCGCCTTTGCCGGCGCGTACATGCACAAGCATCGCCCGCGCGTCGACGTCGTCGACGGTGAGAGCAAGGGCTTCGCCGAGACGCAGTCCACAGGCGTAGATGAGTGAGAGAAAGACGTAGTTGTGGAAAGTCTTCACGCAACGGAGTATCCGGATGACCTCTTCCTGGGTGAGAACCACCGGGAGCGCCCGATGGTCTTCGGCGTGAAGAATGGCGAAGAGCTTCCAGCGCCGATCGAGCACGGTCTGGAAATAGAACTTGATCCCGGCGTAACACAGCCGCAGCGTCGCCGGCTTCCACCGGCTCTCGTTACGGCGAAACAGCAGGTAGCGCTCAAGCTCCTGCTCTTCGGCCTCCTCCGGCTCTTTTCGCAGGTAGTCGGCCAGTTGTCGTACCGAACGCAGATACGACTCCTGTGTCGCCGGACTCTTGCCGCTGAGATCCAATGCGCGTTTCATCTGCGCATACCACTGAGAGTGAAGACAGTTCATCGGTGATCCTCCTCAAGATCGGATGTGATATGAGGAGGTCATGATAGGCTGAGATGTGGATGACGAGCCGGGCTCAGGGGACAGGCGTCACCACGGCCTGATTCTTACGGTGGCCGCGGAGCGGCTTACTTGAACATGTCGTTGGAGCAGAAAGCGCCCGGACATCTCGGCGGCAGAGTGCCGTCGCTACCACGCACGTCAGTCTCGGCTCTGCTCGTCGAGCGGTGAGACGCTCCCGGCACTTCTGCTCAACTCAATGCTATGCCGCGCCTGCCTAACGCCTAATCTGATTGATACCCAGCTGGTCTTGAAGTTGGGGATTCTCGCGCAGCAGGCGCGCCTGGTGCTCAAGTATGCGACCATAGCTCTCGCTTAGGCGCGGAAGGTACGACTGCATGATCCTGGCGATTGGGGCGGCCGGCCCAGCGAAGAAACTCGCAACCATGTGCGCCCTCTCCACCGCCGCCCGTTGGTCATCCTCCGGAGTTGAATCAAGATAGGACTCTACGGCGCTTAGCTTGGTCGAGGCGAAATTCTCATAGTCTTGCGAGTACTCGTTCTTGTAAGCGTCAAGCCGGGCACGAATAGCGTCCGGATCTCCGGCCCTTTGAGTCCACTGCAAAATCGGATCAGGAATCTCGATCGGATCCACAGCGTCAAGTTCTTGAATCAAAGACCGCCACGCATTCATTGCATCATCGGTAAGGAGGCGGGCGTCGAGCAAATGACCGTATACAAGGCCGAGGACTTCGCCGAGGCCGCCGGGGAACAGTTCCTTGAGTCTGCCAACCAGGAATCCGGGTTTGTCCTGTAGTGAATCGAGCAACTCGCGGTGGTGAGCGCGCAAATCCGAGAGCGACAACTCCGTGCTGCTGAGCTCCTCTAGCAGAGCTGTAGAAGCGTTGAGCCTTTCCCTCTCCGTCTTGAGCTCTTCAATACGCTCGCGAATACGCGCATCGGTAGTCGAGGGCGACTCCATCATTCGTCCAATCTCGTCAAGGGAAAACCCAAGCTGAGAAAGCACACTGATTTCGATCAATCGAGCCAATTCTCCCTCTCCGAACTCACGGTAGCCATTGCTCAGCACCTCCGGACTAATCAGACCGAGCGACTCATAGTGACGGACCGCCTTCTTAGTCAGGCCAGTACGTTCGCAAATCTCGCTTATTGTCACGGCTGCCTCCTTCCCTTTGCAGGTGGAGTCTACGGTGTGCCGTTGCGGAATAGTCAAGCACATCGCATCCGTCCGAGGCCGCTTTTTCACAGAGAGAGTGAAGGGGTCGCTGCATAGCATTGCGGTTCACTTGTCGCCTCCGACAGGAGGCTTGGACCTTCGGGTGCACTGCCTTGTCATGATTGCCGGCCGTTGTCGAGGCGCGGGGCGCGAGTGAGGTCTATCGTTATCTTGCTCCAATGCTAGGCGAAAGCTACCGTGTCTGAGATGATGTGCAATTCTTTTTCAAGACGGAAGTACTGGCCAATTCCCAATCGTAATCGCCCCAAAGAGCACTGGCCATGGGCGACGGGGGATGTTCTGGTTGTGTCCGTTTCATTTGGTCCGAGCTCTCCAGTTCTACGGGATGAAACACTTCGAGCCTCTACGTTACAGGGACAAAGCCGAACAGTGTTGCCGGTCAATATCAAATATGGTATCATTCAGTGTGGAATACGAGGTCATCCTGCTGGAGCAGGCAGAGGTGTTTCTGAACAGCTTGCCGAGGAAGCTCCGCGGAAAGACGCTCTATGTCATCGATCTGTTGGGACAGTTCGGCCCATACCTGGCGATGCCCCACAGCCGCAAACTCAAAGACCATGATTTGTGGGAACTTCGCGTGCAACAAGGCTCGGACATCTGTCGGCTGTTCTATTTCTACAGTGGAGCGCAGGTCTACATCGTCACGTCGGGGTATCGGAAGAAAACAGAGCGCACGAGCGTTCGAGAGATCGAGCGTGCGGAACGCATACGGGACGAGTTCC